>JAWKIN010000025.1:0-45740 GCA_041394345.1 Acidimicrobiales bacterium | reverse complement strand
TCCGTCTGACCCTTGTTGTGGCGCGACGGAGCAGGGGTTGGAGCGGCCGACGATCGTGTTCTCTTTCCCGATACAACTTGCGTCACACCCTACGTATCGGCCAGTTCCGACAAAAACTAAGCGTTATTGCCTCGGGTGAGGCGCTAGGCGCCGAGGGCCAAACCAACGGTAAGGAAGAAACCGACTGCGAGTTGCACCTTGGCCGTGCCGCCAAGCACCGGGATGAGACCCGCACCGCTCATGCCCTGGCGAACGGCCTTGACCGGCGGGATGGCGGCAAGGAGACCGATCAAGCCGAGCGCAGCAGGTGGGCGAATGACGGCGCACGCTACGACCCCGACGGCCACCCCGACGAAGAGGAACACATAGAGGGTTCGCGTGTTGGCGTCGCCGATACGAACGGCCAGCGTCTGCTTGCCCGCGGCGGTGTCACCGGGAATATCGCGCAGATTGTTGATGACGAGCAGGGCGACAGCAAGGAGGCCAACGAGAACCGCAGCCCAGGAACTCAACGCACTGATGGCCTCGGTCTGGATGTAGAAGGACCCCATCGTGGCAACAAGCCCAAAGAACACAAACACAAACACTTCTCCAAGCCCGAGGTAGCCGTAGGGCTTTGGCCCGCCGGTGTAGGCCCAGCCGGCAAGAATCGAAGCCGCACCGACGACAAAGAGTTCGGGCCCAACCGCGAGAGCGAGTAGTCCACCGACAACGCCAGCGACGCCGAATGCGAGTAGCGCCGCGACTTTCACTTGCTTCGCGGTTGCCAAACCTGAGCCAACCAGACGGACGGGGCCAACCCGATCGTTGTCGGTGCCACGTTCGCCATCGGCGTAATCGTTGACGAAGTTCGTAGCGACTTGAAGCGCCAACGACACGACCAGCGCCGCAGCCGCTCGCCACCATATGATGCCGCTGCCGGCGGCGGCCGCCGTGCCAACGGCCACCGGTACGACGGCGGCGGGCAGGGTGCGGGGCCGGGCCCCAAGGACCCAGCGGTTGGTGTTGCCGGCAGCAGACATCGGGCCAGACTAACGGGCTTACGCGAGCAGAATCGCGGCAATCTGTTCGAGTCCCGCCGAGCGCGAGCCCTTGACGAGAACGGCGTCGCCGTCACCCACGCGAGCGACTGCTGCGATTGCGGCCACAGCATCGCTGACATGGCGGACGCGTGGACCATATGCGGGCGCGTTGACGGCGATGACATCGATGCCAGCGGCGAGTGCCTCGTCGGCAATGGCGAGGTGTTCGGCCGGACCTTCCTCCCCAAGCTCGGCCATCACACCAACCACCGCCACGCGGCGGGCCACATCGAGAGCGGACAGTGCCGCCAACGCGGCCCGCATCGACGTTGGGTTGGCGTTATAGGCATCGTTGATGACAATCCCACCGCTCGCCGTCCGGTCAATTTCCATCCGCCAACGTGAGATGACGGCCCGCTCTAGTCCAGCCACGAGGGAGGCCAGATCGAGGCCAGCAGCAGTGCCGGCAGCGATCGCGCCAACGGCGTTATCGACCATGTGAGCGCCGCTCACCGCGAGGCGAACGTCGGCTGACCCAGCGGGCGTCGTGACGACGAACCGGCCTCGGAGCAGCTCATCGAAGTGGACGTCGCTGGCGTAGACGTCGGCGCGCGGATCACCGTAGAAAATAACGTCGGCGACAGACCGGGAGGCCATGGACCGCACATGGGGGTCACCTGCGTGCAGGACCGCGACGCCGTCGGGGGGCAACGCCTCGACGAGTTCACCTTTGGCCGCGGCAACGCCTTCGATTGAGCCAAAGAGTTCGCTATGGGCTAGCGCCACCTTCGTCACAACCCCGATCGTCGGCCGAGCGATCTCGCACAGGTCTCGAATGTGGCCGATGCCGCGTGCCCCCATCTCGACGACCGTGACCTGCGTATCGTCGGGCGCATTGGCGAGCGTCAAGGGCAGGCCAAGTTCATTGTTAAACGACGCCGCGTTGGCGTGGGTTCGAGCGGCCGCTGACGTCGCGGCCGCAATCATGTGTTTGACCGAGGTCTTGCCGACACTACCCGTCACCCCAATAGCGGGAGCGGGAAGCCGGAGACGGCTCAACGATCCAATGGCGGCGAGGGCACGGGTCGTCGATTCGACCCAGATACCGGAGCCACCTACCGGGACTGCTGGGTCAGGTAGGCGCTGGCGCCACCGTCGAGCGCGTTGCCAATGAAATCGTGGCCATCTCGTTCGGCCACGATCGGAACGAACAGACAATCAGGGTTCGTGGATCGACTATCGATTGACACGCCATCCACGGTGAGATCGGGTCCGAATTGTCGGCCGCCGAGCTGAGTTGCAAGATCGGAAAGCAGAAACTTCACCCTGTAGGTGTAGCCGACGTTTCGCTCGTTCAGCACTACTCTGACCCGATGACCGATCTCACCGGCCTCGCATCCTCCCCTCGCATTCGTCTTGTCGTGCTCTTTGGTGGCCAGTCGGCCGAACACGACGTGTCCTGCACAACGGCCGCCCACGTAGTCGCGGCCGCCGATCCAGCCAAGTATGAGGTGGTGCCAATCGGGATCTCACGCCTCGGCCAGTGGGCGATAGCCGACGACACTATCGCCGCTCTGCAGGCGGGCCCGGCCGCCCTGCCTGCCGCGTTGAGCCCGGTCGGCTCAGCCACAGTTCCTGCTGCCGCACTGGCGGTGCCAGAGAATCAACAAGTCGTGGTACTGCCGCTTCTCCACGGCCCGATGGGCGAAGACGGAACAATGCAGGGCCTCCTCGAAATCGCGGGCGTCCCGTACGTTGGCGCCGGTGTTCTTGGCTCCGCAATCGCAATGGACAAGGCAAAGGCAAAGGAGATTCTGGCCCTCGCCGGCATTCCCCAGACGCGTTGGATCACCATCAATGAGTCCCTCTTTGACGGTGACTCGGCCGCGATCGCTGACCAACTCGGCTTCCCGTGTTTCGTCAAGCCAGCCAACATGGGCTCCTCGGTCGGGGTGAGCCGGGCCGACACGCTCGACGAGCTCGATACCGCGCTTGCCCTTGCGTTTCGCTACGACGAGTGGGTCGTCGTCGAGGAGGGGGTGACGGCTCGAGAGATCGAGTTCGCCGTGCTTGGCAACCACACCATCGACGTGTCCGTGCCGGGCGAAATCGTGCCGGGCGCCGAGTTCTACAGCTACGACGACAAATACGTCGACGGAGCAGCCAAGCTGGTCATCCCCGCCGAGCTCCCCGCCGAGGCAGTCGATGAGATGGTCCGACTCGCTGAGGCTGCATACCGCATCTTGCGGGTCGAGGGAATGGCCCGAGCCGACTTTCTCTACGAGGAAGGGGGCCGCGGCCCCCTACTTAACGAACTCAACACGATTCCCGGGTTCACCCCGATCTCGATGTATCCGAAGCTCTGGGCGGCGTCGGGCTTACCGTACGCCGACCTCATCGACCGCCTCGTAGAGCTCGCGATAGAGCGTCACGAACGTCGCACGGCAAAGCGTGTGACCGACCGTTAGCCTGCAACCACCTACCAGCTTCCGGACGACGAGCCGCCACCGAAGCCACCGCCGCCTCCACCACCGAAGCCGCCACCACCGCCGCCGAAACCACCGCCACCACCAAAGCTGCCGCCACCGCCGCTGAAGCCGCCCCCTCCCCCACTGCGACCGCCGCCACCGCCGCCAACGACGATCCAGGTGTTTTGGCGGCGTCGCCTGGCAATGACTTCCTGGCGGATAACGAGCGCTTCGTCTGCTATCTGAGCGGCCTCTTTTACCTGTCGCTCGAGCGGCCCGGACAGTCGTTGGAGGTCGAGGTCGAGCTCATCGAGTGAGCGACCGGCCCGAGACTTGAACAACTCCCAGCCGATCGAGCGCCGGGCATTGTCGATGCTGCGCAACGCCCTGGCCCGTTCGGTAGCAAGCTGGGAACGGAGGGCCTCCATTCGAGCGTGCTCCTCCTGGGCGTCGACCATAAGCGCGTCGATCGCCCGGATTGTCAGCTCGGTGGTGGCTGCGACCCGCAAATAGTTTGGCCGGGGCCGTCGAAGTTCCGCAGCCGAATCGAGAAGGGCGGCCTCGACCCGACGCGGTTCAGTATCGAAGCGAGCGCCGAGGTCGTCGTCGTACCGCTCGATGAAGTCGTCGAGCTGACGAGCACGTTCCATCCCAGTTCGAACCAGCTCGGCCGCAGCGGCCAGCGAGTGATTGAGTTCCATTGCGAGATCATCAAACTCGTCGAGCAGGGCATCGGCATCGATCAGCTTCAGGCCAGCGGCTTCGAGCAGGCGGCCAACCTCATCCCAGTTTTGCTGAGCGAGTGGTTCGGCGATGGCCTGGCCCCTCAAGCCATCGGCGTCGTGGAGGTGGCGGAGCGCCAGCTCGGGATGACCACGCACCCAGCGCCAGGATTCGTCGGCGTGGATTAGTTCGATCTTGGCCAGGTCGCCACGGACATGTTCGACTCGAGTCCGTTCGTTTTTGGCTGCCTCGACCAACCGGTCACTCCACTCGGTGAAGTTGAGTGGACGATCGACCACGCTCTGGATTTCGTGGGTCGCCTCGAACGAGATCGCTTCGGCCCCCTCGATCTGGTCAGAGAGAGCGAGCCAATCGACCGCCAGCGGCGTTAGGTCAATCGCTCGGATCGTGTTACGAGCACCGTTCGGTCGATCCGATGGCCGCCTCAACCTTCCAGCCGGCAGCGACCCGATCGGCTCCAGGCACCAGCGCCTCGGTGATCTCTTCGTCGATCAGATTGATCTTCGTCGGCGGGTGATGCCGAGCTTTGACAGGTGCCGGCCGAATGCCGCTAACCGATCGGCAGCCGTCGTGAGCGCTGCGAGGTGGTCTGCTCGTGCGAGACCATCCGTTCACAAGGCCAAGGCAAGCTGCTGCTTGTTGGCTTTCGCCACACCGTTGAGGCCGCGTCGGTCAGCAGCGACGCCGACAGCGTCACCTCGTCCACCTCGCGATCATGTGCTTCGATAGGCCGTTCGAGGACGTCGCGAATCCGTCCGCGCTCGTCTGACGCCGAAGCGCGGACTCAGCGGCAAGGCGAAACGACCGTTCGTGCGCCGAGCCGGCCTTTGCGCAACAGGTTGTTACGGTCAGCGAAGACCTGCCTGGCGTGGATTGAGCTTGCGCTGCGCACTCGCGAACCCGACGCCGGCAACGCTCAGGCCAAGCGCACCAACGCCTGCGGCCACGAGGCCAGTGTTGAGTCCCGACGAGCTGTCGCTGCTGGGTCGTCGGATGCCTCGATGACAGTCGGCTGGGTTGTTGGTTCCTCGGGGTCGGGCTGGGCCACCGCCACCGTTTCGAGTTTGGCATCGATGGCACCCAAGGCATCGACAACGCCGTCGGTGTAGCTCCCGGCCCGGTCCGCCCCAAGCACGTCAAGCGGATCGAATCGCCGACGTCCGCAAGGCCGCGGTGTGATCGGCTCCATACGAGATCCAGGCTCGCTCGATCGTCGATGGACGCCATAATCAGCACCAGATCGTCTTGCTTGTTGTCGAGACCGTCGGGATAGCAGTCGGCAATGATCGTGGCGGCTGCGGCGTCGATGTCGCCGCCCGGAGCCGACTGCAGAATGCGAACGGCGTAGGTGGCGTCGGCGGACAGTCAGCGGATCGTCTCGGCGACCAGATCGGCATCGAGGACGCCAGCCTCATCAACGACCGAATCGCACGCACTTTGGCGGGCGCCAGCAGCACCGATCGTGCCCGGTGCCATACCGAGCGCCGTTATGGCAGGACAAAGACAAGAACTTCGCGAGGGCAAGGATTCGACGCACCGGAATAGAGTAGTCGTGCCGCGAACCGATCCGTGGTCGTACTGACTACCGCGGCAACAGGGTCGCCCGTAGGACATCAAGCACGGCCTGTTCCGGGCTGTGCAGCCGCCCTGACCATCGTTTCATTCCCACCGCAGTCAGAGCCACCGGGTCGGCAGCCACCCCGGTGACGAGTGGTGATCCGAGGCTCGGGGCAAACGCAGGTCAAGATCTCCTGAACACCCCTTGGTCCATACCGTCGCGGGCGCAACCAAGAGCATCGTCAGCCAGGGCTCGAGGACGCTCAGCAGCACGCTGGCGACGTGGATGTCGTCGGCCCGGCTCCACCCTCACGCCAGCAGGCCAACAAGATCGGGCCGGCGGACAGCCAGAGCGCGGCAACGACGGCCGTCGCCAGTCCCATCCGGCTCGGACTGGGCGGCCGCCTGTTCGAGCCGGTTTGTGCCGCTCGGGCGCTTTATCAGCAAAACGGCCCCGACGGCTTCTCGCTGGCCGAAGTGATACAAAATGGTTTTGCTGGCTGACCTAACAAGGACGCTGAGGTTATCGAAGATATTGCTTGCCCACCACGCTCGGCAAACATGGAACGAGGGCGACTAATTTGTTGCTCAGGCCGGTGGTCGCACAATGGTAAAGGAATTCTCGTCGCCGACGGCCTCGATGCCGGCAGCTCGGGAAACGCAGCGGTCGCGGTACGGCCGGCTATCGGCGCCTGTCGTCGGGGAATATCGTTTCGGTTCCCGGTGCGGATGTTCTCCTCGACGAACAACAGTGCGGCGATCGACCCAGCCCGGCAGGCTGCCGTCCGCAATAACGCGTTTGACCACTACTCGCCGATCTGTTCAGACCGAGTTCTGGGACAGCGATCGAGCGGCGCGTCGCGGTGTTGCTGGCGACGTCGGGACCAGAGCGGTCTGGGTGCCACTGGCGGCAACCATCAGACCTTCACCAGCTTGACACGATCATCCACAGTGCGGCCACCGTGAAGCTTCGATACCCCCTCGATGGTGCGGTCGAGGTCAACCTCCTCGAGCGCCTCTCGGGTCGCTAATGTCTTGAAGTCGCAGGACAACCAGATACCTTGTCGCCGTGTCCACCTGTTACGTCGCTGGCCGTCGTCGCGGCGGCGGCAGCCGCCATCGAGCAGCCCGTTCCACATCGACGTCGACTGGCGCTCGGAAGTGACCGCGGCTCGGCGGGTGCGCGACGACTTCGACGCCGAGAGCCGGTCGGTCGAGCGACTCGCCCGGAATTCGGCACCCGACGCGCTCTACGAACTCGGTGCCGCTGGCACGCCACTGCTGTCGGCCAAGATGAACAGTTCACCAGCTGATGCCGGGTCGCCGACCAACTCGTCGAAGCCGGCCGAGCCCGAGCCCAATCGCTCAGGTTGGCCCGACTCCTACGCGCCTACACCAAGGCGCTCGGCGAGCGCTGCTTGAGCGAGACCAAGGGCAATGTTCCGGTCTCCATCGTTGCGGCCATCATCGAGTCGGCGTGGGTCAAGGCGAGCCGGGCTGGATCAAGCACCACGCGGCGACCGTCCAATCATCTTCCTTAAGGCCTCCTCATAGAGTTCCCCGGCAACCCAGGGCATCGTCGACGTCGTCCCCGTCGACATGGTAAAATCGCCCGCCATCCGTCGTGGTCGCAGCCATTGATTAGCATCGGCGTCAAGACGGTCGACACGTCACCCAGATCGCCTCCGGTACCAGAAACCCTCACCAATGCCGCCGACTAGTCAACTTCCTGGCTGAGCGGCTGGTTCAACAGGCTCCATAGCTGCGGTACAAAAGGTCGGCAGTCCAGTCATCCTGAGTGGAGGTTCCCGACGGCGCCGTCGAGGCGCAACCTCGACCGGGCGCAACGCAATCTCGACATCGCCAGCAAGGCGCTCAAGATGCTGCCGCTGCCGAGGCAAGAACGCCATGATCAGCTCGCAGGTGGACGAGAAGAAGGAACTGGTCGACCGGGCGAGCGTTCCCGTCAAGAGATCTACGGCATTCGCACCGAATCCGAAGACCCTCTATGGCGTCGAAATCTCATCAGGCTTTCACGAACGGATGAGCGCCGAAGAACAGGTCATGCTGCGACTGGCGTTATCAGCTGGGACCACTACGTCACCCAGATTCACCACCGGCTGTCGTCGATACTCTCAGGTCAAGACAACGGGCGAGCCGGTCCGACCCTGACGCCCGCATCAAGCGCCTCCGTAAGCGGGTGCTGGCCCCGGCGCCAACTCGCAGCCTTCGATCTCGAAAAACACCATCATCGCCAGCAACGTCGTGTTTAGCTATGCCTGGCTCGCCACCCGCAATATGGGGCCGCGTGACCGGATGGTTCACGCTCGAGACCACGCAGCCGAAGGCCAGGCTGCTGCGCGCTCGACGCCCGTGATCGCACCGACTTTCTGCGTCCGCTTCTATCGCCGCTGCGTGCGGTGCCTCGGTCGAGCAAATGGACAAGCTCGGGCCCGAACTCCTCTCCGACCACATCCTGGCCAAGGCCTACCCGGCCGCCGTCCGTCGAGGATTCGCGAACATGCGCACTCGGCCACCGCACCGTGCTCAGCGTCACCGGCGCCCTCAACATCGTGGTCGACCGCTCCGCCCCCTGTTCGACGACATCATCTGTTCTGAGATGGTGCGCGATGCGGCAAATGCGGGCGAACTCCTCGGTGCCGCCCACCGGCGGGTCACGCCAGCAGCTCCGGGACCCGCCGAGACGCCAGGCGTCGACCTTCGCCAGTCGGTGGCCTACGCTGATTCCTCGTCCGACCTTCCCTGCTCGAAGCAGTTGGGTTCCCGGTCGCGATCAATCCCGAAACCCGCCTGGCGTCCATCGCAACCAAGCGTGGCTGGCTGACCGAATACTGGTCAAAGAGCCGAGGCGGCACCGACAAGTTCGTTCCCATTGGGAAACTCCCCTCAGCCAAACGGAGCCGCAAGTAATGTCAGAAGCCCCTCGTAGCGCCCCTCGTCCAGGATTCGTCCTCGAGGTCGATCGCCGCACACCGCCAATCCTGTTCCATCACGGTGGGGTTTCCGTATCGACTCCCAGTTCGTTCATGGCCAGTTGTCTATCCGGGCGAGCCACTACGTGGCCTCGGACTCTAGCCAGCCGTCCTCGATCCCCTCACTAACCCCATCGACGACGATCCTGCCAGCCCTCGATGACGCTGAGAATGAAGCTCTGTCATTCGATGATTTGTCACTCCCCTTGCCACCAATGGCGAAGCCTGACTCGCGTCAGCGAATCCTCGAAGCGGTGCTCGACGCCCAGCGTACCCGCCGGTGAAACCGACGTGCATCATCGCGGCGCTTGGCCTGCACCGCCGAATGACCGAAGACGAGCTTCGCCACGCCGTAGGCGATCGTGTCTACGAAGCGTTTGCACCCTACGGCATGCTCTACAACCACGATGCCGAAGACCCAGAGGGAATGACCCTGCTGGGCGAAACCCGTCACGGCGAAAGCGTCCAGCTCAACAAGCGAGCCGCCGAATCAGACCTCCTGATCTACGTCAACATCAATATGGTGTCGATGAACGGTGGCTGGAAGTCGTTGACCACCGATCTCGCGGGCTACCAGGGCATCCGAGCTCACCACAATCCAAAGACGCTCGAAGGCTCAACAGGCTGGATGAGACAAACAGACTACGGCTCGCTCTGGCGTCAAGGTCGGGTCATCGAGAAGAAAGGCCCGCGGGTCTTCCAAATCGAGAGCACTGTCAACACCAACGTGTTCAGCTACAACGATCCGCTCTCAATGCTGCAGAAGCGGGAGTGAGATGGTCCCTCACCGACCGGGTCAAGTTCACTGGCATGCAGGCGGGCCTGAAGCGCCCTGTCGGGCGCCCAACGCCGCAAGATCTTCCACTCGCACAAGGCGCCATTCAGATGACCTCCGTGCAGGCAGGCAACGTCGGGCAGTGCATAAGAAGACCACCGAGATGGTCTACAAGCAACATCTCGTACCGGTCGAGGAGCCAAACCGACATTCTCACCATGGGCCTCCCCTACCTCCAGCCCCTACAACGTCAACTCGATCATGAATCCGATCCTGGTGGCTGTGCAGGGACTCGGCTATTTCTTCAACCTCTACCGAGGCAAGCCCCTGGTTCGCGAAGGCGGCGTGCTGATCCTGTCGCACCCAACCACTCCCGACTTCCACCCGGTTCACCACCCGAGCTACATCGACTTCTTCGAGCAAGTGTTGGTCGACACCAAAGACCCGCACGAGATCGAGCAGAAGTACGAAAAGCAGTACGCCGAGGACGAGTGGTATCGCCACCTCTATCGCACCAGCTACGCCTACCACGGCGTTCACCCGTTCTATATGTGGTACTGGTGTGCCCACGCACTCCAACACCTTGGTCAGGTCATCATCGTGGGCGGAGACCCAACGGCCGTTCGCCGTCTCGGATTCAAGCCCGCGACGACCTTGCTCGATGCGCTCGAAATGGCCTCAGACACCGTCGGCTCCAAGCCAACAATCACCCACCTGCACGCGCCGCCCATTCTCATGGCCGACGTCAAGTAGCCATGAGCTGGCTCCGATTCATCATCGATCCACCGTCGACTCCTGGTGGCGTGGCGAAACAAAAGCGGACGCCGACCACGGGCGTTCACTACGACACCAAGTGGGCCCGGTCGCCGTTCGCACGCGTGGCCCGCGAGGCGTCCGTGTGGGGCTTCCAGAAGCCGGCCAACCGGTTCTACGGTGCGCCCCGTGTCATTGGCGCCGACCGACTCACCAACGTCGACGGGCCAGTGATCTTTGCGGCGAACCACCACAGCCACGCCGACACCTCACTATTGCTAGCCACGGTGCCGCGGCATCTGCGCAAACGGATGGTCGTCGCCGCTGGCGCCGACTACTTCTTCCAGAATCGACTGACATCGGCCATCTCGGCCCTCTTCATCGGCGCCATCCCGATCGAACGTCAAAAGCTCTCGAAACTGTCGATCAAAAACGTCACCGAGGTCATCGACGATGGGTGGTCGCTGTTGATCTATCCCGAAGGCGGACGTAGCCCCGACGGTTGGTCGGGTGAGCACCGTCCGGGGGCGGCTTTCGTGGCCAAGCGCACCGGCGTTCCCGTCATTCCCGTCTATCTCGACGGAACCGGCACGGTCTTGCCAAAGGGCAAGAACTGGCCCACTCGCTCGCGGTGCGCCGTCGTGTTCGGCAAACCAATGCACATCGACGCCGGTGAGGACGCTCGCGACTTCGCCAAACGCATTGAAGCATCGGTCAACGTCCTCGCCGACGAATTCACCAGTGGGTGGTGGCAGGCTCGCAAGAAAAGCCATGCCGGCACGACGCCACACCTGCACGGACCCGAGTCCGCAGCGTGGCGCCGGCGGTGGTCGCTCGGGCCGCGTCCGGGCACCAAGCCATCGGCCAAACCCGGTCAGTGGCCGCGGAACTAGCGGCCCTCCACCCGCAACACACTCACCACGACAACCTCAGCAAAACCCAAACGGGGGTGCGCATAACGCGCACCCCCGTTCTGTTGCCTGCTAGTTAGCCAGCGGGAGGGGTAAAGCCCTGGGTCGAGTAGTCGGTTACGGGAACCCGAGCGATCGTGCCCGCGAGGTCTTGTTCGATGTAGTCGATGAAGCCCTGCGCATAGTCAATGTAGGTATCGACGCCACGACCATCAGCCACCACGGCCTTGAGCGTCGCGTAGCCATCGCCACCAGACGCCATGAAGCTGTTGGCAGCGACGGTGTAGGTGCGGTTCATATCAAACGGCACCCACGTGTCGGTCCCCTTCTCGCGGAACTCGAGGTTGGAGAACCTGCTGCCCGCCGCGGCCGTCATGTCGACATCCCAGCGAAGGTAGGCCGCGTACGGATAGGCGCCGGACGAGCCACCAGCATCCAGGATGTTTCCGAGCCCTTCTTCCAGCGATGCCTTGATCTCCGTGCCCGTCATTTCGAGGTTGTAGATCGTGTTGGCAAACGGAAGCAGCGAGTAGGCATCAGCCACCGTGTAATCACCGGGAGTCACATCGACGCGAACACCACCAGAGTTCTGGAGTGCAATGTCGGCGTCGAAGGCTCGATCGGCAAATGCGTAGGTCACCAACTGCTGGATGTCGCCACCGTGTGGGATTCCCTCGGTGACACAGTCAGGAATCTTCGTCTGGCCCGCGTTCTGCGGAATCCGAGCGAGGCACAGATTCTCGGTGGCAGTACCGATAACGGTGCCCTTCAGAATGTCGACCTGCTCGCTGTAGCTATCGAGAATCGCCTGCGCCGCCTCGTCGGGTGAGATCACCAGGAGCTCCGGCGTTGCGGCAATGACACTCTCGATCGAGGCCAGCTCGGCGCCGTCGTAGGCGACCATTTCCTCGGCCTCGTTCTCGTAGCGGTAGGGCCCTCAATGAGCAGGCGCGGTGTGCCACCGCACTCGTAGATCTGGCCGTATTCGTCCCATTGGATGTTGAGCTGACCAACGACGTAGGAGTACTGCCAGGCTTGAACCACGCAGACCGGGAGGCCCGTCTTGTCTTCCACAATCGTCGGGTAGCTTTCGCTCTCGGGCGACAGACCAAGGGGAGCGAAATCGCCAACCAAGCTGTGCGAGTCACCGCCAATGATTGCGTCGGCACCACTCAGCATCGTGGCCATGGTCAGGTCGTTCTGGAATCCCTGGTGAGTAACCAGAACAATCTTGTCGACGCCTGCGGCGGTGAGCACATTGATGTACTTTTGCGCCGTCTCAACCTCGTTGAGGAATTGGGTTGACTCAAGCGGGCTCGACGACACCTTGGTCTTCTGGGCAATGTCGATACCGATGTAGCCAACTTGTTCGTCACCGTAGGTCTTGATGGTGAACGGCACGATGTAGTCGTCGACGGCCGTTGGCGCGAGCGGAGTCCCGACCTCGGGAATCACGTTGGCGGCAAGAACCGGCGTTCCACAATCGCTCTCCTTGAAGCCATCGAGGAAGCCAACGAGGCCCTCGTCGCTGTCATCGAATTCGTGATTGCCGAGCGAAAACACGTCCAGGCAGATCTGGTTCATCAGCAACGCGTCGACCTCGCCCTTGAAGAGTGAGTAGTAGAGCGTGCCAGTAACCGCATCGCCGGCCTCGACCTTGGCCACCGCATCGGCCGTCGACTCGGCCTCAAGCTGCTTCATGGCCGCCACGACCCGCGGGTAGCCACCAAGTGAGACCTCAGCGGTGAGATCGCCCAGCGTGAGTTCAATATCTTCGGCGGCAAGGTGGGAGTGGTGATCGTTGATGTGCAGCACGTCGAGTGAGAAGTCGGCGGTTTGCTTCGTGCCATTCATCTGCTCTTGCGACTCGGCGAAGAACACCACCAAGTTGGCTCGCGGCACACCGCTCTTCAAGACCTTGACCCAGTAGGCGTGGCCAGGTTCATCGGGCGTCCGCCCGAGGCCGTTGGTGTAGAGGTGCGTGACGTACTCCTCGTCGGAAACCGTGTCGCCCAGCAGGATGGTCCACTCGGGAGAGTTGAGGAACGCATCGACGACATCGTCGTAGCTGGCGCCGGCGGCCATTGTCTCAAGCCAATACTTGAGGCCCTCGGGCTCGGCGTTGCGACCGAGAACGGTCCGGTAGAGGCGCTTGATCAGTGCGGCGTTTGACACCGGACTCTCGATGTTGGCCGTGACGGCCTCCGTAGATTCGACCGATGCCTCCTCGGCCTGAACCGGCGATCCGACGGCGAGCGTGACGCAGGCGACAGCCGCAAGAGCTGCACCTCCCTTGCGCCATCGCGAACTATTGCGTGAAACCACAGCTACTCCTTCGTTGCCCTAGCGAGGAGGCCAGTCCACCCCATCGATTCGCTTCTGACAAGCGAACAGCAGGGAAACATCGGTGCGTGGCCGTCATCGCGCGAAGGGCGCGAGGAGTTATTCGGCCTGGGCCGAACGCCGATCCTCGGGGGAAGCAGTAGCCAGGCACCGGATCGCCGGTCCTCGACCTCCGCAATCGGCAGCGAAGGCTTCGTACTCGGACCCAATCGGTGCGAGGCGCCACAGCTCATCGCAGGCCAAGCCCCCGGCCTCCGAGCAGGCCTCCCAATACAGATCGAGCAAGACGTTGTCACCGTAGTAGGTGGGCGTATCAGCGAACCCAAGCTCCGCTGGCGGGGACGCGTCACCACACGCCGTGATCGCCAGCGCCACGCTGGCAACCAGCGCGCCTCGTCGAATCGATCGAATGGAGATGGTTTGCATCGTTCTCCTATCGGCATCGGAACGACGCAGGCAAGGAGCAGCCCGGAAAAACCGAAACGACCACCCGTCGCTTGAAAGCGGCGACGGATGGTCGTTCGGTTTGGCGGAAGAATCGGGGCGGCTAGCCCATGACCGAGAGGCCGTCGACACCAGCTTCGACGAGTGAACCTGCGCCGTCGTCGGCTGCCTCCACCAGGATGCGGATGCTCTGTCCCTGGTAGGCCGAAGGTCGACGCTGATGGGCGTCCAGACGGCGGTTCGGTTGGCAACAGCTCCACGCTCGTTGAGCACCACCGTCGAGCCTGACTCACCGATCACGGTGACTTTCAGGTAGTCGTCACTGGTGGCGTTGGTGAGGTACGAGAAGTAGTACGAGAAGGTCAAGGTGCTAGGGGGTCTCGGCCGGCAGCGAGATCGCTGCGGTCCACGCCGAGGTTTTGCCACCGTCATATGCCGACGCCGGTTCCGTTGCCGGACTTGGGGCCAGTGACCAGAGCGCCTCGAGCCAGACGGTGCCGCCGGTTGGCGTGAAGCCGGACCACTGATCGAGTTCAGGCGTGCCGATCTCGAACCTGCCGGTCGTCGCCGCCGGTTCCTTGCGGGTCGAACACCCAGTTCCGCTTGTTCATGCCGCCGAACAATTCGCTCGCCACGTACGGGCGGTGGTCGTGGAGCGGCCGTTGTCGTCGGCGCCTGCGTGGTGGTCGGTGCCTGGGTCGTGGTTGGTGCCTGAGTCGTGGTCGTCGGTGGGGCCGTTGTGGTCGTCACGGGGCTGCGCCGCCCACGGTGACCTGGCGGACGACCTCGTCGGTCCTTCGCTCAGATCCGACGTAGTACGACACGGCCATGGTGACCGAGTAGGTCCCCGCGCCCATGCCGGCGGCGTCAAACTTCATCCGAGCGACGTCGGGCACCGGCCACGAGGTTGGCGCCGTTCGCGGGAGCCGAAACGTCGTCATCAAAGGGGTACGAGACGGTGAGCCCGGCAGCGTCGACGACCTTCACCGAGATGCCCGAGACATCGGTGCCTGCCGTCATCGCCTGCTCAAGCCAGGCAGAACCATCGACGGGCAAGGCGCCAAGGCTGCCGTCGGCGTAGGTCAGGCTGCCAGCGCCAGGGTCGACCGTGCGGACGTCGACGACCTCGGTCACGGTCACCGGACCCGAATCAGAGACGTGAGAGCGTGACATCCAATAGGACGGGGCCCTCGCCTGGCCGGATCGACATTCACCTGAATGCGGTGTAGTCAACCTCGCCCGGCTGAATCGAATCATCCCATAGAGGCTTGAGTGATCGAGGGTGTTCTCCGGATAGCCGACCACGACACCATCGCCGGATGCGGTCACGCGAAATTCGCGGCATCAGTAACATCGTCCATCCACTGGAGCGAGATCCAGCTATCGAAGCCGGGGACAACAGGCGCTGTCTCGCGCGTAAGAAGGGTAACTACGGCGTCACCGGTGGAAGTAGCGGTCGTCAGCAGTCTGAGCAAAGGCAGGCGCCCCGCTGAGCATGACGGCACCACACGGTTATGGCGGAGAGTTTCTTCATGCTGGTGCTTCGGCACGTTTGACACCAAACATTGAGGGCTTTGCGTCCATTTGGGCCAGAAGCCCCCGTCGTAAGCAGATTCACCCAAACCCCTGGTGCTCAGGCGTCTGACCCACTCGCCGCAGCAGTTCCTCGCCCGTGGGCGGCTTGGTCTACTCGACGAGTCGAATCGAGGCCGCCCGGTCGAACGAATCTTCAACGGTTGGCAGTTCCACCACGAACTGGGTGAGATGAGCCGGGAAGACGTGCTCGGACATCAGGACCGGCTCGCCTTCTCGCGACATTGTGGTCCGGAGCACGGTAAGGACCGCCGATTCTCCCGGTATCTGCAACAAGACGGCATCGTCTGGGTCGACGACGGCGGCACCGATTGTTTGGGATGCGCCGCCGAGGGGCACACCGAGAACCTCATAGAAACTCTGCCGCTCGACATCGGCCTTGGACAGCTCGGCACCGAGATCTTCGCGGCACCACACCGTCACGCGAGCCAGGGGGCGCCCGTCAGAGAGGTGCAGCCGCCTGACCTCGAGGACCCGCGAGCCGAGCGTTTGGGCAACAAGGGCCGGCGCTTCGACGAACTGAAAGTCGAGAATTCGGCGGACAGATTCGCGGCCGGAGCGTTCGAGTTGGCCCTCGATGGTGGCGAGACCAGTCAAGGGTTGGGCCAACACTTCGGACGGAACGAACCAGCCAAAGCCCTGTTTGGAATCGAGTAGTCCCTGGCTTCGCAATACTTCCAATGACTTGCGGACCGTCACTCGCGAGGCCTCATAGCTCGCGCCAAGCGCGGCCTCACTCGGCAGCACCTGACCGGCCGGAAACTCGTCGTTCTTGATGCGCCGGCGGAGATCGTCGGCGATTTCTTGGTATCGGATTCGTCTCATCGCGCTACGCAGTCAAAGTTTTACTAGCAACCGTATGATCACTTGTATTACAGTTGTATCATAACGCTCAGTCAACGTACACCAGGAGACCCTATGGCCACCGTCGGACCCCAGACCCCCATCGAACTCGTCGAGTCGGTCTACGCCACCCTCAACGACCGCATTAGTCGAGTGCGCACCCGCCTCGGCCATCCCCTTACCCTCGCCGAGAAGATTCTTGCCAACCACCTCGACGACGTCGATGGCGCCGAACTCGTCCGCGGTGAGTCGTACGTCGACTTCCGCCCCGACCGCGTGGCTATGCAAGACGCCACCGCCCAGATGGCGTGGCTCCAGTTCGACACGGCTGGGCTCAAAGAAGTCCAGGTGCCAACCACCACACACTGCGATCACCTCATCCAGGCCAAGGTCGAAGCCACTACCGACCTTCTCCGGGCCATCGACACCAACGAAGAGGTCTACAACTTCCTTGAGTCGATCAGCGCGAAATACGGCGGCGGCTTCTGGAAGCCCGGCAGCGGCATCATCCACCAGGTCGTGTTCGAAAACTACGCGTGCCCTGGCGGCATGATGATCGGCACCGACAGCCACACGCCAAACGGTGGCGGCATGGGCATGATCGCCATCGGTGTTGGCGGCGCCGATGCCGTCGATGTCATGACCGGCTTCCCGTGGAACGTAAAGGCACCCAAGCTCATCGGCGTCCACCTCACCGGCTCGCTCAATGGCTGGTCGGCGCCGAAGGATGTCATCCTCAAGGTCGCCGAGATTCTCACGGTGAAGGGTGGCACTGGAGCGATCGTCGAATACTTCGGCGAAGGGGCCAAGTCGCTGAGCGCAACCGGCAAGGCCACCATCTGCAATATGGGTGCGGAGATCGGCGCCACCACGTCGCTCTTCCAATACGACGAGGCGATTGCCCGCTACCTCAAGTCCACTGGCCGCGAGGCGACCGCCGATGCCGCCGACAAGGTGGCCGAGCACTTGCGGGCCGACGACGAGGTTCTCGCGAACCCTGGCGCCTACTTCGACCAGGTCATCGAAATCAACCTGAGCGAACTCCAGCCGCTCATCAACGGCCACACACCCCGATCTGGCGCGTGAGGTTTCTGCCCTCGGTGCTGAGGCAACCGAAAAGGGCTGGCCGCTCGAGATCAGCTCGGCGCTTATCGGTAGCTGCACCAACTCGTCCTACGAAGACATCACCCGCGCTGCGTCCATCGCCCGCGAGGCCACGGCCCACGGACTCACCTCGAAGGTGCAACTCCTCATCACCCCAGGCTCCGAGCAGGTGCGCGCCACCATCGAACGGGACGGCCTCTTGGCTGATTTCGAGGCAGTCGGCGCCACCGTGCTCGCCAATGCGTGTGGCCCGTGCATCGGCCAATGGGACCGTTCGGGCGAGCGCGACCCCGGCGTGCCAAACGTGATCGTCACGTCCTACAACCGCAACTTTCCGAAGCGCAACGATGGCGATGCCGCCACGCTGGCCTTCGTCACCTCGCCCGAAACGGTCATGGCACTCGCCCTAGCCGGCCGGGTCGACTTCGATCCGCTGCACGACGCACTCATCAACGATGCCGGTGAAGAGGTTCGTCTCACGGTGCCGGTTGGCATCGAGCTCCCGCCGAAGGGGTTCGACCCTGGCGAAGACACCTTCGTTGCCCCACCAGCATCAGGCGACGGCATTGAGGTCATCGTGTCGCCGTCGTCGGATCGCCTCCAGCTCCTCAAGCCGTTTGCGCCCCAGCCGCTTGAGCGCTACGAAAACATGCCAATCCTGGTCAAGGCTCACGGGAAGTTCACGACCGACCATATTTCTATGGCCGGACCGTGGCTCAAATACCGGGGGCATCTCGAAAACATCTCCGGAAACCTCTACCTCGGTGCGGTCAGCGCGTACAACGAGCACATCGTTGGCATGGGCAAGAACCAACTCACCGGCGAGCGCCAGAGCTTTCCCGACATGGCGAAGGCGTACCACCAGGCCGACCAGCCGTGGGTGGTCATCGGTGACGAAAACATGGGCGAGGGTTCGAGTCGTGAGCATGCGGCCATGGAGCCTCGATTCCGGCTTGGACTCGTGGCCATTGCCCGAAGCTTCGCTCGCATCCACGAGACCAACCTGAAGAAGCAGGGCATGCTTCCGCTCACGTTTGCCGACCCGGCCGATTACGACCGGATTGGCGAAGACGATCGGATCACCATCATCGGCTTGGCCGATCTCGCTCCCGGCGCTCAGGTCACGGTGCAGGTCACCACGCCGGATGGCGAGAGCTGGACCTTCCTGGCGAACCATACGTTCTCGGACGATCAGATCGAGTGGTTCAAGGCGGCTCGGCGCTCAACGTGATCCGCCAAAACCTCGCCTAATCCACCCGCGCGTGGGGTCAGACCCGCAGCGGTTAGGGCTTGGTGGCCATCAGCGAGAACATCGTCGGCACCATCTGACGAAGGGGTTCGGGGAGGAGCCACTCCTCCCCAACCGCAACCGCACTCGGGAAGCACTGCCAATCGATCAATTCGTGCTCGTCGAATCGGGTGATCGACAACCCGTTGGTCACCAGCGCGTTGATGATTTCGCCGATCGTGTGGCTCCACTCGTTGTTTCGAGTATGGGTGATCCCAGAGGTGTCGCCCGCAACGTAGGTTTGTGCTTCGTCGATCACGAACGGTTCGTCTCTCGGCGTGCGGTAGCGGTGCGTCGGCTTGATCTCGCCGTCTACTTCCTCAAACACCCATAAGAACGGATGCATGTCGCGGACGTAGAGACGACCGCCCGACACCAAGAGACCGGCGACCGCGCCAGCCCATTGATCGAGATCGTCGAGCCAATTGAGCACGCCCGTCGTGGTGTAGACGAGGTCGTACGTGCAGCCAAGAGCGCCGACTGCGTCGTACACCGGACTGCATACGAACGTCGCATCGGCACCGGTCCGCTCCGCCAGCGCAGCCGCCGCCTCGATCGCCGGTTGGGAGAAATCAAGGCCAGTTACGGTGGCCCCGAGGCGAGCGAGCGAGACCGAGTCGGTGCCGATGTGACACTGCAAATGAGCAACGCGCTGCCCGGTGAGATCGCCAAGCGCCTCGACATCACGAGCAACAACGCTACTTATGTGGCTCGGGTCGTCGAACGCATCGAGCCCGTACCCCAACAGATGTATTGGAACCCGGTCGTTCCAGTTATCGAGGTTGTCTTGCAACAGCGGGTCAAGGGCCATCGGGCGAATCTAGTCAGCCCAACCCTGCGACTGCTGGGATTTGAGGTGCTCGGATTAGGGCTGCTCGGACTAGGGCTGCTCGGATCGGAGATACAGCGTGGCCGGCTTGCGGAAGATAGCTCCAGCAGGCGCGCTCGACCGGGAATCGTCACGGACCAGCGTTGGCTGGTCGTCGAGAACCAGGCGGATGGCCGTTGCCGCTTCGAGGCGGGCGAGGTGGAGTCCCAGGCACACATGCGGCCCTACCGCGAACGATAGATGGGCTCGTCCATTCGCTCGATCGAGTCGAAACTCGTGCGGCGAGTCGAACACCGACCCATCGCGGTTTGCGTCAAGAATCGACACCTCAACAAAGTCACCTGCGGTGATTACCCAGCCAGCGAGGTCAGCGTCGGTTGTTGCGTAGCGATGGACAACGGCCGCAGCCGGCTCAAGTCGAAGGACCTCCTCCACGAACGGTCCGACCAACGCGTCGTCGGCGCGCAACGCGTCACGTCGGTCGACGGAGCCAAACGCGTGATAGAGCGCAGAAGCGATCGTTCCCTCAACCGTTTCGATGCCGCCGAAAAGCCCCACTGCGGTGTTGGAGGCGGCCTCGGCGGCTGACATTGCCCCGTCGTTTTCGACCAGGCCCGCGATGACCTCACTCGCCCCGATGACCTCGGCTAACGCTGCGTAAGCAACGACGGCGGAGTCGTCGCCGTCGGCGTTGACCGCCGCGACGATAGTTCGATACCAACCGAGCAACTCGCTCGGTGAGACGTCGAGCCCGAATAACTCGATCATCACGTCGACGGCGACTGGTGCGGCGAAACCCGTGCGCCATTCACCGTCACTGGCCATAGAGCTGAGGCGACGCCGAACGATGGCAGCCACGGCCGCTTCGGCCGAGACCGCCGCCCGCTTGGTGAACAGGGGTTGGAACGCACGGCGTTGGTGAGCGTGCCCAGGACCGTCGGTCGACAGCATGCTGCGACCAACGACGAGACCAGTCGAGAATCGTGGATCATCAACCGTGAAGGTCGTGGCGTCTTGCAAGACCTGGCGGGCGAGTTCGTAGCTCCGAATGACCCAGCCACCGCGGCGGTCGTCCCACCACGGATCGGGGGCCGAGGTCATTCGCCCAATTCGTTGGCCCAGGGCGGGTTAGCACCGGAACGCGAGCACGTGATTCCTGCGACGTTGACCGCAAAGGAAAGGATGTCGATCCAGGCTCGGTGGTCGAGCTCATCGAGCAATGGCCGAGTCGTGACGCCTCGCTGCTCGAGCTGGGTCAGCACGGCGCCACAAAATGAGTCGCCAGCGCCGACGGCATCGACAAATTCGATCGTGGCGCCAGGAACTTGCACCGACGATCCATCAGCGAAAAATGCTTCTACTCCCGCTGCTCCGACCGTTCGCAACACGACCGCGGGACCTCGTTGGAGTAACTCGGCAATGCTGAGCCCCATCCAGTCGAAATCTTCGTCTGAGCCACGAATGATGTCGGCCCGATCGAGCCAGCGATTGGCATAGCGCCACCAATGGTCGACATCATCAATGATTTGCGGCCGGATGTTTGGATCGAACGAGATAAGGCCGTCGCTCGCTCGCAGCAAACCAAGGTAGGCATCGGCCGAACGGCCCCGGAAGATACCGAGGGTGCCTCCGTGCACGGTGTGGGGGCCAGCGCCAAGTGCCGTGAGGTCGGCCGATTCGAGCATCGTGTCGGCGGTGTCGGTTCCCTCAAAGCGAAAAGACTGAACGGGCGTGGTGGTAACAACCGCCCGAGCCGTTGGCTCGTCGCCCCGCTCAGCTACACGGAGGTCGACGTTCGACGCCGACATATGCGCCCAGATTTCGTCACCGTGCGCGTCCGTTGACACCCGACCGAGGAACGCCGTTGGTACACCGAGTCGAGCGGCGGTTATCGCGGCGTTCATCGGACCGCCGCCGGGCACGGCGAGCCCGCCTTCAAACACGTCGACCAGCGCTTCACCACAGCTCACAATCATGGGGCCAGAGTATCGGCAGAGCAGGTCCAGAAAACCCGACCGACTGCACTAAGAGGCAGTCGGCATTTGCGGGGCGATCGGCACGAGGGGGACCGACCAGATCGCCGAGCGAGTAGCCTCAAGAGGGGACCAGAGCTACTCGCTGTTGGGTACGACAATAGCTACCCGCCGGTCATCTGTCTACCAGTCCGTAGCGATAGTTTGCATCTCTCATAGAGATGACACGGCGTGCGCAGTGTGGCATGATGTCTGCCAATGGACCTCCGCCAGCTCCAAGCCTTCCTCGCCGTCGTTGATCACGGCGGCTTCACCGCCGCCGCTCGGGCGACCCACACGGTCCAGTCCAACATCTCGACCCATGTCGCGCGCCTCGAACGCCAACTCGATGCCACCCTGATCGACCGCTCGACCGGCGAGCCAACCCAAGAGGGTGAAGCCGTCGTCACTCGTATTCGCCGGATCCAAAACGAGCTCACGGCACTCGAGGCCGACGTGGCATCGTTGCAGGGCGCACCGCGAGGCCTAGTTCGGGTCGGCGTCATTGGCACCACCGGCCGCTGGCTGCTCCCCCTACTTGTCCAGGCCCTGGCCGACAACGCACCTCAAATCGAGTTGGTCGTCGCCGAGGGATCCACCTCGTCGCTGAGCCGGCGTATCGTTGAAGGCGATCTCGACATTGGCGTCCTTGGCCTACCCGTCGACGAGCCTGATCTTCGTACTACCGAGCTTTTCTCCGAAGACCATGTGGTGATCGCACCGTCGGGGCATCCGCTCACCAAGCTCGCGGCGCCGATCTCCATCGAGCAACTCGCCCAGCACGAGTTACTCCTCGCCGCCGCGGGCACGGCCTTCCGCGTCGAACTCGATGCCATCTTCAAGTCGGCTTCGATTACGCCGAAAACGAAACTCGAGGTCGACGGCATCCGCTTGCTGGCGTCGCTCGCCTTCCAAGGCTTCGGTGTCGCCATCGTTCCCGCAACCGCAGCACCTGGTTGGATCGGCGGCGATTGGGAGCGGATTCTGGTCGACGGCCTTGGCCGCCGTGCGGTCGGACTTGCGAACCGTCGCCGCGGCATGCCGTCCGTTGCGACCCAGGCGACGGCCAACCTCATTCGCTCTATTGTGCGCAACGAGGCCGATTCGGTCACCGGACTCCAAGTTCTGTCCTAGGCTGGCCCTTCGACCGCGTAACCAAACTGCACCCCAGAAGGTCCAACCAGCCGCGTGACTTTTTCTCCTGATCTCGACACTGTCTCCGTACTTGCGGCCGTCTCTGCGACCGCCGTTGCCCACACCCGCCTCATCAACGACCGCATGGTCATGTACGTCGAGCTCTTCACCACCGCGGACAAGACCGATCTCACGCCACTCGATGCGCTTGTCGTCGAAACCGGAGTCCGCGACGCAGTCGAGAAACGGCTGCCGCTGGTGCTCCGGTTGGAGACGACAGGGCCCGGCGTTGAATTTGGCCTTGCCGGTCTGGCGGGTTGGGGCCGGATTGCGAAGCAGATGGTCCGAGCGAGCGGCGTGATTCCCCAGGTGTGCATCGCGTCGGGCCCCGTGCTGTCTGGCCCGTCGCTGCTGCTTGGTTTGGCCGACATCACCATTTTCACCGCCGACGCCTACGCCTTTGTGTCCGGACCGCAGATGGTCGAGTCGTTTACCGGTGTGCCCATCTCGGCTGAGGATCTCGGCGGCGTATCGAGCCAGTCACGCTCGAGCGGCGTCGCTGCACTGGTGGCGAGCGATCTCGATGACGCCATCGAGCTCGCCGGCGACGTCCTTGCCTTCCTCCCGAACCATGTCGACGAGTGCCCGCCCAACGTCGACACCGACGACCCCGTCGACCGGCTCACGCCGGAGGCCGGCGAGATCGTCCCGAGCCACGCCACCGGCTCGTACGACGTCCGCGACGTCATACGAGCGGTTGCCGACGACGACGAATTCTTCGAGCTCCGTGGGTCGTGGGCTCCCAACATGGTCACCGGCTTTGCCAGCTTCGGCGGCCACACCGTTGGTGTCGTCGCCAATCAGAGCCAGTCGCTCGCCGGCTCAATCGACATCCCCGCATCACAAAAGGGCGCCCGGTTCGTCGGCATGTGCGACTCGTTCAACATCCCGCTTCTCACGATGGTCGACACCTCCGGTTTCTTGCCCGGCAAAGACCTTGAGTGGCGAGGCATGATTCGCCACGGCGCTCAGCTGGCGTTCTCGTACGCCCGGGCGACCGTGCCCCGGGTGGGTCTCATCCTGCGCAAGTCCTACGGCGGCGCATACATCGTGATGGACTCGCGGTATATGGGCAACGACATCATGTTTGCGTGGCCATCCGCCGAAGTCGCCGTCATGGGCGCCAAAGGTGCGGTCGAGATCCTTCACCGCAAGGCCGATGCGGCGGCGCGAGTCGAGCTGGAGGCGGCCTATGAACGCGACTTCTTGTCGCCGTACCCTGCCGCCGAGCGGGGCTCAATCACGTCGGTTATCGAGCCGTCAGATACCCGGGCCAACCTGGTCGCAGCCTTCGACCTTCTGGCGACCAAGCGGGAGCGACTCCGGGCTCGCCACCACGACAACTTGCCTCTGTAGCCGCCGCGAAAAAGCTTTCGCCGCATTCCACGAGTATCCCGGCGAACGGCTAGATTTGCGAACTACATACAATTTGTTGAACGTATGCGCTCAGCACAGCGTGGTGCAGGTGGCCAATTGCCCCTCCTCGTGAGCACATGCCCGTCGCTGAGGAGCAGCAAGCGTGTCTGAGACCGTGACAATTACCGACAATCGGACTGGCGAGAGCATCGAAGTCCCGATCGTAAATGGTGGCATTGACGGCCAAATGGTCGCAAAGCTGATTCCGGGAATCTGGTATTTCGACGAAGGATTCAAGTCAACGGCAGCAACTCGCAGCGCCATCACCGAGCTCGATGGTGGCCAAGGGTTCCTTCGCTATCGCGGCTACCCAATCGAGCAACTGGCCGAGCACTCCACGTTCCTTGAAGTGTGCTACCTCCTCCGCAACGGCGAGCTGCCCACCCAAGAACAAAGCGATGCGTGGACCCACGACGTCACGTTCCACACCTACGTTCATGAGAACTTCCGCCGCCGGTTCATGGAAGGCTTCCACTACGACGCCCATCCAATGGGCATGATGACCTCGGCCATCGCTGCGCTGTCGACGTTCTACCCCGACGCCAAAGACATCGAGGATCCCGAAAACCGCTACCGCCAGATCAACCGCTTGATCTCGAAGGCGCCAACCATTGCGGCCATGACCTACAAGACGTCGGTCGGCCAACCATTCGTCTATCCCGACAACAACCTGAACTACGCCGAGAACTTCCTGTCGATGATGTGGAAGGTAAACGAGAAGGAATACAAGCCAGATCCCATCCTGGCCAGGGCCCTCGACCAGCTTCTCATCCTCCACGCCGACCACGAGCAGAACTGCTCGACCACCACGATGCGCGTCGTTGGCTCGTCACACTCCGATCCTTACACTGCGGCCGCGGCAGCCACGGGAGCGCTCTACGGCCCACGCCACGGTGGCGCCAACGAGCAAGTGATCCACATGCTCAACGAGATCAAGACCTACGACAACATCGAGCCCTTCATCGAGAGCGTCAAGGCGGGCGAGGGTCGCCTCATGGGCTTCGGTCACCGGGTCTACAAGGCGTACGACCCCCGCGCTCGCATTGTGAAGGAAACAGCCGACCGGGTGTTCGAAGTCACCGGCAAGAACCCGATGCTCGACATCGCCCTCAAGCTCGAAGAAATCGCCCTTAACGACGATTACTTCAAGAGCCGCAACCTGTATCCCAACGTCGACTTCTATACCGGCCTCATTTATCAGGCCATGGGCATTCCGCTCGACATGTTCACGGTGATGTTCACCATCGGTCGCATGCCGGGTTGGCTCGCTCACTGGGAAGAAATGCTGGAGCAGGGGCAGCCAATCGCACGCCCCCGCCAGCTCTACACCGGTGCACCCGAGCGGGACTACGTCCCGATCGCCAACCGCTAGTCGGTCAACTTTCGGGTCGACCGGGTGCTGGTCTGGCCAACAACGACCAGGCCGGCACCAAGCAGAATCGTGAGCAACCCGGCATAGAGCGTGCTCGGACCAGTGCCGGTGAACGCCAGCGTCGCTGGTGCTGAGCCGCTCGTTGCCGTCATTCGGAGATCCCCAATCTCGACGTCGGGATCATCGGCGACGATCGACGTTGATATAACTGCGGTTTTCCCTTCAATTGTCGTCACCGAAACGGTGAGGGCACCAGCACCGATCCCTGCGGTAGCAGTTGATACGTAGCGGTAGGCACCGTTCGCATCAGTCACGGTCGTAACCCGGTTGCCGTTGGCGTCGGTGATGACCACGGTGGCGCCAGCGATCGGCTTGCCTGCGCTGTCAACCAGATGGCCCGCGATAGCCCGACCCTGAACCTCGAGGTTGAGGTCGCCACTGGCGGGAATCGTGATCCGCTGCCGCGCTGCGGTGCCAGGAGCCAGCACCACCCAGCTCGGTAGGGTTGCCTCGTCAATCACCAGCAGATACTCACCCGGCGCGAGCGGGTCGAGCACGAATGGGCTGGCCGTGACGGCCGTGGCAACGAGCAGATCGTCGGCCGTATCGAGGACACCATCGGGGCCGGGGCCGTAGAGGTTGACTCGCACACCGGAAACATCCCGCTCGCTGGCGTCAGTTTCGCCATCACGATCAGCGTCAAAGACGATACGACCCGACGTCGTGACGTACGAGTTGTTTACGAGCGGGTTCGTTCCGCTCTCCGTCTCGGTGTAGTCCGGGATTCCATCGTCGTCGGTGTCGAGCGAGCTCGTCGGATCGGTTGGGCTGGTGCCTTGGGCGACCTCAACCCCATCAGGCACACCATCGCCATCGGTGTCCGGGTCGGTCGGGTCGCTCCCCTGAGCGATCTCGTCACCATCAGTGACGCCGTCGTTGTCGGAATCGGAATCGGTCGGATTCGTACCAGCGAACGACTCGACATAGTCAGGGACACCGTCGTTGTCGGTATCAATTGCATCATCAGCGTCGCCCGGATTCGTTCCGTCTCCCAGCTCGACATAGTTGGGTACGCCATCGCCGTCGAGGTCGGCGGCATCGGCTGGATCAGTGGGGTCGGTCCCATCGACGTCTTCGACCGTGTCTGGCACGCCATCGCCGTCGGTGTCGGTGAAGCTCGTTGGATCGGCTGGGTCGGTGCCGTCAGCCAACTCGGTGTAGTCGGCCGTGCCGTCGCCATCGGAGTCGACCATGTCGGTCGCATCAGTGGGATCAGTGCCGACAACGATCTCGACGTAGTTGGGAACGCCGTCACCATCACCGTCGGTAATGCTCGTGGGGTCCGTTGGGTCAGTCCCGTCAAGAATCTCGACGGCATCGGGAACGCCGTCACCATCGGTATCGGTGAAGCTCATCGCATCACTCGGATCGGTGCCATCAAGGACCTCGACATAGTCCGGCACCCCATCACCATCGGCATCGGTGATGCTGCTCGGATCGGTGGGGTCGGTGCCGTCCACTAGTTCAACGGTGTTGGGGATTCCATCGCCGTCGGTGTCGAGGTAGCTCGTTGGGTCGGCCGGGTCGGTGCCGTCAGCCAACTCGGTGTAGTCGGCCGTGCCGTCGCCATCGGAGTCGACCATGTCGGTCGCATCATTGGGATCAGTGCCGACAACGATCTCGACGTAGTTGGGAACGCCGTCACCATCACCGTCGGTAATGCTCGTGGGGTCCGTTGGGTCAGTCCCGTCAAGAATCTCGACGGCATCGGGAACGCCGTCACCGTCGCTATCGGTGAAGCTCGTTGGATCGGCCGGGTTGGTGCCGTCGACCACCTCGACATAGTCCGGCGAACCGTCACCATCGGCCGTCGGAAGCTTGCGGGTCGTTGGGATCGGTGCCGTTCACGGCCTCGACGGAATCCGGGAACGCCGTCACCCGTCACTATCGGTGAAGCTGGTTGGATCACTCGGGTCAGTGCCGTCGGCGATCTCGGCGTAGTCGGCCGTTCCGTCGCCATCGGTATCCACCATGTCGGCCGGGTCAGTCGGGTCGGTGCCATCACGCACCTCGACCGCATCCGGCACACCATCGCCATCCGTATCGGTGAAGCTCGCCGGGTCGGTTGGATCAGTCCCGTCAAGGTCTCGACGGCATCGGGAACGCCGTCACCATCGGTATCGGTGAAGCTCATCGCATCACTCGGATCGGGCACCCATCAAGGACCTCGACATAGTCCGGCACCCATCACCATCAGCGTCGGCGAAGCTCGCCGGGTCCGCTGGAGTCGGTGCCATCGCGACCTTCGACCGCATCCGGCGCACCGTCGCCATCCGTATCGGTGAAGCTCGTGGCATCACTCGGATCGGTGCCATCACGCACCTCGACGGCATCCGGCACACCATCACCATCCGTATCGGTGAAGCTCGTGGCATCACTCGGATCGGTGCCATCGAGGACCTCGACGTAGTCAGCGCCGTCACCATCGGAATCACGGAAACTTGTGTCGTCGTTGGGACCGGTGCCGTTGCTCGTCTCGACGTAGTCGGGGACGCCATCACCGTCGGAGTCGAGGTAGCTCGAGCGTCGCTGGGATCGGTGCCCTGGACGACCTCGATTGGGTCTGGAACGCCATCACCATCGGTGTCTGGCATCGACGAGCTGTCCAGTGGATCACTGCCCGCGTCGACCTCGTCGCCATCCAGCGCACCGTCATTGTCGGAATCGCCATCGTTCGGATCGGTCCCGAGCTGACCCTCGGCGTAGTCAGACAGTCCATCACCATCGGTGTCGACGGCATCGGTTGGGTCTGACGGGTCGCCGCCATCTCGGGTCTCGACATAGTCGGGCACACCGTCGCCGTCAGAGTCGAGCGTGCTGGTTGGGTCAGCTGGGTTACTCCCCTCGGCGACCTCGGTTCCGTCCGGCACCTCGTCGCCGTCGGAGTCGCCGCTCAGTGCGTTGGTGCCGAGCGTTCCCTCGGTGTAGTCAGACAGTCCGTCATGGTCGGTGTCAAGAAAGCTCGTACCGTCGGCCGGATTGGTGCCGTCGGCGATCTCAACCGCATCGGGCACGCCGTCGCCGTCCGTGTCCTTGAACGACGTCGGGTCGTTCTCATCCGTACTCTCGGCGGCCTCGGTGCCATCGGTGACACCGTCACCATCGGTGTCGATACCGATCGTGAGCCGAACAAGGCTTGCCACGCTGCCGATGTCATCGACTTCGTACTCGACGAGGTAGCCCTGCACATTGAGCGAGTCCGGGTAGTCGTTCCAGAGACCAGAGGAGGCAAACATGTGGGCGTAGTCCTCGCCCGTGCCGTAGTCGTTTGGTTCCCCCGCCGACCAGTTCTGGTAACCCGACGCCGTGCCGGTGCCCCGGCCGGTCCAGAACGTTTGCCCCGTTTCGGGGCCGTCGGTCCAAACCCAGGTGTTCTCGACACCGGCGTCGGAGGCACCAATCCAGGTGTTGCCCTGGATCTCGATTACCGCCACATCATTCTCGGCCTGCGACGTGATCGTCACGAGGTGGCCAGGCGACGAACCGAAGGTCGCGGCGTTCGCGGCGGCTCTCGCATCCGTCCAGGTGATGCTCGAGGGGGTCGTGATGTACTCGTAGAGATTGCCGGTCGATGGCAGATAGATCGCCTTGCTGGCGACGACCACAAAGGTCCGGGCACCTTCGGTCGGCGTCGTTTGGGTGTAGCTCACGCTCCGCAGGGCGGCCTGATAGTCACTGGCCGTAGCGGCGCCGCGCAATCGGAGCAACCCCGTTGCTGCGTTGTAGGTCCCCGTAATACCTCCGGCCGACGATGTCAGTGACAAGCGGTCAATAGAAGAATTGAAGCCGCCCGTGATGAGCAGCGTGATGCCATCCATACTCGTGGGACCGGTGACCGTGGCGTTGGCGAATGGGAACGCGGCAACGCCGGAAGCGCGGTGCCAACGGCGGTTGCGGTCAGGATCGAGTGGCCGGTCGGGCCTCGGCCGGTGCCGGACTCACCCCAGTCAGACCTACGGTCGTGACCACACTTGTGGCCACAATGGTTGCCATTGCTGCTAATAAGTCGTCGAGCTCATGCCTCAGGATGTCGGCGTTGGCAGCGTCAATCAAAGCGGATTCTGAGAGTTCGACCAAAGTCAGGACATTGGTCTGGGACGAATGGCTATGACGTGACGTCGATCAGAATCTTGCCCACGTTGGCATTGGCTTCCATGTGCCGATGGGCGTCGACGATGTCGTCAGGCGCGAACCGAGAGTCGATCACCGGGCGAAGCGCTCCCCATTCAGACAGCGGGATTAGCTCGGCTTTGAAGCGCTGCACCAGTGCCGCCTTCTCTTCCAACGGACAGGCCCGAAGGGTTGTCCCGATGATAAACGCACCGCTTGGCGAGAAGCATCCCCAACGGGAGCTCGACCTTCTGGTCACCCATCACACCAACCTGGATAATGCGTCCCTTGGTTTTGATCGACTTGATGTTGTCGATTGTGTACTCACCACCGATGACATCGAGGATGACGTCGACACCCACGCCGCTCGTCACCGTCTCGACGGCGTCGACAAGCTTGGTGGCGGTGTAGTCGACAACGACGTCGGCTCCGAGATCGAGACACGCCTGAACCTTGCCCGTCGAGCACGTCACGATGATGGCAGCGCCCATGGCCTTCGCGATTTGGATCGACGCAGTACCGACGCCAGATGCGCCAGCATGGACCAGGGCGATACGACCAGCCGTCAACCCACCCTGCACGACAAGCGCGTCGAATGCGGTCAGGAACACTTCCGGAATCGCGGCGGCGTCGTCGAGCGCAACTCCACCGGGAATCGGCAGCAAGAGGCGCTCGTGAATCGTCAATTGCTCTGCGTACGAACCGCCGCCCACGATGCCCGCTGCATTCGTCGCCCACCGACCAGCCCTCGACCCGCTCACCAATGGCGGCATTGTCCCTGCGAACTCCATGCCCGGGATTTCCTTCGGCATCGGCGGGCCAGGATAGAAAGCCCCGCCGCTGGAGGAGATCGGCCCGATTGAGCGCGGTGCAGGCAACGGTGACGACGACCTCCTCAGGACCAGGCGTCGGGTTGGGGACGTCTTCGATGGTGAGCACTTCGGGCCCACCCTTTTCGTGTAAAACAACGGCTCGCATCGGGCGACCCTATCTCGTCCGCCAAAGGAGGAACGAACCGCTAGATGTGACGCACCTCCAGCCAGGTGGTCCGATTGGCTGCCGATCGATTATGACGACCCGCCTCGACCAACGCAAGACCCCGTCGCCGATACCGGGACCGGATCAATTGTCAGGCGGCTGATATCGAGGTCGCTTCACCCACTCGAACAAGGGCTTGCGCGACGTCAACAAACGCAGCCGCGACCCCCGGTCCATCGAGCAGATCGTGAAGCCACGGATCGTCAACCAGCGATTGCAGGTTTTCGACGCTGGCCGGAAGCGCCCGGCAAAGACGACGATCGGAGAGTTCGGCCGCGCTGCCACCGAGAGACACACTGACAATGCTGCCAGTCGCCGGACGTTGCTCAAGCTCAATCCGGAGGGCCACACCAGGACGAGCCATCTTCTGCACAATCACCGGGTAGAGCGCATCACCGAAGCGCGCTTCCATCCGCCGCAGCGCGTCGATCAGCGCCCCTTCGGAACCAAGATCAAGTGCGACCCCGCCCTCTTCGCCAGGGCGTCTCGCCGCCACGCCTCCCGCCTTCACCACCACCGGGTAGCCAATTACTCCCGCCCGCTGACGTGCCTCAAAGTGCGAACCGACCACGCCATACGGGGCGAGGTCAATGCCGAAGACGTCGAGGAGATGCCGTAGTTCGGGATCAAGCATGGTGAGCGTCGCACCATCGCCAACGGCACCGACGGCGGCGCGAAACGTTTCGATCTCGTCAGCGTGGGGCCAAAACGGTGGCTGTGAGTGGGTTCGACGCCAATAGCCATACTCGGCATACCGGCCGAGCGCGTTGGCGGCCTCCTCGGGGAAGGCGTAGATCGGCACGCCGTCAGCCGCTAGCTGGTCGTCGCCGGCCAGACTCACCGCCACTAGTGGCTTGGCCACGGCCCGGTCGATGCGGCCGAGCACGACGCTGAGCTCGTCGTAGGGCGAGTCGAGGGTGGGGCTGAGCGCCACCACTATCGCGTCGACCTCGTCGCTGACGGCCGTGGTGATCGCTACTCGCTCAAAGGTCGCGAGATCGGCTCGGTGATGCAGCGCCACCGATTCGAAGTCGTTGACGATGACGGCGTTGGCGTCACCGCTAGCAGCCGACGATGGAACAACGACATCCAAGCCCGCTCGGCGGCACGCCGCTACGGCGAGGCGGGCAACGGATGACGCGTTGGAAATGACCGCAACCCGCTTGCCCGCTGGCACCGGCTGATCGACTACCAGCCGCGCAATCTCCGCCAACTCAGACACTCGGTCGACCAAGATGACACCGGCTTGCGCCAGAACCTCAGCGAGGTCATCGCTCTCGGGACGCACCCAAAGAATTGGCTTGGTCGCTGACACAACCCGAGCCTCCGCCGCGACGCTTCGCGCATCGCCAACATCGTCGAGGTACAACGCAATCACCTTGGTTGCGTCATCGCTGCCCCAATACTGCAGGACATCGGCGGGACCGACGTCGGCCTGGTTGCCAAGCCCGAGGAACGAGGAAACACCGATGCCGCTCGTGTAGAGAAGATTGAGCACGCCACCACCGAGTGGGCCCGATTGTGATGCCAGTCCGAGCACACCAGGCTGTATGCCGACAGGGATGAAGAGTGCAGCGAGGCTGGCGTCGTCAGCCATGTTGGCGACACCAAACGCGTTGGGTCCGATAACCCGGAGGCCATTCGAGCGGGCCAGTTGGACCACCCGCATCTCGAGCTTCGCGACCGGCCGGGCCAGCATCAGCAAACCCCGACGACACAATGAGTAACGAGCCAGCCTTCGCCTCGACGGCAGCTTGGACCACACCCTCAACCGCATCGGCGGCGACAGCGACAATCACGAGGTCGACCATCCCCTCGATCTCAGCGAGCGACGACATCGACAGGCTGCCTTCAACGCTGCGCCAGTCGTCTCCCGCGTCGACGGGACGCACGGCGTACGCGGTTCCCACAAACCCAGCGCTCACGATTCGTTTAAGAAGCTGACGCCCAATCGAGGATTCCCGACGTCCCACCCCAACGACCGCAAGAGACGCCGGTTTAAGAATGCGAGCAACCGACGCGGCACGAGCCTGACGGTCGCGGGCCGAAATGACGGCCGAGGTTTCGGGGGTCACATCAATCCCGAGGCGGACGTCAATCACGCCTTCGTCAAACTTGGTCTTCACCTCGAAGCCAGCCCGTCGGAACACGTTGAGCATCCGATAGTTCTCGGGCAACACGGTGGCCGTGAAGTTGTCGAATCGGCGCCGACGGCCGTGCGCAGCCAGATACTCCAACATCAGCGTGGCAAGGCCTCGCCCATGATTGGCATCGTCGACGAAGAACGCTACCTCAGCCTCGTTGCGATCCTTGTAGGCCTCGTAGCGAGAGACCGCCACGATCTCGTCACCCTGAACGGCAACAAACGCCATGCGACGGTCGTAGTCGATGTTGGTGAAGTATTCGAGCTCGGAGTCGCTCAACTCGGGGCGGTGACGGAAGAAGCGGAAGTAGATGCTTTCGGGCGACTGCTTGCTGTGAAACACGCCAAGCTGTTCAGCGTCGTCTGGGCGAATGGGCCGCAGCAGCACCGGTACGCCATCGCGTAGCACAGCGACGGTCTCCAGTTCGCTTGGATACGTCGCGTCGCTCATACCAGGATGGTACGAGCGCTACGGGACGAAGCGGTGAAGCTCGGCCCCGGCGTCGGTCACGTTAGTTTGTGGCGACCGGTTCGTGTATGCGAACCATCACGCGACGCTCGGTCGTCGAGGCGTACTCAGCGATTGAGTGGGCGACCGCGCTTCGATAGGAAATGGCTGCGAATCCGGCGCTGGCCAACGCCCGGTCGACCACGGCCGGCAACCGGTCGTCGCTGGCAATACTTAGCCCGAGCTGTGACCGCCCAGGCGAAACGATGCGTGCCGTGAGTGTGCCCGCGGCCTGTTGGCTGCGGTTGACGACGCAGGCAAACCAATGCTCTGGCAGCGCGGGTTCTTCTCGGAGGTAGTAGCCCACTCGACTCAGTTCGACCGAAAGGGCACGAACGAGCGGCCGCACATCGGCGTTACCGACGTCGATCTCGAGGACTCGACCAGGCTGACCGGCGAGCCTGCGGTCGTTGGGCGAAAGCCGAAGGTCGATCGATCCGGCCTCCGGCCGGACGGGCGCCACCGATCGCGGCGACAAGGTGGCCGGAGAGGGAAGCGCACTGTCGTCAAAGCTGACCCGCAGGTCAATAACCGCAGCATCGGCTGCGTGCACGGTTGGCCCGGGCGCGATCAGCGGGTTTGGGCGCTCGAACGTTGCTGGCCCAGCGTGCGGCCGGACTTGCGGGATCCCGGAGACCCCCCAACCAGCGCCCTGGTCGCGACGCGACCCGCTGTTCTGTCGGCGGCCGCGACGAATCAGGGCAAATCCGGCCATAGCGACAACGGCCAAACCGGCCGCGCTACCACCAATCGTCGCTGACTCGATTGCGAACACAAACGATGCCCGCCCTTCTCCACCTTGATTTTGGACACATCCACTGGGTGAACAATAGTGACAGCAATCGTGCACCCGATCAACCAGTCAACCACGCAACGTGTTGTTCCGCACTACTTTGCGTGTGTATTTTGCGCTGAGGTATCGGTCGGCTAGTCGTGCAGGATGGCGTTGAGGCCACCCCACTTGCCGTTGTTTGGCAGCACCTCGACGGCGCCGGTGAGGTCCGTTGCGACGGAACAGCAGGTTGTCTCGGCCACTGAACTCGCTGGCCTTCATGGTGGCGTCGTCGCCCCGAGCCCCAAGCCCGACGGCAACGACCGGGGTGCCCCCGGTGACGTAGAGCCCGGCCTCGACCGTGCAGTCATTGCCAAGCGCCAGCCCGATACCAGCGTTTGCGCCGATGAGGCATCGCTCGCCGACCGAGATGATCTCGGTCCCGCCGCCCGAGAGGGTACCCATGGTTGAGCAACCGCCGCCGAGGTCGGCGTTGGCATGTACCTTCACACCCTGGGAGATCCGACCTTCCACCATGTTTGGCCCCTCGGTGCCGGCGTTGAAGTTGATGAAGCCTTCGTGCATAACCACAGTGCCCTCGCCGAGGTAGGCGCCGAGACGGACTCGCGACGCGTCGGCGATGCGAACGCCCGACGGCACGACGTAGTCGACCATGCGGGGGAACTTGTCGACGCCATAGACATGGACATGGGTTCCGGCGATTCGGGCGGCGGCCCTGACACCGTCGTAGAGGTCGGGGTCGATGGGGCCGAGGTTTGACCAGACGACGTTGTTGAGCTTGCCGAACGCTCCTTCGAGACTGACCCCATTGGGTCGGACGTGACGCTGCGACAGCAGGAACAGCCGGAGGTACACATCGCCGGTATCGACCGGGGCATCACCGAGATCGGTCACTACCGACACGATTGGCACCCGCCGATGACCCTTGACTGCATCGGGGTTGAGCTCGGCCAGAGCAACCAGGGCATCGACGTTCGCATGAACTTTTCCGTCGCCCTCGAACGCCGCAAACTGGGCAATGATCGTCGCCAGCTGGTCGCCGGATGGAAAGTAGGAGCCGGTCGAGAACTCACCCAGCACATCGGCGATGGCCGCGGCCGTTCCGGTGTTTGCTTCGAAGTTCACCACGATGAAGTCGGCATCGAGCACCCGATCGTCGAGGCCCAGTGTCGCCACGCCAATCCCGTAGGCCACCGGAGGGGTGTATCCGGCCCTTGCTTCAACGGTGGCAACCAGCTTTTGGAACTCTTCAACGGTCGTAGGCATGCAGGCAGTGTCGGGGATTCGACGCCCAGTCACAACATCATGCGATGCTGAGGTGATGTCGAAGCTGTATCAACACCCATACCCTTCGCCGGAGTTGGCAGCGGAATACCCGTTTGTGCCCCATCAACTCGAACGGCTCACCCTCGACGAGCAACGCCGCCGGGGTACCGATTTTCTCGCCCTGGTGGATCAGCGGCGAAGCGTCCGAATGTTCTCCGACCAGCCCGTCCCCCAGGATCTCATCGACCTGGCGATTGCCGCGGCGTCAACGGCGCCGTCGGGCGCCCACAAGCAGCCATGGAAGTTTGTGGCCATCCGATCGAGCGCGATGAAGTCGGCCATCCGGGCCGCAGCCGAGGACGAAGAGAAGACCAACTACCTCGACAACCGGATGAACGCTGAGTGGCAGGAACAGCTCGCACCACTCGGCACCGACTGGCACAAGGAATTCCTCGACGTTGCGCCGTGGATTGTGGTGTTGTTCGAGGAGCGATACGAGCAACGAGCCGACGGCGCGCGCCGTAAGAACTACTACGTGAAGGAGAGTTGTGGCATTGCGGCCGGCATCTTCGTCACCGCCCTCCACGTGATGGGTCTCGCCACGTTGACCCATACGCCGAGTCCGATGGCCTTCCTCACCAAGGTGCTCAACCGGCCCGAGAACGAGCGTCCGTTCGTCCTGTTTCCTGTTGGCTATCCATTGCCTGGCACACTCGTGCCCGATCTCGAGCGAAAGTCCCTCGACGCGGTCCGCGTCGTGATCGAGGATTGACCACGATGAGCCCGTCAATCGTAACGCTCACACTCAACCCGGCGCTCGACGTCTCGTCGGCCGTTCCGGTCGTGGCCCCAACGCACAAACTTCGCTGCGCCAACCCCAACGAGGAGCCGGGGGGCGGCGGCATCAATGTCGCTCGGGTCTGCTCGCGACTCGGCGAGGACACGCTCGCTATCGTTCCGCTCGGTGGGCCGGTCGGCCAGCGGGTCCACGACCTATTGGTCGAAGAAGGTGTGCCCGCCGTTGTCGTGCCGATCAACGGACAGACACGACAGTCCGTGACGATCAATCAGTCGAGCAACGGCGATCAGTTCCGGTTTGTCTTCCCTGGACCGACCCTGACCAGCGCCGAGATCGACGCTTGTCGCGATGCGGCGATCCACGCAGCCCGCAACGCCAAGTGCCTCGTTGTGTCAGGCAGCATGCCAATAGGTGTGGATGGGCGGATTGTGGCCGAACTCGCCGCTGCGTTGCCGGGCGTCCGGATCTTGGTCGACACATCAGGCCAAGCGCTCGCCGAATCGCTGGGATCGACGGCCTATCTGGCCAAACCGAGCGCCAACGAGCTAGCCACAATCGTGGGGCGATCGCTCGAGACAGAAGCCGACATCCTGGAAGCGGCCGTCGACCTCGTCCAATCGTCGCAGCTCCACGCAATCGCCGTGTCGATTGGTCCCGGTGGTGTCATCGTGGCCATGCGCGACGGGGGCGTCCTGCGATTCCGTGCGCCAACCGTGAAGGTTCGGAGTGCCGTTGGCGCAGGTGACTCGATGGTGGCTGGCATAGCAGTCGGGCTCGCTCGGGGGCTAAGCCTCAGCGAATCGATGTCGCTTGGTACAGCCGCCGGTACTGCGGCGGTCATCAGCGATGGGAGCCGGCTCTGCGACCCCGCTGATGTGGCAAGGCTGCTGCCACTTGTCGCAGTCGACGCCCGAGACTGAGTCACGATCGACGCGCCGACCTACGCAGGCGAATCAGGCACAAGATCGCGCGGCGTGACGAACAGCGCCTTGCATGTCGCTAGCAACTGGCCGGACTCGTCGAGGCAATCACCAGCGGCGAGGAGTTTGCGTTCTTCGAGATTGTCGACCCACGCCCGATACACAATTGGTTCACCGATTGGGGTCGGCGCCTTGTAGTCGACGCGTATCCACGCGGTGAAGGCGACCCGCCGCTCTTGTGCCAGCAAATACCCGGCAAGGTCGTCAAAGATCGCGGCCACAAAACCACCGTGGCTGCGCTTTGGCGCTCCCTCAAACCCTGGTCGGAGCACAACCTTCGCCTCGATCCGATGCCCTTTGCGCTGGACGTCATACGGCACACTGAACGGATTTCCGGCACCGGAGAACGGGCGGCGAAGATCGTTGGCGAAGTACTCGCCGTCATCGGGCACAAACCCATTTCCTCGACTGGCGGCCCAATCCTCGCCGCTGCGGTCGATGAGCGGCCCGGCGGTCAACACCGGAACGTGCGATTCAAGCACGGTGGCGAACGCAATCAATGCCGATGGATCCTGCTCGTGGGCCATAAATGCGTGCATCACGTCGCGAAGGCGACGGGCCGCATAGACGTGAGCTTCCTCGATCGATTCAGGCACGCCGCCATCTTGGCGTTACGGACCCCTGCTTCAACTCTGGCCCTGTACCCAGATCGTCACACTCCAGGAATGGGCACGGGCACCGGCCTCGGTTAAGGTCTCGGTTGTTACAAGGCGTATCGCCGCGAAGGCTGCGCCCAGAGGATGAGAAGGGTGCGATCATGACCGGTCGTTGGGGAAGGGCAGCGGCTGCGGTCGCTGTGGTTGGAGCGATGCTTGGTGGCGGGGCCACGGCGAGTTCGGCACAAGCCGAAACGACACTCATCGTTGGGCTGACCCAGCCATGGGAGACACTCAACCCGGTAAGCGGGTTCGCCGTACCCGAGTTCGAGGTGTGGGCGATCGAGTTTGCTGGCCTCACCGAGATGGCCGCAGCCGACTTCGCCGTCGAACCAGGTTTGGCCGAGTCGTGGGTCGAGAACGAGGCTGGCATCAGCTACACCTACACCCTCCGAGAAGGCCTGAAGTGGTCTGACGGCGAGCCACTCACCGCCGAGGATGTGGTGTGGAACATCACGACCTCGCGTGAACAAGAGTGGACCAACTACGTTTCGGCCGTTGCCAATTTGACAGCCGAAGCCGTCGACGACCGCACCGTCACCATCACGTCGGCGGTGCCCGATCCCAAACTTCCTGCCCTCGGCATCAATATCGTCCCGAAGCACATCTGGGAAGAGCACGCGACCGTCGAGACGATCGATTCCTACGACGCCCTCGACGGTGTCGGGAGTGGGCCGTTCGTCATCTCGGACTACAAGTCTGAGGAGTCGCTCACCATGGTTGCGAACGACAACTACTACGGCGGCCGACCAGCCGTCGACAAGATCGTTTTCCGCTACTTCTCCAACCCCGACGCCATGATCGCCGCGCTGGAGCGGGGCGAGATCCATGCCGCCCATGGCATTCCCGCTTCATCGGTTAGCCAACTCACCGACAACGCCGATATCGAGGTCATCACTGGTGTGCAGGGCGGCTTCGACGAGATCGCACTGAATGGTGGCGCGGCACCGGCGCAACCCCATCCGGCCCTACTCGACCTCGAGTTTCGCAAAGCCATCAATCACGCAATCGACAAGGCCGGTGCAGCCGAAGACCTCTGGTTCGGCCTTGCTGAGCCGGTCGAGACCATCAGCGCCGCAGCCGACCTCAAGTGGATTCCCGATCTCGGCGACGACGTGTTCGGCTACGACCCAGCCAAGGCGATGGAAATCCTCGACGCGGCCGGCTACGCCGATACGAATGGCGATGGATTCCGCGAAATGCCAGGTGGCGGCGACAACATCGTCCTCCGTCACGCCGTCAACACCGACGGTGACCTGGCGGCATCGGTGGGCGAGCTCTACAAGGGCTGGCTAAAGGAAATCGGTATCGACGTCCAACTCGATGCCTATGACCAGGACCAGCTCTACGGCGTCATCGCCGACGGTGACTACGACTCGTTCTACTGGGGTTGGGTTCCCTACCTCGACCCCGATCCGATGCTGTCGTACTTCACCGAGGCCGAACTCGGAAACTGGAACGACGCCAACTGGTTCGACCCCAAGTTCGAAGAGCTCTACCTCGCTCAGAAACAGGAAGTCGACCCGGCCAAGCGACTCGAACTCGTCCATGAGATGGTCACGATCCTCCACGATTCGGGTGTCTACATCACCATGTGGCTCTCCCCCGACCTGCAGGCCTACCGGACCGACGCCTTCGAGGGTTGGGTTCGCCAACCAGCCGACGTCGGCCCCGTCATGTTCTCGCAGTCGTCGCCTTCCTACGAACGGCTCACGCCCGTTGGTGCTGGCGATAGCTCGGGTGGCTCAAACACCGGCTTGCTTGTCGGGCTTGGCGCTGGTGCTGTGGCCATACTCGCAGTTGGCGGTTTCGCGATGTCTCGACGAGGCAAGTCGGCGGATGATCGCGAGTAATGACTCGGGTTGGTTGACCCCCGGCCCGCAGGACGGCGGAGCGATTGCGCCATGAACGCGCTTCGTCGTCCGAAAGTTTGCCGGCGCGTTCGTCACGCTTTGTTCGTCCTCGTCTTCAATTTCTTCGTTTCGGATCGTGCAAACCGATCCGGTCGGCTCACTCTTCCGCGGCCGCAATGTGCCAGCCGAGCGACTCGACCAGATGAGGACGGACTTCGGGCTCGATCAGTCGATGGCCAAGCAGTTCGTTTTGTACATTCGAGAAACAGCCAAGTTGAACTTCGGCTCGTCGTACCAAACCCGCCAGCCGGTTTGGGACGACATCGCGCCGAAGGTCTGGCCGACCGTACAACTCGTCGGGGTTTCTGCCCTCCTCTCGATGGTGATCGGCATCATTGGTGGTGTCATCGCGGCGTGGCGCCGCGGTTCGGCCGCCGACTACTCGATCACCTCGAGCACCATGCTCTTCTACTCGATGCCAGACTTCTGGCTGGGCATGTTGTTGCTGATGATTTTCGCCGTGGTACTGCCCTGGTTCCCCGTTGGCGGACTTGTCACTATCGGCGCCGATGGTGGGGGCCTGCTCGACCGAGCACACCATCTATTCCTACCTGGTCTCACGCTGACGCTGGCCTATCTTGGCGAATACGCAATCGTGATGCGTTCGTCGCTGCTCGATGTCATGGGCGAGGACTACCTGACGGTCGCTCGGGCTAAGGGCTTGCGAGACGTACAGGTCCGCAATCGCCATGCCGTGCCGAACGCCCTGCTACCCGTCGTGACGCTCGCGGCCATCAACCTTGGCTTCGTCCTCTCGGGCGCCATCGCGGTCGAGACGCTCTACTCGTGGCCTGGCCTGGGGAAGGCGACGGCCGATGCGATCCGAGGCCCGGATCTCCCGATGCTGCAAGGGCTCTTTCTGTGTTCTCGGCCGCCGTGATTGTCTTCAACCTGGTCGCCGATCTGCTCTACGCCGTCCTCGACCCCCGAGTGGGGGCGACATGACCACGGCCGTGGTTGCCACTCCTTGGTCCCGACGGCGCCGGGCGTTCGCCCAGTTTGGCTCAAACTTCTGGTCGTCCACACCGGTCGCATTGGCCTGCTGATCCTGATGCTGTTCGCGGCTTTGGCACTGGCGGCACCCCTCATCGCATCCCGAGCCGGCCTCGACCCTGTTGCCTCTCGGGCCGCAGGCGCACCCCAGTGGGCCAGCCCCACCGAGTTTGCCCCGTTCGGCACCGACCACCTTCGCCGCTCCGTGTGGGCCCAGTTTGTGTGGGGCAGCCGAATCTCGCTGTTCGTTGGGTTGGCCGCAACGATCGTGACGATCGCCATCGGCTCGATTGTTGGCGTCGTGGCCGGCTTCGTCGGTGGCCGCACCGACGGCATCCTGATGCGGATCACCGAGTGGTTCCTCGTCATCCCGTTTCTGCCGCTTGCGATCGTCCTGGCGTCCGTCCTTGGTCGCTCGATCTGGAACATCATCATGGTCATCGGCGTCACGTCGTGGCCGTCAACGGCCCGACTGGTGCGGGCGCAAGTCCTCACGGTGAAGCAGCGGCTCTTCGTCGATCGGGCCCGTTCCCTGGGCGGCTCGGGCTGGCATATTGTTTCGCGCCACATCCTGCCGAACGTCAGCGGACTCATTCTGGCGAATGCCACACTCGCCGTTCCCATCTCGATCCTCACCGAGACGACACTCTCGTTCCTTGGCCTCGGCGATCCGACCCGGGCCTCGTGGGGCAAGGCCTTGGTGGAGGCGTTCGAAAACGGCGCCATCACCCGCAACGCATGGTGGTACTTCGTCCCGCCCGGTGTCGGCATTCTCCTCGTCGTGATGGCGTTCACCCTCATCGGCCAGACGCTCGAACAACTGGCCGACCCCCGACTGGCGGGCCGACGATGAGCGAGCCCGTGCTGGACGTCGCGGACCTCACCGTGTCGTACCGCGCGAGCGGGCCGAAGGGCTCACTGTTTCCGGCGGTTCGCGGCGTGTCGCTGCGCATCGAACGGGGCGGGTCGCTCGGGCTCGCCGGCGAGTCGGGCTGCGGCAAGTCGACGCTCGCCAACGCGATCCTGCGGCTGCTACCGAGCGACGCCGTTACGACCGGTCAGGTGCGACTCAACGGTGTCAATGTCTTCGAAATGCGGCCGGGCCAGCTTCGCTCGGTGCGCTGGACCGAGGGCGCGATCGTCTTCCAGGGGGCGCTCCACGCACTCAACCCGGTGCAACGCGTCGGCACGCAAATTGCCGAACCGATGCTGCTCCACAAGACACAAGCCTCGGCGAAGGACGCCAAGGATCGCGTCAACGAACTGCTCGAGCAGGTGGGACTCCCTGGCGACCGGGCCAGGGCCTATCCCCATCAACTCTCGGGCGGCCAACGGCAACGGGTCTTGATTGCGATGGCATTGGCGTGCGACCCAGACCTGTTGATTGCCGATGAGCCGACCACCGCCCTCGACGTGATGGTGCAAGCCCAGGTGCTTCGTCTGCTCGCCACGCTTCGAGCCGAACGAGGCCTCTCGATGCTTTTCATCACCCACGACCTGACGGTACTTACCGATGTCTGCGACGACCTCGCTGTGCTCTACGCGGGCAAAATTGTCGAACGTGGACCGAGCACTCACGTGTTCACAGCGCCACTCCACCCCTACACGACAGCGCTTTCTCGTGCGTTTCCGATCATCGGCGACGCCAGCTCGCGAATGTCACCAGCCGGGCTTGGCGGCGACCCGCCCGACCCCGCCAACTTGCCAACCGGCTGCTCGTTCCACCCTCGTTGTGCCGTTGCGACCGAACGATGCTCGACCGTCGACATCGAACTGATCGACGTCGGCGACCGTCGCGAGGCCGCCTGCATACTGGTGGAACCCTCGTGAGTGAGATCGTTCGAGTCCGTGACGCCCACGTCCACTTCGGTGAGGCCCGAGCCGTCGATGGCGTGTCGCTCGACGTTCACCCGGCCGAGGTGCTGGCGCTGGTCGGTGAATCAGGATCAGGCAAGACCACGCTGATCCGAGCCATCCAGGGGCTCCAACCACTCACCTCAGGAGCAATCGAAGATCAGGGTGAGACGAAAATCGGCGGGCGCCGTCGCCGTCGAGTACCACACGACATCCAGATGGTGTTCCAAGACCCAACGGGTGCACTCAATCCACGACACACGATCTACGACATCGTCGCCGAGGGGTTGCGAATCCGGGGCGACCGCCGCGACGAAGCGGACCGGGTCGGCGAGGCGTTGTCTCGAGCCGGGTTACGGCCACCCGAGCGATTCACGGGCCGCTACCCGCACGAGATCTCCGGCGGCCAACGCCAGCGCGTTGTCATCGCTGGCGCCATGGTGATGTCGCCTCGCTTGCTTCTGGCCGATGAGCCTGTGGCCTCGCTCGACGCGTCGATCCGAGGCGAGGTGCTTGGGCTCATGCGATCGCTGGTCGACGACACGGGGCTGTCGATTGTCGCCGTCACTCACGACCTTGGATTGGCCTGGAACATCGCCGACCGAATCGCCGTGATGTACCTGGGTCGAGTCGTCGAGATCGGTACCACCGAAGACGTGCTCGAGCACCCAACGCATCCCTACACCCGGGCCCTCCTCTCGGTCGTCCCCGAAATGGGGAGGATGGAGCAGCAGATCCTCGTCGGCGAAACGCCCGACCCGCTTCACATCCCCTGGGATGCCGCTTCGCCGCGGTGTCCCCTGCTGGCATCGGGCGAAGCCGAGCGTCTTGGCGTGGCCGAGGCCTGCGTTCGCGACGATCCAGCCTTAGCGGGTGACGGCCACCAAGCGGCCTGTCACGCCGTGCCCGTTCAGCTGTCGGCCAAGCCGTAGCGCCGAGCCGCTCGACTCAGAGCAGATACCAGTCGAGGAAACGCTCGAGCCGGCGGTAGAAGTCAAGAAACGCCGCCCGGTTGAGGAAGCCGTGGGCCTCGGTCGGGTACGTGACGTATTCGTACGTGGCCCCGATCCGACGCAACGCGCTCACGAGTTCTTCCGATTGCGCTGGATGGACTCGGATGTCTTGTTCGCCGTGAGCGACGAGAATCGGCGTCGTGATGTTGTCGATGCGATGGATCGGCGAGCCGGCGCGGTACCCCTCGGGGTTGTCGGCTGGGTGACCCATCATCCGCTCGAGGTCGAGTCGTCCGCCTCGGTCGCCTTGCGCCCAACTGGTCAGGATGTCGCAGTCGCCGTATTTGGCGACGGCACAGGCGTAGCGATCACTGTCAACGGCGCAACACAACGCCATGTACGATCCGTAGCTCGCCCCATAGATGCCGATGCGTCGATTGTCGACCCAGTCTTGGCTGCTCAGCCATTCGTGGGCGGCGAGGCAGTCGGCGGTGTCGTCGACACCCCAGACGCCATGGTCGGCGCGCTCGTGGTCGAGGCCGTAGCTCGTTGAACCCTTGAAGTTCGGGGCGAGCCAGGCGTAGCCCTTGGCGACAAAGTATTGGGCGACGCCGTCCCACTCGGCGCCGTAGTGCGAGGTCGGCCCGCCATGCGGATGCACGATGACCGGACAAGGCGTGTCGGCCGATGCGTCATCGGGCCGATAGAGAAAGGCCGGAACGGCGCCCCCCGGAGCCGGATACCACAGGTGCTCGGGCGCCACGTGGGGGGCGGCTCGCACGATGGTGGGGGTCGGGGCGAAGAGTTCGTGGACATGGTCGCGCTTGTCGACTCGCATCAGCCTGGCCGGCGTGTCTGGCGATTCATGGGTGGCGATGATGTCGCCCGAGGCCGTCCACTGGGGGTTCCCCCACACGCCGCCGGGAGCAATGACCCGCACTCGATCGTGTCCGGTGAGCGAAGGGTCGAGGTCGATAGCGACGAGGTCGGACACCCCATGGCGGGTGCGGACACCGACCAAACCGAACGACGACCACGCAAGCTCCGAGAAGTCCGCCTCGTCGTACGTTACCTGTTGTCGACTTCCGCTCGCCCGGTCCCAACGCCACACCTCATACCAGCCGCTCTCTTCGGACGAAAAGAGCAGGGTGTCCCCATCGGGCGACCAGACTGGCCCACGGTCGTGGATGCTCGCCGGGCCGGGCACGTCGATCACGTCGTGGGAGTTCACATCGATGATGTGGATACGACTGGCCGAGCGATCGGCGAGCGGATGAAACACCGCCGCCACCAGCCGGTCAGTCGGCTGCACTGCCACCTCGGCGAAGTCGCCGTCGGCATCGGGCAGGGGCGTCACCCGCCCGTCATCGATGTTGACAACCGAGAGCGTCGAGCGATCGTTGACTGGTTGTTCGACGTGCACAACGATGTGCTCGGGATCGATCCACGCGGGCGACGAGCCAGCACACAACGGACGCGCAAGTCCACCGCTGGTCAGGTGAACCGCACCGTCATTCACGTAGGCCACCGTTTCGCCATCGGGACTCCAACTCGGGCCGTCGTCTTCCCAAAACGGGGCGAGCGGGCGGTCGACAGTGAGGCGATGGGGGGCTCGGTCCTTGGCCGGGTCGAGTACCCACACATCCGATGAGTCTCGGTCGACGATGAACGCAATCTTCTCACCGTGCACGGCGGGTTGGCGAGGCCGCTCGGTGGCCGCTATCGCCTCGAGGGTCCAGTGCTTGGCCGGTCGCGGCTCGGGCAACGGGGGAACGGGGATACCGCCCCGTTCATCAATCCGAACGATTGAACCGCGCTTCGACGCACCTGTACTAGACATGAGATTTCTCCGCTATTGGGGCTGGTAGCGACGAACGCTAGCACTCACCCGTTAACGGGATCGAAGTGGGCGAGCTAGCCGTCGAGCCCCACGTCGAGGGATGGGGCCGAGTGGGTGATCCACCCGACGGACAAGATGTCGACACCCGCTTCGGCCTTGGCTCGCACCGTCTC
>JAWKIN010000024.1:0-48596 GCA_041394345.1 Acidimicrobiales bacterium | reverse complement strand
CCGCCGCCAAGCAGCAGCACGATCTCCTGCCGGCCGAGATGATGGTCGACATGGCCCAGCTCGCACCGCCAGCATTGGCCGCCCGTGCCGCTCGGCTCGCGTCGCGTCTGAGGCTCGCCGATCGCATCAACAGCCCGGTCAACCTGGTGATATCCAATGTTCCTGGCCCTCGCGAGCCGCTCTACTTCGGTGGGGCCGAGATGCTTCATTTCTACCCGATCTCCATTGTGACCGACGGCCAAGGCCTCAACATCACGGTGCAGAGCTACTGCGATCAGCTCGACGTTGGCCTCATCGCCTGTCGAGATCTGGTTCCTGATCTCGAGTTCCTCATGGATTGTTTGGCCGACGAGACGGTCGCGCTACTCGAACTCCTCGGCTTGGCCGATACGCCAGCCCCGGCCCCGACTCCGGCTCCGACTCCGACTCCGGCCAAGAAGGCGACCAAGAAACGAGCGGCAGCGAAGGTCACGAGCTCGTGAGCGCCTCGGCGGAGCGTTGGGCCGTCAAACCCATGACGTTTGCTCCTCGCATGTCCGAGCATGAGGCGCTGATGTGGCAGATCGAGAAAGACCCTTGGTTCGACCCAAGCGGGTCATCGCTGGCCATCTGTGACGGTCCAATCAGTTCCGCCGACCTCGATCGGCGCATCCGCTGGGCCATTGTCTCGACACCCCGCCTGCGCCAGCGTGTCGTTCCTTCGATGGGCAAACTCTCGACCCCGGCCTGGCAGGTCGATCCCGAGTTCGACCTGGCCTACCACGTCCGCCGAATCGCCTTGTCAGGCGACGGCTCCCGGCGGGCACTTTTCGATCTCGCCATGCTGCTGCATCAAGATCCGTTCGATCGCACTCGGCCCCTGTGGCGACTCACCATCATCGATGGTTTGGCTGGCGGCAAGTCGGCGCTCCTCATCAAGATGCATCACACGATCGCCGACGGCATCGGGGCGCTCAAGATGGCTGAGTTCTACATGCAGCTCAGCCGCGACGACGAGCTTCCACCCGAGGTTGACTTTGACGACTATCCCGTCGAGCCCGAACCAGAAGACTCACCAGGTGCGGCCAGTTCGCTCCCGTTCTTGCGTCGCCTTGCTGGCGAAGTTGCTACCTGGGGCGCCGATCCGATGCGGGTGGTCGATCTTGGCTCTGGTCTTGTAGCCAGCGCTCAAGAAGCCATCGGCGATGTCTTCGGCTCCAGCGACCAGGCCGGCAGCTCACCACTGTTCGCCAACCGGTCACGGGGCCGACACCTCGAGGTGCTCACCATCGACCTAGCGAAAGCCAAGAAGGCCAGCGGTCGCTTAGGCGGCACGATCAACGATCTTTTCCTGACCGGCATCGCTGACGGCACCTTGGCCTATCACGACGAACTCGGCGCCGATCGACGTACCTCAGCATGACGTTCGTCATCAGCACTCGGCAGAAGGGCGACCGCTCGTCCAATGCCTTCGTGCCCGTACGGTTGCCCATCGCCGCTCGAGGCCACCCTGCGGAACGCTTCCGCTCGATCAGTGAGGCGGCTGAGTCCCAAAGACCAGCCGATCGGGGGGAACAGGAGCACCGCAGTGATCGGCTCGATCGCCACCAAGCTACCGACGTCGGTGCTCACCAAGATCGCGCGCCAGCAAACGGCCGGAATCGATATCGCCACCAGCAATCTGCGAGCGGCCCCATTTGAGGTCTACGTGTCGGGAGCCAAACTGCTCGAGACATACGCCATGGGGCCGGTTGCCGGCACGGCGGCCAACATCACGGCCATGTCGTACAACGGCACGCTCTATGTCGGCATCGTGTTGGACCCGGCTGCTATCACCGAGCCCGAACGGTTCCAGCGATGTCTTCAATCGTCGTTCGACGCCTTGCTCCGCACGAAGGCCAAGAAGGCTACCTAGGCGCTACCCGAGCAGGTCAGCAAGCCCGAGGTCGATCATCTGCGCGGCATGGCGCTCGGCCATCACGGCAAACATCTCGTCGCCCCGTTCGGTTTGGCCAACCAGCTGCGACGCGATGACGGCCATCGCGTACCCACTGGCGGAGCCGAGGACGTAGTCGTGCCAAAGGACGTCTCGGTCGACCTCGTGGTACGCCTTGAGTCCATCGCAGTAGGTGGCGAAGATCGCAGCTTCTGACTCCCGACGGGTCGCCGGCAGCAGGCCCGCCCCAACGAAGTAGGCGAGATCGGCCGCGCCGGAACCGATCGAGACCGTCTGCCAATCGACAACAACGAGCGTTCCGTCGGGGCCAAACAGCATGTTGTCGAGCCGATAGTCGCCGTGCACGAGGGATTGTGGCCCCTCATTGCTGGCCAGTCGTTGCCGGTTGTGTTCGGCCAGCCAGCGGCCTATCTCGAGAACCTCGGTACCCAGACGCCCTGCGTAGCGATCGAGGAATCCTGGAAGGAGCAGGCGGTAGAGTGCGGCCCGGTCATCCCACGCCTGCGGGTTTGGCGCATCGGTCCAGGTCAGGTCGGCCAGCGCAGGGTGATTGATGGTCGGCCCGTGGAGTTTGGCCGCTACGCGAGCGGCGAGATGCGCGTTGTCGAGCGTCCCGCCAGCAATCTGGTCGCCCTGGACGGCCTCGTGTATGTCCTCCATGATCAGGACAAACGTCGGCGTCGTCACTTGCGCCGACGTGGTAGATCGCAGGTGTACGGATATCGACGATCGACTGAGCGTCTCGATAGAAACCAACTTCGTGTCGATAGGACCCGGAAGCGATGCCAATCGCGAGGCTCTCGGCGTCAAGTGACGGAAACTTGCCAACAACCGAGGTCGGGAGATCCGGCTGGTCGTCGGCCCAGTCGAGTCGGTAGCGAATATTCTCGCCTACCTGGCCAGTGCCGATGCTCGCCTGCGAGACCCGGAGGCCCGCACCGGGGACGCCAAGCGCCTCAGCCAGCCAGGCCGCGTCGATATCGAGGGCATTCGGGCGGGGGTCGAAAGACATGCCGTGGACAGTAGCAAGTCGCGTGGCCGCGCAAGAATGTTAGGGAGTGGAAACGAGGATGCGAGCCGACGCAAACGTGCCAACGCCAACCGTTGCACCCTCGATCTCAACCGTGGCTGAGCCGTCAGGGGCCAAGGCCGTCACGGTTCCGGAAACGCCAGGCACAAGCCGAGCTTCTTCGAGGAACTCCAGCAAGCCCTGGTTCGAACTCAGTTCTTCGGGAATTCGGATGACATCGAACTGGTCGCCGACGTCGAGACTGGACAGCACCTGCATCTCTTGGGCCGCGTAGCCCGACCCAGGTATCGGGTTGCCGTGCGGACACGTTGTCGGTTCGCCCAGCACCGAACCAATGCGACCTCGACCACCGGACTAATGACGTGCTCCCACTTGCCGGCCTCGTGGTGGGCCTCGGCCCACGACGGTCCGAGCATGTCGGTGAGGAACCGCTCGGCTAAACGATGGCGTCGCACCACGGTCTGGGCCAACGCCTCGCCTGCCTCGGTGAGCTGGATGCCTCGATTAGCGAGCGTGATGAGACCCTCTTCTTCCATTCGCTTCATCATGAGCGACACGGCGAGGCCGACTAATCTCCATGCGCTCGGCTAAAGCGCCTGAATGGCTCGAACACCATCCTCACGGAGTTCAAAGATGGTCTCACAGTATTCTTCGAACGCCGGATGGTGCTCGGGTGATGTGTAGGACCATAAGAGCCGTTAGCCTAACACGCCACCAAGGAAGGTCGCCGATGGCCCTACAGACTGCGAATCTCACTCCGTCGCTCTGGCACGATCAGGTGCCAGTCGAGCAGCCCCGCCCCTCACTTGGGTCGGGCCGTCACGAGGTCGACGTCGTCATCGTCGGGGCCGGCTTCAGCGGACTCTGGACGGCCTACCACCTACAAGAACAGGATCCGCACCTCGCCATCATGGTGCTTGAGGCCGAGCAATGCGGGTTCGGCGCATCCGGGCGCAATGGCGGCTGGTGCATCGCCGAGATGGCCGCGAGTCACGCCCGCTGGACCAAACTCAGCGATGAGGCCCGGGCTACGGCACTCGATCACGAACTGCACCTGACGGTCGACATGATCGAACAAACCATCCGTGACGAAGGCATCGACTGCGACTTCGTTCGCGGCGGCGAGCTCCACCTCGCCCGCAACGGGGGACAGCGACACCGGCTCCAGAAGCAGGTCGACGAGACGGCATCGTTCTGGCTCAACGCCGACGAAGCATCAGCGAAATGCGGTGCCAGCAATGTTCTCGGCGGCCTCTTTGTGCCATCGACTGCGGTACTCCACCCGGCCAAGCTCGTCCGCTCCCTCGCCCAGATCGTCGAGCGGCGCGGCGCCACGATCTACGAACAGACACGCGTGACCGAGGCCGAACCCGGGCGAGTAACGACGATGACCGCCGAGGTCGTGGCGAAACACGTCGTCCTCGCGACCGAGGGCTACACCTCGGCCCTGCCCGGACGGAAGCGGAAGTTGGTTCCCCTCAACTCAATGATGATTGCCACCGAGCCATTATCGGCCACGTTGCTCGACGAGATTCGCCTCCACGATCGACCGTCGTTTGCCGATGGCCGCTTCGTTGTGGTGTACGGCCAGCGAACGGCCGACAATCGTTTGGCCTTTGGGGGCCGGGCGGCGCCCTACCGCTTCGGCTCGAAGATTCCCGGCCCGTTCGACTACAGCACCAACACGACCATCCACTCCATCCTGCTCGACCTCTTCCCGATGCTCGCCGACACCCAAATCACGCACCAGTGGGGCGGCGTTCTCGGGGTGCCGCGCAACTGGACGCCGAGTGTCGAGATCGGTCCCGATCGCCGATTCATGCAGGCCGGCGGGTATGTGGGGGAGGGGCGTCGGGGCGACTCACCTCGCGGGTCGGATCATGGCCGCCGCCATTACGGGCACGCAACCTTCGCTGCTACGCCTACCCGGTGGTCCGTAGGGCGTCGAGGTCCTGGCCGGTTGAGCCGTTCCGCTGGAGTGGCGTGATGACCGGCGCCAGGGTCTTCGACCTCGCTGACCGATTCAAACGCGCAACCAACCGGCCAGCGACGCTGGCGGCCACGCTCGTGTCGGACTCCGACGATGACCCCGATTCGTCGGTCACCTATCGACACCTCGAACTCGACGACGCCGAGGCCGCCGCTCGCCTCGAACGCATCTGCCACCCAACGCTGAGCGACGACGGGCTGCTACTGGCTGATGAGGTTGCCGTCCATGTCAACACATTCCACGACGGCAACTGGGTTGCCGTCGTCGACGGGGAGATCGTCGGCATCTCCTCACGTGGCGGGTCGACTTCGATCTCGACAACCCGCAGCATCGTCTCGTCGACATCGACAAGCCCGAGCTGCATCGCGACGATGCTCCCTGGCTGTACGGACTCGACACCAGCATTCACCCCGACTTCCGGGGCCGCGGGATCGGCGGCGGCTTCTACGGACACGACGCCGCTACGTCATCGACAACGATGCGCGGCATCGTGGCTGGCCAGGATGCTTCCGTATGCCGGACTCGAAGACACCCTGACTGTCGAAGAGTTCATCAGCGATGTGATCGCCGGACGTCGCCACGGCCCAACGCTTAGCTTCCAGCTCAACCAAGGTTTCACCGTTCGGGGGCTCTTGCCCGGCTATGTCGACGGCGCGGTCGGCGACGTCGCCACGCTCATCGTGTGGGAGCGAGATACGCCGTAGCTTGGCGGTGACGGCATTCACGGAACACGGCATTCAAGGAACACGGCATTCAAGGTACATAGTGCCCGCTCCAGCTGAGCACCGTCAGCGCCACAAACCCGACGCCCGAGCCGGCGGCGACCAGGGCACCGATTCGGCGGTGGCGCGCCAAAAGCATCCCAATCCCGAGCATGAGGGGGAAGGCGCTGAGCGCGTAGCGTTCGAGTGAATTCCAGTTGTCGGCCCCGAGGGCCACCACCACAACGGCTGCACTGAAGACGGCCTCCGGCCAGCCAAGCTCGCGGGCCACGACGTAGACCATCACGATGACGGCGACTGCGAAGGGGAAGTGGAGGCCGTCGCCGAACGTGTCGTCGGCGACGAGGTCGACGAAACCACGCCCAAGCCGCGAGAAGGGGTCAACGAAGTCGCCTCGGAGCGGCGACTGAATGTCGATGGGGTCGCGCCATCGACCGCTGACCCGTTGCGCCACGGCGAGATGCAGGCCAAAGCCAACAAACGGGGAAGCGACGGCGAGCGCAACCGGGGGAGTCGGGCGAACCGATCGAGCTCGAAAGTCGTCCAACGCGATCGCGCCGAGAAGGAGCGCGACGGCCATGCCGGTTGGTCGTGTGACTCCACACAAGACACCAAAGGCCGCCGCCAGGGCCCAGTGGCCTCGACGCGCCGCAATGGCTGCGCCGAGTGCGAAAACCATGAGCAGTGATTCGGCGTAGGCGAATACCATCACAAAGCTTGCGGGCCAAAGGGTGACGGCGAGGCCGACGCCAATTGCTTGATGACGGCGAGCCTCAGGCGACGCCTGGGGTTTGACGAGGTCGGCGTAGACAATGGCAAGCCATGTTGCTCCGAGCGCTGCGAGATTGGCGACGACAACGAGACCAAGCGTGGTGTTTCCCAAAAACAAGAAGCCAACGAGTCGACCGAGCGCCGGGAAGAGGGGCGAGAACCTGAGGTCCTCCCCATCAGCGTGGTAACCGAGCGTGGCAATCGACTTGTACCAGCCACCGTCCCAGGTGACGAGGCCCTCGGCGAGACGACCACGCTCACCAAAGGGCCGAGACTGATCGGCGAGGGACGCGAGGCCGAATGCCAGCCCAACGAGCATCCGCCCGAGAAGCCAGGCGCCAACGGCTATGCGCTTCACGTTGCGCCCACTGGCTCGTATACCGACAACCACATTGGCTCAAACACTGCAGGATCGGGGCTGATGACCTCACGTCCGGGTACCCGACTGGCGAGTTCGGATCGCAGCGCTTCGCATTGGCCCTCGAGGGTGCGGTAGCCCACTTGCCAGACAAGCCAGATGCGGTGTCCAGCCGCCCGCTCAACGAGTTGATCGGCCACCGCCGACGGTGAACCGGCGGCGTTGCGGTCGGCGTAGTCGACCCAATCGACCAGCCGCGCATCGGCCAGTAGGGGATAGGACACCGCGGCAACACCGTCGGGCAGATAGCGGGCCGTGGCCGGGCCGATCTGGTCGGGGCACGCCACGACGACGTCCCCGGGCTGAAAATCGGCGGCGATTGCGGCCGCGATCTGCTGCCCTTGTGACCGGGTGGTGTCGACCGCGACCCAGCCTGCGGCCAAGCCAGCCCGACAACCAGAACCAGGCCGGCACCCTGGAGAATCGGTGGCGAGATCTCGGATACGCCGACGGCCACCAACACGAGCATGAGGCCAGCGACAATAGCGATGTAGCGCCCGGCGAACACAGACGACGTGACCGTGATCGCCGTAATCGCAAGGATCAGCGTGAGGGCGAGGAGTCCGGCGAATGGCCGCATTGCCGCCCGACCCGTCAGGTCGAGTTCGAGCAGGCCCGAACGGGTCGCCCGACCAGCAAAGCCAACGACTCCGAAAGAAGAGCAAGGCAAGAAGTCCGAGCGCCGCGCCCTCCTGTCGACCGCCCGCCAAGTCGGCGAGCATGGTCACAACCGTTGACGCTGGGTTTTGCCGTTCGGCCCAGGGCGTGCCGGTGTGTCGCAGCTGATAAAGGAAGGAGGGCAACCAGGGCAGGAAGGCGAGGCCCCCGAGGACATGGGCCATCAGCAAACGAGCCGTTGGCCGCCCCCGACGCCGACCAACGACAGCGAGGATCGCATAGGCGCCGAAGAGAAACATGGCCCAATAGTGGGTGAGCGCCAGAACGGCGACCAGGACCGCCACCACACCGAGCCTGGTGTTGGTTGGCCGTTCCTCGGCCCGGGCGACCGCCAGGTACCACAGCAAACTCAACAGCGTGACCAGCGAGTACATGCGGACTTCGGTGCTGAAACGGATGAGGAAGGGCAGGTCGCAGGACCGCGACGCTAATCACTCCGGCGACCGAACCGTTGAGGCGGCGCCCTACGAAGTAGGCGGGGACGAGACTGCTACTGCCAAACACCGCCGAAAGCAGGCGAAGCGTTCCGTCCGTCGGTCCCGACGGCATCCATCCAATAGTGAAGGACGAGATAGTAGAGCGGCGGATGGCCGTCGGACTTCAGCGCGTCAAGGAGGTCACGCGGTGCCAGCGAGGCGATTGCAACGGTCTGCGCCTCGTCGAGCCACAGCCCAACTCGACCGCCTTGGAGGCGAAGGAAGATGCCGCCAACGACGGCGAGCAGGCCCCCAACGAGTAGGATCACCGAAGGCGGTGTCCCGTGGTTGGGTCTCCAACCCGTGGGTAACTGCCATATCGTCACAGAGACTAGCGTCACCAAAGGTAGCTGGGTGGCCTGTTCAATCGATCGGATTCATGACCACAGTTGAGACTGCGCCCCGGGCCAAATCGTCGTTATTGGAGCGGGGCCGGCCGGCTAGTGGGCGCACTCGAACTCACGAACCGCCACGCATCCGTGGTGATTTTGGAAGCCGACGACATCGTTGGCGGCATCAGCCGGACCGTCGAGCGCGACGGCTGGCGATTTGACATCGGCGGGCACCGCTTCTTTACCAAAGTGCCCGAGGTCAACCAGATCTGGCACGAGATTCTCCCCGACGAAGACTTCCTCAGCCGACCCCGTTTGAGCAGGATTTTCTACAACGGCAAGTACTTCGACTATCCGCTCAAGGCGTTTAACGCCCTGAAAAACCTGGGACCACTCGAGGCGTTACGCTCGGTCGGCTCCTACGGCTGGGCCATGGTTCGCCCGCCCAAAGATCAGTCGTCGTTCGAAGGCTGGGTGAGCGCCAGGTTCGGTCGCCGCCTGTACTCCATCTTCTTCGAGAGTTACACCGAGAAGGTGTGGGGCATCCACCCTTCGAAGTTGCCAGCCGATTGGGCTGCGCAACGCATCAAAAACCTGTCGCTCGGGCGCGCCGTGCTCGACGCCGTTCGTGGCACCAAAGGTCGCACCGACGTCACCTCGCTGATCGACCGGTTTGACTACCCGCGCCTTGGCCCCGGAATGATGTGGGAAGCGGCCACCGAGCGGGTCCTCCATCAAGGGGCGACACTCCACTTCCAGGCGCCAGCCGAAGAGATCTTCCACGACGCCGGACGCGCCACCTCCGTTCGCTCCGGAAGCAACACCTACGACGCGACGGGTGGCGTGCTGTCGTCGATGCCGCTCGGTGAGCTCGTGCAGATCATGAATCCGCCTGCCCCCGAAACGGTGCAACTGGCTGGAAAGGCGCTGCGCCACCGGGACTTCCTGACGGTGGCCATCGTCATCCCCGAGGCTGGCTCGTTCCCCGACAATTGGATCTACATTCACTCGCCCGACGTACGCGTCGGTCGGGTCCAGAACTTCGCGTCGTGGTCGCCCGAGATGGTCAAGCCCGGCTTCACGTGCCTCGGCCTGGAGTACTTTGTCAATGTTGGCGACGATCTCTGGTCGATGGCCGACGACGACCTGGTCGCCCTCGGCAAGCGCGAGCTGGCACATCTCGGCCTGATCGATGCTGACCTCGCCGGCGAAGGCTGGGTCGTCCGGATGCCCAAGGCGTATCCGGTCTACGACGGCGACTACAAGAAGAACGTCGAGACGGTCGTTGCCTGGCTCGATGAGCACGTTGAAAACGTCATCCCCATCGGTCGCAACGGCATGCACCGCTACAACAACCAAGACCACTCGATGCTGACCGCGAAGCTGGCGGCCGAGAACCTCTATGGCGCCAACCACGACCTTTGGGCCGTCAACGTCGAAGAGGACTACCACGAGGAAGACTCCTCAGGCGCAACCCCTCGGGGCACCGGCCGCGACGCACCGGTGTTTCCCTCGCCAGACAAGTAGCGGGCGACAGAGGGTCACGGGCGGCTCAGAACGGCCACGATTCGCCGTCGGAGCCAAGCAAGCGAGCCACTGGCTTTAGCTTGGCGACGATCAGCGCCTTCACAACGACATTGCGGGCAAACCAGCCAAGCGAGGCGACCTGACGGCCAACGTTGGCGGGCCAGGCGCGAGGTGCAACTGGTGTGTGACGCCAGGCCGCAAGCGAGCGGGAGCGGCCAAGGTAGGTCCACTGCCGTGAGAAGGTCAGGATTCGTAGCAGGGCGAGCGTGACCCCGATGCTGCTGTAGCAATCGTGCACCGCCATGACTCCGCCCGGCGACACGCGAGCGCCCCAGTCTCGGAGATCGTCGCGGGCGGGGCCGTAGCCGTGGGCGCCGTCGACATAGAGAAAATTGATCGGACCATCGACGGCGTCGTGGGCCTTCTGGGAGAACTCACGCACGTGCGTAATCCGTTCGGCCACACCGGCAGCCGTGAGATTGGCCCAGAACAGGTCGTTGTCGCTCTGCCCCTCGTCGGCCGTGCCTTCCCACTGTTGGGGGCCGCGGTCGTTGCCCGCATGCGGGTCGATGGCGACGATTTCGACACCGTCGGGGGCGGCCGTGGCGAGCATCGACAGCGAGCGGCCGCGATAGCTCCCGATTTCCACGATGCGGTCGCCGGCGTCGAGCGCGGCAGCCTGAATCCAGAGCAAGGCGCCCTGGCCGTCGGTCATCCAACCCTCGATTGGCAGCGCCTGCTTCCAGGACGACTGGAACTCGTCGTTGGCTAACGTTTCTTGAATCTGATCACGCAGTTCCATGTCAGTACCTCTCGGATGCCGGGGATGTCGACGATGAAGCGAAGCTGGGGCCAGTAACGGGGCTCCACTCGCTCGACCGTTATGTCGGTTCGGGCCTCGATGAGCCGGCGCGTCGGGCCGATATGCACGGCGAACAGCCCTTCGCCGTAGCGATTCTTGCGGGGCGGGCCGTTTCGCTTCTCGTAGAGCTTCGGGCCACGGTCGGGACCCAGGAACTGATACGGCGTCATGTCGTGGCCGCCCCACGGCGAGTACCAATTGGTCCAGCTGAGATAGCCCCAACCGCCGGGCTTGAGGACCCGGGCCAACTCATCAATGACGCCCTCGGTGTCGGCTGCGTGCTCTAGAGATTGGAGCAGAAGACCCCATCGAATGTGTTGTCGGCAAACGGCAGGTGGCCCGCATCGCCCTCAAGCAGGCCAGGGACCGGTGACGCCGGGCTCAGCATCGCTTGGCGGTCGCCGTCGAGGCCAACCACGGTGGCACCAGCGTTGCGGAGGGCGACGGCATACCAGCCGGGCCGCACCCAACATCGAGAACCAGCGAGCCAGCCAGCCCGTAACGGCGGTCGAGATCGGCGACGGCCTCGGCGGCCAGCGCGACATAGAACAGTTCGGGGTCAGTCTTCTCGTTGCGAAAGAGCGTCCACAGTCGTTTGACCCGGGCTAGGCCGGTGCCATTTAGGGTGTGCCGTCGCGAGCATGGCGATCAGCTTAGGAGTTTCCCCGACAAGACCTTCGCTACGGTAGAATCTCTTGGTCGCTACCTCAGACCAGCGGCATCTGGCCCTCTCTGGAGGTCTCCCTGCTTGTCCTCGTCCGAGTCATATTCATCGCTTGCGTCGCTCGTTCCACTGGCCCAGGCCACGGGCATCCGGCGAATTCAGGTGTTGGCCTATCGAGATCTCGATGATCACGCCGCAGGCGGTTCGGGCTTCACGCCATGAAGTGCTCGACGCTGGGCCGACGCCGGCCCCGAGGTCGCGGTCCGCACCGTGGCCGTTCCTGGCGGCGAGCGAGACGCCGAGCGCGACGGCTATCGAGTCCGCGCTCGGGTGGCCGAAACCTCGGCGTGCCGGCCATTGCCGTCACCGGCACCTTTCGTCGGCTTGGCCTTCGACGCCCTCGTCGAGATCTGGAACGGCATCCCGTTTTTAGCCCGCTGTGGTGGCGTGGTCGCGCCTCGTCGTCCTTCACCACCTGCACGACAAGCTCTGGGAGGCGTTCTATCCCGCCCCGATCGACCGAATCGGCAGCCTGGTCGAACGCAAGATTGCACCGCTCGCGTATCGCTCGTCGACGGTCGCCACACTCGCCCCGTCCGGTCGGACTGATCTCATCAATCGCACCCCGCTCCGCGCCGATCGGATTCATGTCGTGCGACCAGGCATCAACGACAGTTTCCGGGTCGAATCGCCCGACCACGAACGGTCGGCGACACCCCTTCTGCTCGCCGTGGGTCGTCTCACCGCGGCAAAACAATTCGACAAGGCCATTCGGGTCCTCCATGCCATCAGCGACCATCATCCTGGCGCCACGCTCACCATCGTGGGCGACGGCCCCGAACGAGCATCGCTCGCCGCGCTGATTGAGCGCCTCGGACTCAGTGAGCGGGTCACCCTTGTGGGCCGCGTGTCCGACGACGAGCTTCGACGCCTGTATACATCGGCCTGGTTGCTCTTGGCCACGTCGCTCTCTGAGGGCTGGGGGATGACGTTGACCGAGGCAGCAGCGGCGGGAACCCCCGCCGTGGCCACCGACATCATCGGTCATCGTGACGCGATGGGCGAAGGCGCTGGCGTGTTGGCCCACAGCGACGAGGCGTTTGCGTCAGCCGTCCGGTCGCTACTCGATGATCCGGCCGAGCTCGCCGCCTGCAGTAAGCGCGCGTTCGTCTCGTCTCAGGCGCTGAGCTGGGACCGCACTGCCGCCGAACTGCTGCAGCTGCTCGTCACCGGATCGTTAGCGCCATCGCGTACGAGAACCCGGCCATGAAGTTGCGCCCATGACCCCACTGCGCCGGCGCTCCGTGATCGCCCACGCCCTGCTTGGCCTGCTGATCTACCCGGCGCTGCTCCTCACCAAGCGTGGTCTCGTGGTAGCCGACACGAAGCAGTACCTCACGCTCGACCCCGGCACCATGCTGCAGGCGTCGACATCCCTCTGGGACCCAGATTGGGCGCTCGGGACCGTGACGCATCAGTCAATCGGTTATCTCTGGCCAATGGCGCCATGGATGCGCCTCGGCGAACTGCTCGGACTCCCGGTGTGGGCAACCCAGCGACTCTGGCTCGCCACCATCGTGTTTGCCGCAACCACCGGCATGCTCTTCCTCGGACGAATTCTCCGCTGGTCGGCGGCCGCCAGCTTTGGCGCTGGCGCCTTCTACGCGCTCTCGCCGTATCCGCTGGCCTACGCCACTCGAATGTCGGCCCTGATCATGCCGTGGGCGGTCTTCCGACGGTTGCTTGGATTTGCGATCCTGGCGCTGCGCCAAGCAAACACCTCCCGGCATGGCAGAATCGGCGACTCGGACTCGTCGCAACCACCATTGGCGCCATCAATGCGTCGTCGCTGATCTACGTCGGGCTCGCCGTCATCGCCTGGTTTCCGTTCGCCGTCTTCTCGGCCAAGGAAGCCTCGGTCAAGCAAGCCATCACCACGATGCTGCGGATCGGCGTGTGCCTCATCAGCGTCTCGTTATGGTGGGCCGTTGCCCTCGTCGTGCAAGGGCAGTGGGGTCCCGATGTCCTTCGTTTAGCGAGACGCTCGAAGTCGTTGCGTCGGGATCGGCGTCGACCGAAGCGTGGCGGTCGCTCGGCTACTGGGTGTTCTACGGCGGCGACCGCACCGGCGCATGGGTGTCAGCGGGCGAGCCGTACACCGTGTTGCCCTCCTCGCCTCGACCTTTGCCTTGTCCCTCGTCGGCCTGGCCGCCTGCTTTTCGTCCAGTGGCGCTACCGCCTTTATGTCGTCGGGCTGGCGCTTGGTGGGCTGCTTCTCACCATCGGCCTGTACCCTACGACCACCCGAGCCCGGTCGGCCAGGTTGTAACCTCCAGCGCAGCCAGTTCGACGCTGGCGCTGGCGCTCCGGAGGCTCACCCGCGCCATTCCGCTCTATCTGCTTGCCGTGAGCTGCTCCTTGGCCGTGGGGATCGACGCCCTCGGCCGCCAGCGACGCCTGGTTGGCCGCGTTGCGCTCGCCGTCGTCGTTTTCTTAACGGCTACCAGCATCCCCGTGTTGTGGACGGGTAAGTACGTCGGCGACGAACTGGCCCGACAAGAGGAACTCCCGGCCGCGTGGAGCAGCGCGGCCACGCCCTCAACGAGGGCGACGCCAACCAACGCATCCTGGTGCTCCCCGGCGCTGATTTCTCCGCCTTCCGCTGGGGCAACGTCATCGACCACATCCTGCCTGGCATCGTCGAGCGTCCCGTGGCTGTTCGCGAGCTCATTCCGTATGGTTCCGCCGCATCAGCCGACCTGCTCATTGCCCTCGACCGACGGGCCCAAGAGCGACTGCTCGAGCCAGCCCAGATCGGCCGGTCGCGGCGCTGATGGGCGCAGGCGACATCGTCGTGCAATCTGACCTCGAGTTTGAGCGCTATCGCACGCCGCGCCCCGACGGCTTCTGGGCGCTCATAACCAACCAGGCGACCGGGCTCGAGCCGCCACAGTCATTTGGCCCCACGGTGCCAGCCAACACGGGCAGCCCGTACCCCATGCTCGATGCGGTTCGCTTCAACCTCGGCCAACTGCCTGAGCCGCCCGAGGTAGCCATTCTCGGTGTGCCCGACTCCCTGGGGATCGTTCGGGCCCGGTCGACCACCGCGCCAATCGTCGTGGCGGGCGATGCCGAGGGACTGCTCGAACTCGCAGGCGCTGGCCTGCTCGATCCGACCGTGCCGTGCTTTTCGAGGCCTCGCTCACCGACGAGCAACTGGCGACCGCAATCGGCGAGGGCGCAACGCTCGTGCTCACCGATAGCAACCGGGTTCGGGCGAGGCGCTGGAAGACCATTCGAGACAATCTCGGCATCACGGCGTCAGTCGACGGCGATGGTCTTCCGCCGACCCGACTGATGCCCGCCTCGACGTGTTCCCCCGCCGCGGCAGACAACGCCTACGCCTGGACCCAACAGTCGGGGTACTGGCCCGCTCATCATCGTTTGGCAACCCGATCAGCTTCCATACCGAAGACCGAGCGTTCCACGCCGTCGATGGCGACCCCGCAACCGCGTGGCGCGTCGGTGCGTTCACCGACGCTCGGGGCGAGTCACTGTCGCTGACCTGGCCAGAGGGAGTCAGCGCTGCCACGGCGTCGGTGCGCCAGCCATTCACGCTCGACCCCAATCGCACCATTACCGAACTGTCGGTCCAACTCGATGACGGCGAGCCGTTTGTCGTCACACTCGATGAACGATCGACGTCCCCGGCCGGCCAAGCGATCGAACTGCCGTCGGTGACGTTCGATGAGCTGACCTTGACCGTGATCGAGACCTCGGCCGGCGACCGCCCTGGCTACGGCGGCCTGTCGTCGGTCGGGTTCGCCGAGGTGTGGCTCGACGACAACATCGGACCCGGCCGCGAAACGATTCTGACACCGGCATCGCTGGCCGAGCGCACCGCTGGGCTGGCCGACGCCTCGCCGCTCGTTGTTGTGCTGGCACGAGAACGAGTGTCGCCGACCTCGGTTCGAGATGACCCCGAGGTAGCCATCGATCGAACCATCGAGTTACCGAGCGGCGCCGTGTTCGACGTGAGTGGCCTTGCTCGGTTGTCTGGCCGCGCCGACGACCAGATCAGCGACGCCATCATTCGAGAACTCGGGGGAGTGGCGACCGAGGTCTATCCGGCGGCAACGAGCAATTCACGCCTGCCGGGCGAGTCCGAAAACCGGCCGGGCGTGGCCGTCGACGGCGATCTGACCACCATCTTTCGGACCAAACCCGGCGATCAGATCGGTGCCCAACTGCGCATCGCCCTAGGTACAACGATGACGGTCGACTCGCTCGATCTGACGCTGCTCAACAACTCCCAGCACTCGACGCTAACCCAGCTGACAGTTCGGGGGGACGACGGCGCGGAGCAGGCCGTTTCGATCAATCCCGGCGTGGCGGACGGTCTGGCGACGACGACTCTTCGCTTCGAGCCGCTCACGACAACGTCGCTGACGCTCACCGTGACCGGCGTCGAAGAAAACCGGACGCGCGAGTGGTACTCATCGGAGCTCGTCGCTCAGCCGCTCGGTATCGCTGACGTGGCGATCCCCGGCCTACCCGCCAGCCCATTCCCGACCGACGCTGTCGGTGAATGCCGAGACGACCTGCTCCGCATCGACGGCGTTGGGGTCTCGCTACGCGTCACCGGCGACCTCGTCGCTGCGACAACCGGACAACCGTTGACCATCGCCAGCTGTGAACCGCTCGAGCTAGAAGCAGGAACGCACACCATCACGACCCGGTCTCGGGCCCTCGGACTCGCCATCGACCGGCTCGTGCTCCAAAGCGACCTCCTGGCTCGGACGCCCGGGGCAACACCCGCCATCGAGGTCACCGGCCGAGCGCGCGGCGCCTACGATCTGAGGGTCGAGCCAACGTCACAGGACTATTGGCTCGTCCTCGGTGAAAGTTTCAGCGAAGGCTGGACGGCCACGGTTGCCGGCGAGGGCGACCTCGGTCAGCCGATACTCATCGACGGTTTTGCCAACGGCTGGCGGATTGAGGGACACCCAAACCAAGCGCTCGATGTCCATCTCGAGTGGACCCCCAATCGAACCGTCCGCCTCGGTCTTTGGCTGAGCCTGGCGGCCGTTGTGCTCTGCCTGGCCTTGGCCTGCTGGCCCTACCGAAGCTCCGTCGGCGACGAGGTTGCGGTGCCCGGCACGATTCGCCTTCGATCGAGCCCTGGTCGTAGCTGGGGGCCGAGCCTCCTCGCGGCCGGCGCGGTGGGCCTCGTCAGCGGGGTCGTGACGGCACCGCTGCTTGGCGTGCTCGCCGCGCTCCTTGTGGTTGCGACGCTTCGCTACCGACGTGGTCGCCTGGTCACGGCGGCGGTGGCGCTGGCGTCGCTCGGCGCGGCCTCGGCCTACGTGGTGCTACAACAGGCGCGTTACCACGGCCCTCACGACGGTGCGTGGCCATCGCTGTGGGAGCGTCCGCACTATCTAGGCCTTGCAGCCATCGTTGCGCTCGCCGCCGACTGGGCGGCCGACCTTGTCACTCAGCACCGGCGAGATCAGCCGTGACATCGACACCGCGAGAACGTCGATCGCTGGCCGGCTGGCTCCCGGCTGGTACGGCTGCCGTCGCCTTGGGTTTGGCCATCAACGGCGCGGCCACCTACGTCTTCCTCGGCCTGCCGGCCCGGAGCAATCGCCTCGATCCGCATGACTTCGCCATTTTCAGCACCCTTTGGTTTACGGCGTATCTCATCGGGCCGGGCCTCTTCATTCCACTCGAACAAGAACTCGCGCGACGGGTTGCCACCGCCCGGGCCAAGGGCCTGTCGCCTTCGGCCGACGAGAAGGCAACGCTCCTCATCGGCACACTCGCCACCTTGGTGGTCGGCGTTGCCCTCCTGGCGTTTGCCGGGCCAATCGGACGCCAATTTTTCGGCGGCGAGCGTCGGATTGTCGCCGTGCTCGCCATGGCGATTGCGAGCACCGGGGTCGCCCAATGGACAAAAGGCATGCTCGCCGGACGAGGGCTCTTCACCCGGTACGGCATCCTGGTCGGGGCCGAGGGGTTGGCGCGGGTGGCCATTCTGGCGGTCTTCGTCGCTATCGGCCCCGAAACGGTGGCCCCGTATACGGTCGCCGTCGCCATCTCGCCGCTCGGGGCGCTGTTCTTGTTGCGCCGAGTTACCGAGCGAGGACCGTCGGGCGAGGTCCGGCCGATACTGCGACAAGTCGCAACATCGCTTGGGGTTTTGGCCAGCGCCCAATTCGCCGCCCAGTTCCTGATGAATGGTGTCCCGCTCGCCTTGGCCGCGCTTGGCGATCCCAACGACAAGGAAACCGTTGGCCGAGTGGGCGCCGCGCTTGTCCTCGCCCGCGTCCCCCTGTTCCTCTTTCAGGCGATTCAGGCCTCGCTGTTGCCGGGGCTGGCTGCGCTGGCCGAGCTGGATGACATGGCGGCGTTCCGACATCGAGTGCGGTCGGTGGCCGCCGCCATTTCCGTCCTTGGCCTTGCAGCTATCGCCGGAGGAGCGGTGCTCGGACCCTACGCCACCCGCACCCTGTTTGGCCCCGACTTTGAGTCCTCCCCGGCCGAATTCGCGTCGCTTGTTGCTTCGGCCATCGCCGTCGTACTCGCCCTCGTGAGCGCCCAGGCGCTCATTGCGCTCAACCGCCACCGACTCGCCGCTGTTGGCTGGCTCATTGGCGCTGCGGCCTTCGTCGTCCTCCTTGGCCTGCCCCTGTCACTGTTGGCCAAGGTGCTGGTGGCCGGCATCGTGGGGCCATCCATTGCCCTCGTCGCCATGGTGACGATGCTTAGCCGGGCGGGCGGGCCGGGGTGCACCGGGGGGCGGGGGCGTTGTCTCCGCAGGCGCCGTTGCGATGATCTCGGTAACACGGACGCCCAAGGAATGAAGCCGGGCAACCTCGCTCTTGACGCCGCGCCGCAGTCGAATCATGAGGCGAAGGGCCGAGAGCGGTGTTGTTGGCAGATCGGCGTCCGGCAGTACCTGCTCGACCTCGGTCCGGTATGACTCGAAGTGGCGAGGGGCGGCGAAGCGCTTGATACCGGCGATCGCCAGCCAACGAACGACCATTCCGCCGAAACCGAAGAAGGCGAACACACCGGCTGCCAGCACCGCCAGCAACTTCCACGGCCCGTTGAGAATGAAAAGCCAGCGGTACACAAAGCGCAGCAACGACAAGGAGCGTTCGTTGGAGGAGGAGGGCCCGAACCCTCACCTGATCGATGAGCCACGCCGAGATGATGCTGCGGGTGACGGTGTCGATGTCGCGGATCGTCGGCTTCATTGGCGTCAGTTTGGCACATTTGAGTGCGACACCAGCGGCTCAAGCCAAGCACACTCCTCGCCGACACAAAGGGTAATGACGTCTCCTTCTAAGTCCGAGCACGCCCGCACGCTTTTAGCTGGCCATCGCGTTGGCACGTTGGCCACGATTGATGCTGATGGGCGACCGATCCTGTCCCGAGTGCCGTTTGTCGACGATGGCGACGGGTCGCCGGTGATAGTGCTCGACAACCTGTCAGCCCATGTCCTGCGGGCCCGGCAAGATCATCGGGCCTCGTTCTCCCTCGATGACGGGCTCCTCCTCCAAGGCGATATCGCAATTGTCCCCGGTCTCGAGCAGCTCGCGCTGCAACCAACGCTGCTCGAGCAGCACCCGTCGCTCGCCACAGCCGCCGAATCGATCGACTATTCGTGGTATCGCCTCATTCCTGAGCGGGCTCGGTTCATGGGCGCGGACGGCGAAGAGTGGCTCTCGATCAACGATCTGGCTGGCGCCGAGCCAGACACCGTCATGTTGGCTGGTGCCGAACTCGTCGAGCGTGTCCGCGAGGCCATCGCCGACGATGCCCTCCTCCTGGTCAAGTCCCTCGGTGGACGGTGGCTCGCGACCGAGGCCGAACTCACGGCCATCGATCGATATGGCCTTCGCTTCGACGTGACCGAGCCAGCGGGGCGTTCCCACGGTCGGGTCGCGTTCCCCGAGCGCCTTACGACGGGCTCGCAGGTCCACGCCGCCGTTGGTGGCCTCGTGCAAGCAGCGCGCCTGTCGCCGACCGCCTCAGCGTCGCGCTTGCTGGATGGCGTAGAACGCTACCGCGGCGGCGGAGCCGACATTGATCGAATCGACCGTGCCGGACATGGGGATCTTGGCGCAAACCGAGGCGCGACGCATCGCGGCCTCGGTGAGGCCTGGACCTTCGGCACCGAGGAGGACAGCGACGGGCTCTTCTGGATCGAACCGCAGGGTGTCGATATCGACAGCCTCATGGCCGGGGGTCAAAGCGACGGCGCGGAAGCCATGATCGAGGACAACGTCGAGGCCGTCGGGGAACGGGTCGAGTCGGGCGTAGGGGAGGGCGAACGCCTCACCCATGGAGACGCGGCCTGACCGTCGGTAGAGCGGGTCACAACACGTCGGGTCGAGGAGGTAGCTCTCGATACCTAGGGCGGCGGCGCACCGAAGGATGACGCCCATGTTGGTTGGGTTGTTGACCCCTTCGATAATCAAAATCGACGTTCGCCCGGCGAGCACGTCCTGCGGGTCGGGGATGTCGCGTCGCCGGAAAATGGCCAAGCCGCCGCGATGCAGGTGGTAACCGGTTATCTGCTGGAGGACCTCGGGACCAGCCGCATACACCGGCACCGACAGGCCGACCACACCGGGCAGCGGCTTGGTTCGCTTGGCGTCGATGAGGAAGTGAGTCGAGCTGGTATCCGCCCGCTATCGCCCGCTCGATGACGAGGTCGCCTTCGGCCACAAAGAGGCCGGCCATGTCACCGTCTGGTCGTTCCCGCCGTTGACGCATGACATGGTCGCAGAAGCCCCTGGAACTCGAAGATTCGTTGGTCGTTGGGATCGACGATCTCGATGCGATTTGGATGAGCAACGGGACGAGCGTTGGGAACGATCTCGTTTCGGCGGACGCCGACGTTTCCGCCACCCTCGGCCGTGGAGTTGCTCTCAGGGTTCGCCATCGATTCCTTTGGTGCGTTTCATCAGCTCAGCAAACTCGTCAGCATCGAGCACGCCTCGGTCGCGAAGGGTTTCGGCCGCCAAGGCTATCTCTTCGCTGGGCGCTCCCTTGGCCAGGCGAACCAACGATTCGTACATGGTGGTGAGATCGGCCGCCGACGCTGCGAGGTCGGCGTTGGCCTGCAGCGTTGCCCCCATGCCGATAAGCAAGAAACAAGGGATGATCGCCAAGAGCACATAGGCGACCATCCACGCCACGCCGGACAACAACGAACGCCGCCCTCGGTCCCAAAGCGAGACGACGCCCACAGGAATACCGCAGGCGAACTGAGTACGACAAGCACCGCGCTGGTCTTGCCCACCGCACGAAGGAGCGTCGCAAGTCGACTCGGCTGGAGGCCCGCTGGCGGCGAACCCCATTTGGGGCTGGCTTTGTGCAAACTCCTCAGACATCTCGACTGTTGTAGCAGGTTGTCGGTGGCAACCGGGCCACCCTGTTCAGGTGGGTAGGCAAGGCTGCCGTTTTCGCTGGTCCGCCAATCTGAGATGCTGGTCGGCGACTGGAGGACAGGTGCAGCAACTCAGCGAAGGATTGTATGGCGTGGCGTTGGCCGACGCCCCGATGACCTTGCGGTCTGGTCGATGTTCACGTCCGAGACCGCCATCGTGGCACGCCATCGGTCTGACGCCTGGGCGCGCCCATCTGGGCCTGCCGGTCGTCCTCGCCAACGGCAAGTCCCACGGCCGCATCGCCGACGTCTCGCGAAACCCAGGCGATTGGGTCGACGCCATCCGCTCGACCGCTGAGACCAATGGCCAACACGCCGATCGCTGGAGCAAGGCAATCCGCCAAGAACTCTGCGCCCTGGCCGAACGCCACCACTGGGCCAATCCAGGCGACGGGTTCCCGCTCCGCACGCTCGCTACCACCATTTGCTGGCCCGGCCTCTTGCCGTCAGCTCAATCGGGCGCCGACCTGCCGTCGCAATTGCCAAAGTGGTCGCGAGCTGCTGAGCGGCCCAACCGTCGCCGACGGCTTCATCCGCGTGCTGACCCCGGGCGGCCAGCGACGTCGTTGCCGCAGGCGAAGCCTGCCTCCAGGGCGACATCGACTGGTGGCCCTTGGCCACCATGCTCGCAGTGTCTGCGTCGGTCAGCTCCGTCTCGGCGGCCATCCTGGCGACCCCATCGCCAGGGCCGATGCCCGACGACGACGAGTTCGCCCTCCTTCGTCGCCACCTCGGCGGCGCCGCCCCGCACGTGGCTGCGGGCCTGCTCGCCAACACCGCAACCGAGGTAAACGGACCGAGCCGCTTGCTCGCCGGACTCGAACGATTGCCCGAAGGGGCAACACTCCCAGCAAGACTCGTCGAGGTCGAACTGGCGGGCCTTCGACCGCGCTAAGATTCGGGGCCATGAAGGCCATCGTGATTTATGAGAGCTTGACCGGCAATACTCGCAAGGCAGCGATGCGAATCGGCGCCGAGCTGACCAGTGAGGGCATCGCCACCGAGGTCAACTCAATCGCCGACATCAACCTGCAGGCATTGAGCGAAGCCGACCTCGTGGTCGTTGGCTCGTGGGTCGATGGCCTCTTTTCTTCGGTCAACGGCCAGGCCGAGCGGGACGCATCGCCAAGATGCCAAACCTCACCGGCAAGAAGGTCGTGGTGTTCTGCACCTACGCCGTGAAGGCGGGGAAGACGCTCGAGATGCTCGAAGCTGCCGCCACCAAGCTTGGCGGCGGGTACTCGGCGGCGTCACGATTCGGCGCGACAACATCGACGATGGCGCTCGCGAGCTGGTCGACCGACTCTCAAACGCACTCGCCAGCTAATCGTTGGGGTACTAGTCGAAGCTGAGGAAGCTCGACGCTCCGGACCCTGCACCCTCGACCGCGGCGTGCCTCGCCCGATGAACACGCACGCCAAAACGCCCGATAGTTGGGATAGATCGTCTCGGGTGCCACCCAACCCGAAGCCACCAATTCCTCGTGCAAGCGGGGAAGGTTGCGAAACGGCACGCCCATGTCGACGTGATGGGCGAGGTGGTAACCTCGTGTTGTACGGCGCAATCCAGAAGCGGGCGGGCAAGGTCTGGCGAATGACGTGGGTCGTCATCCGGCGGTCCTTCGATCGGACCATGCCGCCGTGTTCGGCGATCGATCGAAGCCGATTGGATACCTTCCAGGTGGTCGACCACGACAACAGCCACACGGCGTACATCAGCGGACGCTGAACCGCAATGCTCAGACCCAGGAGCACGAGCTGGTAGGCGGCTATCTCGCAGCGCCTCGGTGTTCTTGGCCCGCACGCCCAGGACCAGGCCGTGGAGGTTCTTGTAGGCGCTTTGCCCGAAGGCGTCCCGACGAAGCTTGCGGTGCCAGGAATCACGCGGGATCGGGTAGCCGCTGTAGAGCGCCAGATCGGGTTCATTTGGCCCAAGCTCGTCGCGGTGATGGGCAAAATGGACCCGCCGGTAGCCACCAAAAGCATTGAGCGATGCATAACCAACCACCCAGCGGCCAACGAAATCATTGACCCGCTGGTTGGCGAAGAGCAGCCGGTGGGCCGCTTCGTGGGCCAAGATGTTGAGGCACCCATGGCCGCGAGTCATGTAGGTGAACGCAAAGAGGTAGGCCCACCAGGTGTGGAGATACCCCGCCAGCCCCACCACACCGAAGGTTTGCCCGATCGCCAGGGCCACCGTCACCACATTGCGAGCCGTCGGAATCCGCCGCAGCTCGTTGCGGAGCTCTCGCGTCGGCACGCCACGCTCGTTGAGACGATCTGTCGGCAGCACAGACGGCAACGACTCGGGTGGCGGGACAAGCGTGGTCGGCATAAGTCGCAAGCTTAGTCAGCCGGCCAGTAGCGCTCCAAGACCTGTGCGACGCCGTCGTGCTCGTGGTCGGGCGCCTCGCAATGCACCGCCGCCCGAACCACCGGGTCACCATTGGCCATCACGAAACCGTGGGCCACCCATTCGAGCATCTTCAGATCGTTGTCTTGGTCGCCAAAACCCATGGTGGTCGCCCGATCGATGTCGAGGCGCTCGCACAGATCACGCAGCATGTAGGCCTTGTTGGCCCCGCCCGCAGTGATCTCCATGAAGATCGCACCGGAGCTCGCCACGTTGAAGTCGGGACCAATCAGCGGACGAATAAGGTCGGCGAGTTCGCGACCCTGACATTGTTCGCTCACGACCATGATTTTCGACAGGTCGTCGTGGCCGGGGACGAAGACCTGCGTCGGGCGGTTGACGTCAATCGACTTTGGCGTTCCCAATGACGTCCGAAGGGCGATGTAGTAATCGTCCCATTCGATGCCATCGACGGTTTCCCACGAGTACCCGCACTCGCCGAGCTCGGATTCGATGCTCGCCACGATGTCCCTGACGTCGCTGGCCGCAATCATCCGGCGTTCGACTACTTCGTCGTTGTGGAGGTCGTAGAGGGTTGCGCCGTTGGACGCGATGAGCCAGCGAATCGAACCCAACGGCGCTAAGCGTGGGATTGCGCTGGGGTGGCTGCGGCCCGTGGCAGCAACGATCTCGATACCGGCCGCGGCGACACGGGCCAAGGTCGCGGCGGTGCGCTCGCTCACCCACGAATCAGATCGAAGGAGCGTGCCATCGAGGTCGGTGGCGACCAGTCGGATCTGGTCTGGATTCAGCATCGACGAAGACTAGCCGAGTCCAGGTGGGCGAAAGGTGGTGTTTACGAGGTCTTCGATGACCTGGCTCGCCGCAAGTGTGGTGTGGTCGTGGAGGTAGGGGCCGACCACTTGCATGCCGATCGGCAGTCCCGATGAATGCAAGCCAATCGGCAAACAGGTGGCGGGTAGGTAGGCCATGCCGAACAACCCCATCCAGCTCATGATGTCCATATAGCTTCGGGTTTCACCGTTGACCTCGATCGTCCGGTGGTTTTGCGGGCTCGTGTGATCGTGGGGGTACGCCACGATTGGCGCTACCGGCGCAAGTACCACGTCCCATTGTTCGAAGAACGTCGCCCAACGCTGACGGATCTGCAGACGACGCTCGTTGTTGGTGAGCCACTGCCGGTGCCGCTGGGTCGAGCCGAGGACGCCAAGATCGCCGCCGAGGACCTCACCCCTGTTCACTCGTTCGGCCATCTGCTCGATCTCAGCGACCGACCAACTGCCGGCCAGCGCACCGCCGAGCAGGTTCCAAAACGTGAGCTCTGTCTTGGCAAAGTCGAACTTGTCGGGTCGGGCCTCATGGGAAACGACGGCCCCGGCTACGGCGAGCCGATCAGCAATGCTGTGGATTGCCGCCTCGATCTCGGTATCGACCGGACAGGCGGGATCGGTGGCCATGACGGCAACCCGCAGCCCGGCAGCGGTGGTGCGCCGTGGCCGTGGGAGCGTGAGCGACCACGCGGCCTCGTTCCAATCGTCGGGACCAGCCAGTAGATCGAGCGCGAGGGCGCAGTCACCGACGGTGCGCGCCATAGGGCCAATGACCGCCAAGTCGGCCTGGGTGAGCGTGCCGGGTGGCCCAGGAATCTGGCCCCGAGCAGACACAATGCCATACGACGATTTGTGGCCCACCACGCCGCACATGGCGGCGGGATTGCGGATCGAACCGGCGATGTCGCTGCCAACCTCGAGGGGCGTGAATCCAGCAGCCAGCGCTCCCGCAGAGCCGCCCGAGCTTCCGCCAACACTGAGCGTTGGGTCCCACGGGTTGTTGGCGGTGCCAAACAGGTCGTTGTAACTCTGCACGTCGTTCGCGTAGTACGGCAGATTGGTTTTGCCAAAGATGACGGCGCCGGCGGCCTTGAGCCTCGCGACCGGCGCGGCGTCGGCCTCCGGCACGAAGTCGGCCAGCTCAGGAGCGCCAGACGTGGTGCGGCAGCCCGCAGTCATCAGCGAGTCCTTGACGGTCATGGGGAGGCCAGCGAGCGGGCCGAGGGGCGCACCCGACCGCCGCTGCTCATCGGCCAACCGAGCCATACCCATCGCCCGTTCGACGTCGAGCGTGACGACCAGGTTGAGTGCCCCGTTGTGGCGATCGATGTGGGCTAGGTGCAGTTCGAGGAGTTCGACCGCAGAGAGCTCGCGGCGAGACAAGGCGGCCAATTGGTCGCGAGCGGATGCGAAAAGGAGGTTGATGTCGGACACGGCCTCGACTCTAGATCGTGGATTGGGGTCGCGGGGAATGGCGTATGCTGATCCGATGTCTGCCCCCAAGCTCCCGCCCTCTTTTGTTCAGTTGAGTGAGTCTGTCGCCGACGCCAAGCGATTGGGTCGACCGATCCTCGGGTTCGAGTCGACGATCTTCTCCGAGCTTGGGTTGCCGTTGCCCCACAATCTGGAGTGCCTCGATCGCTGCCTCGATGCGGCCGATGCCTACGGCGTCACGCCCGCCCTCACCGCAGTGCTCGACGGCGTCGCCTGGGCCGGGGTCGAGCGAAGCGATGCGGCCATCATCTGTGGTCCGGCCAAGAAGGCCGCAGCCCGTGACTTGAGCGTCGCTATCGGCCAAGCATGGCCTTACGGCGCAACCACGGTCTCGGCCTCCCTTGAAATCTGCGCCGCCGCTGGCATTGAGGTCTTCGCCACCGGCGGTATTGGGGGAGTGCACCGTGGCTGGGCAGCCACCGGCGACATTAGTGCCGATCTCGAAGCCCTCGCTCGGCACCAAGTGGTCACCGTCTCCGCTGGTGCAAAGGTGTTCCTTGATCTTCCGGCCACGCTGGAGCGGCTTGAGACCGACAGTGTCCCCGTACTCGGCTGGCAGTGCGACGAGGTTCCCGGCCTTTCACGCCCGGTCAAGTGGCCTTCCCGTTGCCCACCGGGTGGAGACCGCCGCCGAAGTGGCAGCAATCGCTCGAGCCCATTGGGCCCTTGGCCGGGGCGGGCTACTGGTTGTGGCCCCGGTTCCCGAGATCGACGCCCTCCCGCTCGACGAGCTCGAACGGGCCGTCGAACACGCCCTCGCCGACGCCGCCGCGGCCGGCGCAACCGGCAACGCCATCACCCCGTCGTCCTCGGAGCGCTCGCCGACGCCACCGACGGCCGAAGCATTCCGACCAATCTCGCTCTGGCCGAAAACAACGCCAGGGTCGGTGCCCAAATCGCCGTTGCGCTCGCGCCATGAGACAACGCGCATGAGATTCAGCCGGCAACGGGCCGAGCTGTTCCGGTCGGCCTACGACTGGTACATGCGACAGGCCACGATCTTCGCCGACTCGAAGCGGGGGCAGAAGTTCGCGGCCTTTGGCGACACGAGCCTGATCTGTTTTTCCGCCAACCGCACTCTTTGGCGAATCGGGCATTCGCATCGGTCACGACACCCTCATCGGACCAAACGTGTCGCTCTCCGCCGGGATGGGTCCCGACCAAGAGCTCATTTCTGACCGCATCCTGGTCATCGGTGATCGCTGCCTTATCGGCCGAGGCTCAAGCATTGTCGCTCATCTGAGCATCGAGATCGGTAACGACGTCTACTTTGGGCCGAACGTGTACGTGACCGACCAAAACCACTCGTTCGACGACCTGTCCGTGCCCATCGGGCGTCAGTCGATGCCCGAGCGGCCGGTGAAGATCGGCGACGGCTCCTGGCTCGCCACCAACGTGGTCGTCCTACCGGGGGTCACGATCGGCAAGCATGTCGCCGTTGGCGCGGGCGCCGTGGTCACCACCGACTTGCCGGACAACTGTGTCGCGGTCGGCAGCCCGGCTCGGGTTGTCAAATCACTCGCGTAGCCGGGCCGATGACCTAGGGGGTCGTCGTGCCGAACGTGTCGCACTGCTCCGGGTCACCCGAGTCGAAGCCGATGGTGAACCATTGCTGACGTTGCTGCGCTGAGCCGTGGGTCCAGCTATGGGGATCGACGGTCATGCCCGCTTGTTCTTGGATGCGATCGTCGCCGACCGCAGCGGCGGCCGCGAGGCCTTCCTCGATGTCGCCGATCTCGATGATGCGTGACCCGTCGGGGAGGCGGCGGTCATTGGCCGACTTGGCCCAGACACCGGCAAAGCAGTCGGCCTGGAGTTCTTGGCGCACCGAGTAGTAGTTCTTGTTACGCGGGTCTTGCGACTGTGCTTGGCGAACACTGTCGCTAATGCCGGAGATCGATTGGATGTGGTGGCCGACCTCGTGCGCAATGACGTAGGACTGGGCGAAGTCGCCGGGAGCGCCAAAGCGCTTGGCGAGCTCGTCGTAGAACTCGAGGTCGATATAGACCTTGTTGTCGCCAGGGCGGGCAATAGAACGGCCCGACGGCCGCAGTGGCGTTACCACAACCCGTCTGGACGGCATCCGAGAAGATCACCATCTTGGTCTCGGTGTATTGACGACCAGCATCGGCGAAGAGCTGGTCCCAGGTCTCTTGGATATCGGCCATGAGGAAGCTCGCGAGATCGACCGTGGCGGCGTCGGGGTCGTTGGCCGGGTCGATGGGCACCCGATTTGTCGAGTCGATACTGCTGTTGCCGAGATCGAATCCGCTGGCACTCCCACCGTCGAGCAGTGAGCCGCCACCGAGGAACATGGTGATCAGGGCAATGATGATGCCGCCGATGCCGCCGGCCTTGCCGATGGGCAGGCCACCCGAACTCATGCTGCGGCCGCTCCCGCTGGACTGACCGCGCCGGTCGTCTACGTATTTGCGACCACGGTCGACGGTTGCCTTGTCGTACTTCACCATGTTGTTATCACCATTGCGTGCTCCAGCATCGCCCAAAGTTGCTCGCAATGTAGCGCGGAATCGTCATCAGGGTGGGACATGACCTCTTCGTCACGCCGGACACATCGCCGGTGGACTGGGGGCCACGAGCACAATTCAACGAATTGTCAATCGCCGAACCACTTCGGGTAACATTCGCCGACTGGAGGTCACCACTGTGCCGAACACATCCACCCCGCCCGCTCTCGATGTCAGTCTCGCCACCACGGTCACCGACGCGGCGAGCCGCGATCGAGCCGTGGCCCGCTTTCGTGACAATGCCATCCGGCTCCCGACCTTCGCCGAGCTGAAGGATCCGATGTCGGCCCCCGAGGCGGTGCGGGCCCGCGCTGCGGCCGCCGATCGCCATGAGCCCGATGCCGCCAACTATCGCGTGCACTGGTACAACCAGTTCGACGGCAACGACATCACCGCCGTCCCTGAACACATCGAACTGCCGTCGGCACCGACCGGCGTCAAGGCCCGCATTGTTTTGGCCTTTGAGCGACCGATTCCCGATGATCACCGCGCACAAGGTGTTGGCTGCCTACAACTGTCTCGTCCCGCGCATCGTGACGGGCGGCTCGATCCGACCAGCCAGCGAGCAATTTGGCCATCCACCGGCAACTACGCCTGCAGTGGCGTCGCTATCAGCCGGATCATGGACTGCCGCGGCGTTGCCGTGCTGCCCGCCGGCATGAGCCAAGAGCGGTTCGACTGGCTCAACCGCTGGACCCTCGATCCCGAGAACGACATCATCCGCACGCCGGGCACCGAGAGCAACGTACGCGAGATCTACGAGGCCTGCGCCCAGCTGTCCCTTGATCCCCAAAACGTCATCATCAACCAGTTCTGCGAGTTCGCTAATTACCTTGGCCATCGCGAGATCACCGGCGATGCACTCGCCACCGTGTTCGAGCACCTCTCAACCGGCAACACGCGTCTCGCGGCGTTCGTGTCGGCCACTGGCTCGGCCGGCACGATTGGCGCAGGCGATCATCTCAAGCAACGCTACGGCAGCCAGATCGTGGCGGCAGAAGCGCTGGAATGCCCGACGATGCTCGAAAACGGGTTCGGCGAGCACAACATCCAAGGCATCGGCGACAAGCACATCCCGCTCATTCACAATGTGCACAACACCGACGCCATTACGGCCATCAGCGACTCGGCCACCGACCAACTCGATGTCTTGTTCCAGACCGAGGTCGGCCGCGCCTTCCTCGCACGCGAGCTTGGGCTCGACGCCGAACTCCTCAGCTCCATGCGGCACTTCGGCTACTCGTCGTTCTGCAACATGCTGTCGGCTATCGCCTACGCCCACCGCCACGACCTGACCGAGGACGACATGGTGATCACCGTCGCCACCGACGGTGCCGCCCTCTACGACTCAGGCCGCCAGCCCATCATCGATCGAGATTTTGGCGGCACCTTCACCGAGGCCGACGCCGGTCGTTGTGGCCCGCCACCTCGAAAACCCGGCGGCGCACACGCTGGTCGAACTCGACCAGCGGGGCCGTGATCGCATCTTCAACCTCGGTTACTTCACCTGGGTCGAGCAACTCGGCATCGACATCGAGACCTTCGAGGCCCGTCGCCACCAATCATGGTGGGACAACCTCGTGCCAGCAATCGCTATCTGGGATGAGCTGGTCATGGACTTCAACGACCGGACGGGCATGGCTTGAACCCATTTGTCACCTACCGAGAGCACCTCGACGTCTATCACCACGCCCGATCCGCTGGCCTGACCGATCACGACTACATTGCGTTGGTCGACGCAGCCAACGCCGACATCGTCGAGCTCGAGGGATTCGGGTTTGTCGAAACGCCGATCGAACACCTGGTGATTAACGGCCAGCCGCTCGTGGTCAAGGTAGAGACGGGCAATGTCGGTGGGTCACACAAGGCTCGGCACCTGTTTGGGCTGCTGCTTCGTCTGCTGATCGACGAGCGAGCGAACCCCAACTACCACGCCAGCGAACTCGCCATTGCGTCGTGTGGCAACGCAGCGTTGGGCGCCGGCATTGTGGCGTGCGCGGCGCGCCGGACGCTCCGCGTGTTTGTGCCCAGCGACGCCAGCGAATTCGTGCTCGACCGCCTGGCTTTTCTTGGCGCCACCGTCGAGGTATGTCACCGACAAGCAGGCGAAGAAGGCGACCCTTGCGTCACCCGACTGGGCGAGGCACTCGAGCAGGGCGCTACGGCGTTCACGGTCCAAGGGCCGCTGGCACCGGCCAGCATCGACGGGGCCAGAACGCTCGGACTCGAACTAGCGGCCCAGCTCACCGACGCCAACATCGAGGCCACCGACCTGTACATCCAGATTGGCGGTGGGGCGCTCGCAACGGCGACGGTCGACGGGCTGATGCGGGCCGGCTATCCGTTGCCAAAGCTGCATCCCGTTCAGGCCCGTAACGCCCATCCCTACGTCGCGGCGTGGAACCGCATCTCGGGACTCGTCGATCCCTCCATGGATCGCGCTGCGGCCGAGAGACTCGTCGCCGAGCATGTCGACGCCATGGTCGCCTGGCCTGGCACACCATCGTCGGTAGCCCACGGCATCCTCGACGACGTCACGTACGACTGGGAGACAGTCGCCGTTCATCAGATCGCGACCCACGGGTATCCGATCCTGGTCGAGGAGCCCCAGTTCACCGCCGCGGCCAACGCCCTGGCCGACCAGGTCTCACCTGCGCCCGACGAGACGGGCGCCGCCGCAGTGGCTGGCTGGATGGCCGATCGCCGACGCACACCAGACGCTGTGTGCGTCGCCCTCGTCACCGGCGCCACCCACGACCACTAGCGTGCGAAGTGGCCGCTTTTACGCCCATTTCCGGGCGTATAAGTGGCCACTTCGCGAGATGGGTTAGCCGAAGGGGCGGCCGAAGAGCTTGGTGTCGGTCCAGCTGGCGATGAACGCTTCAGCCGCCTTGCACGCACCAATCATCAGCGAGTCGCCGTCGGCCGCCTTGGCAACGGTGAACGCCGTGTCGACGGCGCCGACCAAGTCGTCCGCCTGGCTATGCCCGAGCAAGTAGCCACCAGCGACCGCGAGAAACGCCGGGACGACCATGACCTCCTTGGCCATCAACAGGGCGAAGGCCTTCGTGGTAACCGCCGCAGGCCCCCAGGCAATGATCGACGAGGCATTGACCAGGGGGACACCCTCGTGCGTGAGCGCACCAACCTTCGAGCCAGCAAGGACAATGTCTGCATCGGCACCCCAGATGAGCCACGGCTTTTTCTCGACACCATCGACGGTGACGAGTTCGGCTCCCGCTGCCACGAGCGCATCGGGATAGGCGGCCGGTGGGTCGCCCTCAATCGCGATGCGCGTGCCGGTCAGATCGCCGTTGCGAACGGCCTTCGCTGATGCAACGAGGGTGGCAGCACTGGCCTGATCGAACTGGTCGGCGGTGTAGTCCGCCAGACCTGCCATCTGGCTCGACTCGATGCCCTTGCCCGCGTAGAGCGTCAAATCGCCAGCAGCATGATGCGGGGCAAGCTCGTCTCGGAACGCAGCAATGGCATCGTCGAGGCCGTCACCATCGTGGTTGAGTCCGGCTGAGGCGCCACCGATCGGCAAGCCATAGAGGCCATACGTGTAGCTGACGCTACGGGCCATGTCGGTGGCCGAGCTGACCAGGATCTTGCGAGCGGTTCGCACCAGCCCAACGGCTGGAGCGTTTGGGATCTCACGAACCACAAAAGCGTCGGTCTTGGTCAGTTGCTGAACGGGCATCGTGACAGTGTCTCAGCAAACCGCAGCCAACGCCACAACGTGATCGAAGTGGGCGTCGCTTACTTCCTGGATCGACAACCGGGAGCCTTTCGCCAAGAGGGCCATTCCCTCAAGTTCGGCGTCGTCCTTGAGTTCGGGGAGCCCGAGCGGGCGCTCGAGGTGTCGCACGTACTTGATGTCGACCAACAGCCATCGCGGGTTGTCGGGTCGGACTTCGGGTCGAAATAGTTACTGGCGGGGTCGAAGGCCGTTGGATCGGATACGGCTCGCTGACAATTTCGGCGAGACCGACAATGGCCGGAGGTTTGGCGTTCGAATGGTAAAACAACACCCGATCGCCGATGGACGTGTCGTCTCGAATCGAGTTGCGCGCCTGATAGTTGCGTATCCCGTCCCAGGGCTCCACCTTCACCGCAGCAAGGTCGTCGATAGAGAACGCGTCGGGTTCGGATTTGAAGAGCCAGTTGCGCATCCCCCGATGTTAGCTGGGGGAGTCGACCTCGTTGATGACTCCCTGCAGGGTGAACAGCTCCGTTTCGAACGTCTCGGCGTCGGTACCGGCGACGGTCAACTCCAGCGTGCTCTGATCGGACAGGAGCCAGAATCGCTGGCCGGGCACAACGACACCGTCGATCTGGATGTCGTAGCGGACCCACCGAACCTCAAACCCATTGGCATGGTTGTACATCCCGTCGCCATAGATCGTGACGTCGCCCTGAGCGGCCAACGACGCAGTCATTGCGGCGAGAAGGTCGGCGGCGGCAGCTTGGTTGGCTGGGAGCAGCACGACCCTTGCGGTGCCATGATCGGTCAGAAATCGCCGCTCGGTGTCAGTCGATACTGGATCGAGTCGCCACGCAGCAGCCGGGTGAAACTGCCACTTCGCTAGGGTTTCCGCCTCCGGTGACAGCTCGGTGCCGGTACCGGGCAACGTCGGGTCGACAATCACCTCGGTCGTCGCCGCCCCGGCCGAGGTGTCGACTTCGGCGGGACGTGTTGTCGTCGGCGCCGAGGTCGTTGGGACCGAAGACTCCGCCGGAGCAGTCGACACGGTCGATACGGTCGACACGGTCGTCACCGTCGTCACCGTCGTCACCGTCGTCGAGCGAATCGGGCTCACGTAGTCGGCGGCGGCGCCACTGCACGCAGCGGTCGCGAGCGTAAGACACACGGCGATGGCGGACAGGCGAGTCATGTACCTAGTGTGACCCCCACGGCGGGGCCACGGTAGGCCTGTTTCGCCCTACGCCGTTAGGCAATCGTTCACGGACCGACGGCGCCAACGACGACGGCGGCGAGTTCGCCTTGGAGCTCGGCAAACCCAGGGTCTGGTCCCGCAATCGTCAGAAGGAGATCGTTGTTCGGACCGCGCACCAGCGCTCGTTCTCCTCGAATTGTTTCATCGCCGATCTGATAGCGAAAGCGAACGAGCACCACGGGAAGGCCTGCGGGGTTGTTCAGCACCTCAAAGCTTTCGATAACGAGATCGGGAAGCGCGGCGGCGAGCACTTGCTCGATACGTTGGCGGGCCTCGTCATCGGATCCCTCCGCTTGTGGCGTCACCTCCGCGGTGATGTTGTCGGCAAAGGTGTCAGAACCCGTGCCGGGGAAACGGATCCAACCCGAGAAGTACGGGGTCGGAGAGCCCCATCGCTGTGGCCACGGCGCACTCCAGCCTGCGAGGTCGATGTCGGCCACCACGGTCGTTGGGCTTGGCGCACTTTCCAGGGCACTCGAACCGGTTGGCGCATCGGGTTCTAGCACGGCGTCGGCGGAGGTTGTAGCGGACTCTGGCGTGCTGATTGCTGGCGAGATCGACGAAACCCCGGGCCCCATGGTGTCGCTCAAGGATCCACTGCAGGCGCATAGGCCACCAGCAATTAGGATCACGAACGCACGCATGGAGCTCCGGGGCTTGGTGTTGATGAGTTACAACGAAGTTGCCTACGACAACTTCTGGCTTAGACGAACGCTGAGGCAAAGACGAGGGAAACGATCGTCATCACCTTCAGCAGGATGTTCATGGCCGGACCCGACGTGTCCTTGAATGGGTCGCCGACCGTGTCGCCGACAACAGCCGCCTTGTGGGCGTCTGAACCCTTGCCACCATGGGCACCGGCCTCGATGTACTTCTTGGCGTTGTCCCAAGCACCGCCCGCATTGGCCATAAAGATTGCGAGTGCGAAGCCGGTTACCAGTGAGCCAGGCGAGCAGGCCGCCGAGCGTATCGACATCGACAAAGCCGATTACCAGTGGCACGACCACGGCAAGCGCACCAGGAACGATCATTTCCTTGAGTGAGGCCTGGGTCGAAATGGCCACGCACCGAGCAGAGTCGGGAATGACGCCAGGCAGACCTTCGCGGAGTCCAGGGATCTCACGGAACTGACGACGAACCTCTTCGATCATCTCGTGGGCCGCCCGACCGACGGCGTCGATCGTGAGCGCAGCAAAGAGGAACGGCAGCATGGCACCGATCATCAGACCGATGAACACATCGACTCGGCCGACGTCGAGACTGACAGTGCCGCCCGCTTTGGCGATGGCGAACTCGAAGCTCTTGAAGAGGGCGAGTGCGGTGAAGCTAGCCGAGCCGACAGCGAAGCCCTTGGCTACCGCCGCCGTCGTGTTACCAAGCGAGTCAAGCGCGTCGGTCACTTCGCGAACGGATGGATCGAGTTCGGCCATTTCCGCAATGCCGCCAGCGTTGTCGGCAATTGGTCCGTAGGCGTCGACGGAGACAACAACGCCGGTGGTGGCCAGCATGCCGATCGCCGCAACGGCGATGCCGTAGATACCGCCGAAGCCACCGTCGGTGCCGAGCGTTTGCTCGCCGCCCCAGTACGCAACGGCCACGCCGACAGCCAGGATGGCGACGGATGCGCCGACGGAGATCATGCCAGCCGAAATGCCTTTGAGGACCGTGGTCGCAGGACAGGTCTCGGTCTGCTCGGCGATCTTCTTCACAGGGCTGTAGTGATCAGAGGTGTAGTACTCGGCCGTCTTGCCAAGCGCCCAGCCGGCGATGAGGCCGCCGATCACCGAAATGCCGAGGCCATACGGCTTGTGGAAATCGTCGCCGCTGAAGAGCCAGTAGGTGATGGCGACGGTGGCGACGATGGTGAGTCCCATCGCCACGTTGGTGCCCATGTGAAGGGCCCGGCTCAGGGCGTGTGAGTCGGTTGATCCATCGCCCTTGACGAGGAATGAACCAGCAATCGAGGCGACCATGCCAACGAAGGCGATCGCCATGGGGAAGAGAAGCAGGGTCAGGAAGTTGTCCTGAATTTCGCCAGGCACGAGGGCGGCATAGAACGCGACCAACGAGATTGGGGCCACGATCGAGCCGACATAGCTCTCGAAGAGGTCGGCGCCCATGCCGGCGACGTCGCCGACATTGTCGCCAACGTTGTCGGCGATGGTGGCGGGGTTGCGGGGATCGTCTTCGGGAATACCGGCCTCGACCTTGCCGACGAGGTCGGCGCCGACGTCGGCGGCCTTGGTGAAGATGCCGCCACCAACCCGGGAGAACAGGGCGATGGTTGAGCCGCCAAGGCCGTACGCAGTAACAACTTCGAGCGCGTCCTTCAGTTCGAGGACATTCACGAAGAAGATATAGACGAGCATGAGGCCACCGAGGGCAAACCCAGCGACGGTGAAGCCCATCACGGCGCCGCCGCGGAAGGCGATTGGCAGGGCCTTGCGGCACCTTCCTTCGCCGCCTCGGTGGTGCGGGCGTTGGCCATGGTGGCGACCGTCATGCCGACATAACCGGCGCCACCCGAAAGCACAGCGCCAAGCAAGTAGCTAACGGAGGCCCACGGCTCCAAACAGAGACCGAGCAGGATCATCATGACGACGACGAACCCTGATACCCAGGTGTACTCCTGCTTCAGAAAGGCTTTGGCGCCCTTCTGAATTTCGGTCATGAGATAAACCATTCGCTCATCACCAGGGCTTGCCTTCTTCACATCTTGGAAGAAATAGCCTGCTAGCAGCAGTGCGAGAACGGCTGACCCTAAGGCCAGATACGGAATCAGATCCACGAAAGAATCTCCTCTATCGGTGGTTGGCGACCGTCGGAGGCTAGTAGGTCAAGTGACCTACATCAACAAAACGCGACCGAAACTCCCCAGCCAGTTGTGGTAACAGGCGAGCTAGGCGCGGAACGCGCCACCCAACGCGTTGACAAGCGAGGTGATGTCGGCCGTGCCAGCTATCTCGCGAATGCTGTGCATCGCGAGCTGAGGAGCGCCACAGTCGACCGTCGGTATACCCAGTCGACCGGCGGTCACGGGTCCGATGGTTGAACCACAGGGAAGATCGTTTCGGTGCACGTATGTCTGAACCGGCACACCGTTCTCGTGGCAGATACTGCGAAACCAGGCGTCGCTTTGGGCGTCGGTGGCGTACCGCTGATTGACGTTCTGCTTGATCACGATGCCCTGGTTGAGATGGATGTGATGATGGAGATCGTGCTTGTCGAGATAGTTAGGGTGCGTGGCGTGAGCACCGTCGGCTGAGACAACCACGCTGGACGCCAGCCCCTCCAGGTGGCCAGCTCGTTCGTAGCCGAGGGCCAACGAGATTCGCTCGAGCGTATGGATGAGCGCGACGCCATCGGCACCGGTCGCCGACAGTGACCCAACCTCTTCGTGGTCATAGAGCGCCAACACAGGAATCCGGTTGAGGTCCTCCGGGCGCTGGGCCGCGGCCCCGAGCGCGTAGACCCCGCAGAACGACGACACCAAGTTGTCGATTCGGGCCGACGAGAGAAACTCGTCATGAAGGCCAACAACGCGGGGCGCAAGCGTGTCGTAGGCCATCACATCCCAAGACAGGATGTCGCCGGCCGGGACGTCGAGTTGAGCGGCGAGGTAATCGGTAAACGACTCTTCGTCGGTCGACCAGATTGGATCGATCTGGGTTTGAGGGTTCAGCTTGAGCCCGGATTCTCGAATGTCACGGTCGAGGTGGATCGCCAACTGGGGTACTCGCAGAATCGGCCGGTCGTCCTTGAAGAGCTTGATGGCCGGACCGAGTCTCGTCTTGACCCCAACGCGCCCGGCAAGGCCAAGATCACGGTCGAGCCAGCTATTGAGCAGGGCGCCGCCGTAGACGGCGACGCTCAACTGGCTAAACCCGGCACTGAGGTAGTCGGGCTGAGGTTTGACCCGAAGGTTGGGCGAGTCGGTGGCGCCGACGATGCAATAGCCGGGATGGGGCACGTCCACCGATGCCGCAGGCTGAACCCACGCCATGAGGGCGCCGCCGTCGAGCGTGTAGTACGAGCCGGCTGAGGTCGGAAAGGGCGTGGTCGGATCGTGACCGACAAAGCCAGCTTCCGACAAGCACTCGGCTGCCGTGAACGCAGCGTGGTAGGGCGTGGGGCTCGCTTCGATATCGACCAGCAACGCGCCACGTAATCGGGAGCGGCAGGGGTGCTGGGGGCGGGATTTGACGAGGTCATCTGCGGAATCTAGCTGGTCCACTCGCCCAGATGAGGCATACTCCGGTCGCGATGGGGCGAATCTGACATCTTTCAGAGCGCTACCTGACAGGCTTCCCATCGCTCCAAGCGATATTCGACTCGCTTCTGACTGTGGGTCACCGCTACTATGGGTCGATTCTCCCGGCTGGGCCAGCGTTGTCCCCGCCTGAACAACCGCCCGACCAGACCAGGAGACCACATGCGCACGTTACGTGACCCCGAGGGTCTATACGACCCTCGATTTGAACACGATGCCTGCGGTGTTTCGTTTATCGCCAACCTGAACGGGACCGCGTCCAACGAGATCGTTCGTCGGGCGCTCAGCGCCATAAACAGCCTTGAGCATCGCGGCGCAACAAACGCCGAGGTGAATAGCGGCGACGGGGCCGGAATCCTGATGCAGATCCCGCACCGGTTCTTCACGAGCCTCGTTGACGGCCTTGGCGAGCAGGGCAGCTACGGAACGGGCATTGGCTTCCTCCCTGTCGACCCTGCCGCTAGCGCAGTGGCCCGCGATCGCATCGACCAGATCGTCGCCGACGAGGGCCTCGTCAGCCTCGGTTGGCGTGAAGTTCCGAGCCAACCACATCCGCTCGGCACCCAGGCTCGCGAAGTGATGCCCAGCTTCTGGCAACCGTTCATCTCGTCACCGTCTGGCCTGACCGGCCTCGACCTCGACCGCGAGCTCTATGTCGTTCGCAAGCGCATCGAAGTGGCGCTCAACGCCGAGCTTGGTACCGAGATCTATTTCCCTAGCCTCTCGTCGCGAACCGTGGTCTACAAGGGCATGCTGACCACCGACCAGCTGCTGACCTTCTTCCCCGATCTCAACGACGAGCGGGTCGAGAGTGCGTTGGCGATCGTCCACAGCCGCTTCTCCACCAACACGTTCCCCGACTGGGCTCGGGCGCATCCCTACCGCTTCGTTGCGCACAACGGCGAGATCAATACGGTCAAGGGCAACCGCAACTGGATGCAGGCGCGTGAGGCGATGCTCGCCGTCGACCATTGGGGCGATCGCATCACCAAGCTGTTCCCGATCTGCGATCCCCAGGGCTCCGATACGACCAGCCTCGACGAGACGCTTGAGCTGCTTCACCTTGGCGGCTACTGCTGCCGCGAGCTGCCTGATGATGATCCCCGAAGCGTGGGAGAAGAATCCCAACCTCGACCCGGCGATTCGCGACTTCTATCGGTTCCACGCGTCGCTGATGGAGCCGTGGGACGGCCCCGCGTCGGTCACCTTCACCGACGGCACGGTTGTCGGTGCGCTGCTCGACCGAAACGGACTTCGCCCTGGCCGGTATTGGGTTACCGACGACGGCATCGCTGCGCTCGGCTCCGAAGTGGGTGTGCTCGATATCGACCCGTCCCGGGTGATCAAAAGGGCCGCCTCGAACCGGGCAAGATGTTCCTGGTCGACACCGCACAGGGCCGCATTATCAGCGACAACGAGATCAAGTCCGAGCTTGCCGCAGCCATCCCTATGGCGACTGGCTCCAGCAGGTCGTCGAACTTGCCGATTTGCCCTCGCGCTTCCCGTTGCGCCGCCGGTTCACGACGACATCGTCCCACTGCTGGTCGCCAATGGTTACACCGAAGAAGAGTTCGAGTGGATCATCGAACCCATGGTGCTGAGCGGAACCGAGGCCATTGGATCCATGGGTACCGACACGCCGCTGGCGGTGCTGTCGTCACGTCCCCGGATGCTCTTCGACTACTTCAGCCAGCTCTTTGCGCAGGTCACCAACCCGCCACTCGACTCAATCCGAGAAGAGCTCGTCACCTCGTACGAAGCGACCATCTGGCCCGGAGGGCAACCTGCTCAATCCCGGCCCCGATTCGTGTCGTCAGCTTCGCTTGCCCTACCCCGTACTGACCCGGTCCGAGCTCACCGACATCATCCATGCCAATCGAGACGGCGACCACCCCCATCTCCAAAGCGCGGTCATCACTGCCTTGTACCCAATCGCCGAGGGCGGGGCTGGCCTTCGCCGGGTGGTCGAAGAGATCAAGGTGCAGGTCAGCGAGGCTATCGCCAGCGGCGCCACCGTCATCGTGCTCACCAACCGGGGCGCCACGGCCGACCTGCGCCGGTACCGTCGCTGCTGGTCACGGCGGCCGTTCACCAGCACATGGTCAACGAAACCAGGACCAAGGCCGGCCTGGTCGTCGAAGCCGCCGATGCCCGTGAGGTGCACCATTTCGCCTTGCTGATTGGTTTCGGCGCTGGTGCCGTGTGCCCGTCGCTCGTGTTCGAGGCAATCGTCGACCGTATTGCCTGGGACAAGTCGAGCGCCGATCTCGCCACGGCCGAGAAGAACTACCTCCGGGCAGTCACCAAGGGCGTCATCAAGGTCATGTCCAAGATGGGCATCTCCACGATCGCGTCGTACACCGGCGCCCGATCTTCGAAGCGGTCGGCCTTGCCCCGAACTCATGACCGAGTTCTTCCCCAACACGTCGTCCAAGATCGGCGGCATCGGGCTCGACGAGATTTCGCGTGAGGTCGGCGAACGGCACCGCCGTGCGTTCCCCGATCGACCAACCGTGTCTCGCACCGCGAGCTCGAGCTCGGCGGCGAGTACCAGTGGCGGCGTGAGGGTGAATACCACCTGTTCAACCCTCGAGACCGTCTATCGCCTCCAACACTCGACCCGCACGAAGCGTTACGACATCTTCAAGCAATACACCGAGCTCGTCGATAATCAGTCCGAGCAGCTGGCGACGATTCGAGGCCTGCTCAAGTTCAAGCCGGTTCGCGAGCCAATCTCCATCGATGACGTCGAGCCCGTCAGCGAGATCGTCAAACGATTCGCTACGGGCGCCATGAGTTATGGCTCGATCTCGGCTGAGGCTCATGAGACCCTGGCCATCGCGGTATGAATCGCCTCGGCGGCAAGTCAAACACGGGCGAAGGCGGTGAGGACAGCGAACGATTCGACGTCATGGCCAATGGCGACTCAAAGCGTTCCGCGATCAAGCAGGTCGCCTCGGGGCGCTTTGGCGTCACCTCCAACTACCTGTCGAATGCCGACGACATCCAAATCAAGATGGCCCAAGGCGCCAAGCCAGGCGAGGGCGGACAACTCCCAGGCAAGAAGGTCTATCCCTGGATCGCCAAGACCCGCTACTCAACCGCCGGGGCTGGGCTCATCTCGCCGCCCCACACCACGACATCTATTCGATTGAAGACCCGCTCAGCTCATCCACGATCTGAAGAACGCCAACCCGGCAGCACGGATTCACGTGAAACTGGTGGCCGAGGTCGGTGTGGGCGCAATGGCCGCTGGTGTCTAAGGCCAAATCCGATCGTGCTGATCTCCGGCCACGATGGCGGAACCGGCGCGCCGCCGCTGACGTCGCTCAAGCATGCGGGTGGCCCCGGGAACTCGGCTTGGCCGAAACCCAGCAGACACTGCTGATGAACGACCTGCGCGACCGCATCGTGGTGCAGGTCGATGGCCAGATCAAGACCGGGCGCGACGTCGTCATCGCCGCCCTCCTCGGTGGCGAAGAGTTTGGCTTTGCGACCGCACCGCTCGTCGTTTCGGGCTGCGTCATGATGCGGGTCTGCCACCTCGACACCTGTCCCGTCGGTGTCGCAACCCAAAACCCCGAACTCCGAGCCCGCTTTAGCGGAAAGCCTGAGTTTGTCGAGACGTTCTTCGAGTACATCGCCGAGGAGGTTCGCGAATTGCTGGCCGAACTCGGCTACCGAACGCTCCAAGAAGCAGTGGGCCAGGTTGAAAACCTCGACGTGTCCGACGCCAACCGTCACTGGAAAGCAGCCGGGCTCGACCTCTCACCCATCCTGCACGTACCCAACCTCCCCGAGGGTGCCGCCCGTTACAACACCACGGGCCAAGACCACGGTCTCCACAAGGCCCTCGATCAAGAGCTCATTACCGCCTGTGCGGAGTCACTCGACGCGGGCACACCGGTACGCATAAGCCGACCGATCGGCAATCAGAATCGAACCGTCGGCACGATGCTCGGCCACGAACTCACCAAGCGCCACGGTGCCGATGGCCTGCCCGACAACACCATCCAGATCGACTTTGTCGGTGAGGCCGGCAATTCGTTCGGTGCATTCGTGCCGAAGGGCATCACGCTCCGGCTGGAGGGCGACGCCAATGACTATGTTGGCAAAGGACTCTCGGGGGGACGTCTGGCCGTGTTCCCGTCGCCTCGGGCCCCGTTCGTGCCCGACGACAACATCATTGCTGGCAACGTCGTGCTCTACGGCGCCACCTCGGGCGAGGCCTACATTCGCGGTCGAGTCGGCGAGCGGTTCTGTGTACGGAACTCGGGCGCCACTGCGGTTGTTGAGGGCGTCGGCGATCACGGCTGCGAATACATGACCGGGGGCCAGGTAGCGATTCTTGGTTCCACCGGCCGCAATTTCGGTGCCGGCATGTCGGGCGGCGTGGCGTACGTCCTCGACGTCGACGACGAGTTCCGCAACCGGGTCAACCTCGAAATGGTCGACCTCGAGGAGCTCGAGCCAGACGACGAGCAAGTCCTCATGGCGATGGTCCGATCGCATTTCGTCGAAACAGGCTCCGGGGTGGCCGAGCGATTGCTCGAAAGCTGGAACGCCTCCCTGACCCGTTTCGTGAAGGTCATGCCGCGCGACTACAAACGAGTACTGCTTGCCCACGCCCGCGCTCTAGACGAGGGCACCGATCCAATCGCCGCAGTGATGGAGGCTTCCAATGGGTGATCCACGCGGATTCCTGAAGTTCGACCGAGAGGTCCCAACCCGACGGCCCGTGCCCGTCCGCCTCCGCGACTGGCGCGAGGTCTACGAGCCATTTCCCACCGACAGCCTGCAAGTTCAGGCCTCTCGGTGCATGGACTGTGGCATCCCGTTCTGCACCAGCGGATGCCCGTTGGGCAACATCATTCCTGACTGGAACGACCTCGTCTACCGAGACCGTTGGGAAGAAGCGGTCGAGCGCCTGCACGCCACCAACAACTTCCCGGAGTTCACCGGCCGACTTTGCCCTGCGCCCTGTGAGGGCGCCTGTGTCGCTGGCATCAACACCGACCCGATCACCATTAAGCAGATCGAGCTCACCATCATCGAGCACGCCTTTGAAATGGGCTGGGTTCGACCAATCATGGCCACCAGCTCACAGGAAAGACCGTGGCCATCATCGGCTCCGGCCCCGCTGGTCTGGCGGCGGCGCAGCAGTTGACTCGCGCCGGGCACACGGTGACCGTTTTCGAACGGGCTGACCGCGCTGGCGGCCTGATGCGCTACGGCATTCCCGAGTTCAAGATGGAGAAGGCTGTCCTTGATCGGCGCCTTGAGCAAATGAAGCTTGAAGGCACCCAGTTCAGGGTCAACACGTGGGTCGGCGGACCGGCCGACGACGACCGCTCCATCTCGGTTGCCGATGTGCGAGACGAGTTCGACGCAATTGTCCTGGCTGGGGAGCGACGCTGGCTCGCGACCTTCCGATCCCGGGCCGTGAAGACACTGGCATCTACCAGGCCATGGACTACCTCCCACCAGCCAACCGGGTACAGCTCGGCGATCTCGAATCGTCGCCAATCGACGTTGCCGGCAAGAAGGTCATCATTATCGGCGGCGGCGACACGGGGCCGACTGCCTCGGCACTGCCCATCGCCAAGGCGGGCGTCGGTTCATCAGTTCGAGATCATGCCCCGTCCGCCCGAACAACCGCAGCGACAAAACGCCGTGGCCAACGTTCCCGCTGGTCTACAAGGTGACGTCCGCCCACGAAGAGGGCGGCGAGCGTGTATTCGGTGAACACTTTGAGTTCCAAGGCACCGACGGGCGGTTGACGGGGCTCCGAGCCAACGAGGTCGAGCAGGTCATGATCGATGGCCGCCCGTCGTTCCAGCCCGTGCCCGATAGCGAGTTCACCCTCGAGGCCGACTTCGTCTTCCTCGCCATGGGCTTCCTCGGTCCCGAGCCCGGGTCGCTGATCGACGAGTTCGGACTCGAAACCGACGACCGCTCGAACATTGCGCACGGCGCAGTGGGCAACCAACGTCGAGGGTGTCTTCAGTTGTGGCGACATGGGTCGAGGCCAAAGCCTGATCGTCTGGGCGATTGCCGAGGGTCGTTCAGTGGCAGCGGCCGTCGACACATTCCTCATGGGTGACACGCTCCTGCCCTCTCCGGTTCGCCCTACCGATCGCCCGCTGAACTAGCCCCGACGGGACCACAACGGGACCACGACGTTGGTCCTAATCATTCGTCCATTGCTTGTAGTGCCCGTGGCCTTAGCGTATGGGTCGCCCGAACCTGATCGCTTGGGTAGGGGCACTCGGGTGCCGTTGCCTTTCGTGTTCCAGTCACGAAAGGTCTGTGATGCAGCACGAGGTAGCGATAAACCCAAACAACGGTCGTGTTCCTCTTGGCGAGGCGCTTCGTAAGGCACGGACCAGGGTCGGTTATGGCCTTGAAGCGGCGGCAACCGCAGCGGGGCTGAGCGAGCGAGAACTCGGCGATTACGAGTGCGGCATCCGAACACCGAACCAGGCCGTGAGCGAGGCACTTGCGAACATCTACGGCGTCGAACCGGAGCGGTTCGGCAATCGCGAGTTTGTTGCTCGCGTACCAGGGCGCTACGACTCCGACAAGCAGATCCTGTGGCTGGGCTGGTTCCGAATCGATTTCAATCCGGCGACGGGCACCAACGAGCAGCTCTTCCGCTCGGTCGGTGCTGCGCTGCGCTCAATGCGTTCGCTCAGCGAGACTGCTCCTGTCTTCATCCGTCAACAAGAGGTGGCGATACTCGCCGCATTGCTTGATCTGGCCGACGCCGATCTCGCCTTCTTGATTATGCGATACCTGCGGTTGAGCTACGCCGAGGCGTCGAACCTCATCGAACGAATGTGGGCCCACGAGATCAACCCGATCGAGCCCGAACCGGAGTCGATCCCGGTGCCACCGGCGCTGGCTGGGTCGCGCTAGCCGTCGACGATGATGCCCTCGAGTAACAGTCGATAGAGGCCAGAACAGACGCGAAAGGCGCTCTCGCCGGTTGCGTTGATGAGATCGGCCACGGAACGGCGGCCATCGAGTTGGGCCAGATACCGCCACTCATCGGCTGTTATCGTTCGCTCCGACCGGGCGCTCGGCAACTCGGCGGCAAGGCGAAACTTGACGCTAGTCGACGGAATACGAGCGGCGATTTGGCGCCAAATTGCGAGCCGCTGCTCGGCCTGGTCGATGACCCCCGCCAATGGCTCAGCGAAGGTCACGCCGAGCGGATGTGATTCGCCCATCGAAATGCGATACGGCGCCGCTGATGGCACGAGCAATTCAAACAAGGCGTTGAGGTTGTGTTCGTGAATGAGGCGGGCGACCGTTGGCATCGCGCTCGGGTGTTGGGCCGATAGCTGGGCTCCAATGTCGCTGGAGTTGGCCAACAGCGACGCGAGCTCATCGAGGGTGCCGACGCCCGCACCGAAAAGCACATCGGCCAACGCTGGACTGGCGGCCGACGTAGCGAGTACCAGTCGGCCCGCGTCGCACCAGACCGCGCCGGAATCGCCAACTTTGACCGCACCGGTGGCACCCGAAGAACCGAAGACCTCGAGGATCTGCTTCAGGGCTACTTGGTCGAGTGTTCCCGAGAGTGGAATCTCGGCTGGTGCAGGCTCAGTCACAGCAACAGACGCTATCGGATTGCGGCCGCCTGCGGGGCGACCACCCACGAATCAGTCATTGCCTCAAGAACTGAACGCAATGGCCGATAGGGGTGGTGATGTTTAGCAACCTGAAGCTCCGCACCAAGCTGCTCGCCATTGCGCTGCCGCCCCTCCTCGTCCTTGCGATCATCTCGGCGTATGCCGTGCTCTTGAGTTCGCAGGGCGGGTCGTCGATCGATGAGCTGTCCAGCGACATTCGCACGCTCGGCATCGTCTGTCTGGCCTCGGTTCTCCTCAGCGCACTCACGATGGTCATCATTGGCCGCTCGATCGTGAACCCGGTCGACGACCTGAAGCGCTCGGCCCTCGAGGTCGCCAATGAGCGCCTGCCGCTTTTGGTTGACGTCCTCAGTCGACCCGGTGCTGCCGTCCCGACCTTCGAACCGCTCGTCACTGACCAACACGACGAACTCGGCGACCTGGTCGGTGCACTCAATGCGATCCAGGACCGGGTCGTCGAGATCGCCAACGCTCAGCAGGTTGTGGTGCAGGCTGGTGTCAGCGACCTCGTCATCAACCTCGCCCGGCGAAACCAAAGCCTTCTCGACCGCCAACTCGAACTCATCGACCGCTTGGAGCAAGACGAAGAAGATCCGGATCGACTCGAAGAGCTTTTCGGACTTGACCACTTGGCGACCCGCATGCGCCGCAACGCCGAAAGCTTGCTCGTTCTGGCTGGCGCCGAGTCGACTCGCCGCCGGGGTCGCCCCGTCCAGATGGCCGACTCAATTCGTGTCGCCATGAGCGAGATCGAAAACTACCAACACGTCAACCTGACGGACGTCGAAGCGGCCGAAGTGAGCTCGTCGCTCGCCCTCGACCTTGCGCATCTGCTGTCGGAACTTCTCGAGAACGCTACCCAGTTCTCGCCGCCTGACCGGCCCGTTGAGGTACGGGGCTCGAAGCAGTCCGACGGAGGCTACGTCGTCGCCGTCATCGATCGTGGCATCGGCATGTCGTCTGACCAACTGATCGACGCGAACGCCACGTTGGCGATGCCGCCCGAACTGAGCCTCGGCATGAGCCGCTCGCTCGGATTCGTCGTCGTTGGCCACTTGGCCCGTCGCCTTGGATCATCCGTGTCGCTTACACCAACACCTGGCGGCGGTACGACGGCCACCGTTCTCCTCGGGGCCGCTCGGATGACCGAACAGCAGACGCCATCCACCTTCCCGTCCGAGACACTCCGGAGCCAGCCGGCCCCCGTGGCCGAGGTCGCCGCCCCACCAGCACCGCCGGCTCCGCCCGCGCCAGCACCGGTAGCGTTCGACGTGTCGGATATCGCCGACCCGTTGGCCGCATTCCGCGACGACGCACCGACGATCCCAGCGATGGAGCCGGTGTTCAACGAACCCGTCATTGCCCAACCCCCCGTTGCCCAACCCGCCGTTCCCGAATCGTTGGTCGCTCCGGCCTACCCCGAGAAACTCAGCGAGGCGATGCCAATCGGCGAGGCCTTCGACAGCGGTATCGAGGCCCTCCTCGCACCTTCAGCACCAGATCGGACATCCTCCGGCCTGGTCAAGCGGGACCGAACCCAATCGCGAGCACCAATCGATGAGGGTCGTCCCGCAACCCCAAGCGAACGCAGCCCGGCCGAGATCCGCTCGATGCTGGCTCGCTACCGGGAAGGCCTCAAAGGCCGCCCGCTCAGCGAACTCGCCGACGACAACCCGGCATCTGACCCGTTCAACCCACCTTCCCCCATCAACGACGAGCACCAAGGAGACCGAGCATGACGGTCATGAGCACCCAAGCCGTAACATCAATTGGCTCGTGAACAACTTCGTTGAGCGAGTTCCCGGCGTATCTGAGTCGATCGTCGTCTCCTCTGACGGTCTGCCGTTGGCGCCTCCAGCGGACTTGACCGCGGCGCGGTAGACCGTTTCTCCGCTGTCTCCAGCGGCCTCATTGGCCTCGCGTACGGTGCGGCCGGGCGATTCGGGGGAGGCGCCGTCAACGAGATCATCGTTGAAATGCAGAACGCCTTCCTCTTCGTTACCGGTATCTCCGATGGCTCGCTCCTCGCCGTTGTCGCCGACGCCGGTTGCGACGTCGGCCTCGTCGCCTACGAAATGGCGGTTCTCGTCGAAAAAGGCCGGAACGGTGCTCACCCGAACTTGCGAGCCGAGCTGGGCTGTGCTTCCTGATGACAGACTTCGACCACAACCCCGAACTACGGGTTCGCCCGTACCTGGTGACAGAAGGGTCGAGCGCAGGCGGCTATTGAGCTCCCGATCGAGGCCCAAATCAGGACGACCTCAGCCGGACAACAGTCAGCGGGCAGCCTCCGAAACAGGCTTGGCACCATCGTATCGCTGTGCATTCGTCCGCTGTCGGTGGCCGAGATCTCGGCGCATGCCGGCGATCCATCTGCAGGTGGTGGCCAAGATCCTGGTCGGCGACCTGATCAACCAGGGCCTCCTCACGACTGGCCAAACGGTTCAATCGACAGGCCCAACGCCCCGATTTGCGTCTACTCGAGCGAGTCCTTGACGGACTCCAAACGCTGTAGGAGCCGCGATGACGACCAACCCAATCCCGGTCAAGATCGTCGTAGCTGGCGGTTTCGCCGTTGGCAAGACCACGTTCGTCGGTGCCATCTCGGACATTGAGCCGCTGACCACCGAAGCGGCGATGACGAGCGCCAGCGAAGGGGTCGACGACCTCGGCGACGCCACGGCGAAGAAGGCGACCACGGTGGCCATGGACTTCGGTCGAGTTGGCCTCGGTGAGGACATGGTGCTGTATCTCTTCGGCACACCGGGCCAAGACCGGTTCCACTTCATGTGGAACGAGCTCATTCGCGGTGCCATCGGAGCGGTGGTTCTCGTTGATACCGGGCGATTGGAAGATTGCTTCCCCGCCGTCGACTACATGGAAAAGACCGGCGTGCCGTTCGTCGTCGCCATCAACGCGTTTGAGGGCGTTCTGAAGCATCACCCTGACGATGTTCGAGAAGCACTCGATGTGCCGGCGCACGTCCCCGTTGTCGTCACCGACGCTCGCAACCGGACCGCAGTGCGCGACACCCTCATTTCGCTCGTTCGCCACGCGATGAGCGCCGCGACGACTGCCGCGTAGGCATTCGGTTCTGACGCCACCCTTGTGCGAGGGTGGAGTCCATGACTGCGCCAACCTCCAACGAGTTCCTCGACATTCTGGCGACAACGCGCGCCATCCGCCGCTATCGACCAGAGCCACTACCCGATGCCGACCTTGGCGCCATCATGTTCGCGGCGACGCGGGCACCGACGGGGAGCAATCGGCAGCCAGGACGGTTTTTAGTGCTCCGGGACGGCCCCATCGCAACCAAGGCCAAGGCGCTCCTTGGCGAGTCGTTTCGCGCGGGATGGAACGAGAAGCGCCGAGCCGACGGCTACGACGAGGGGAGTGGCGTGGTTGACGACTCGCCCAAGGCTCGTATGGCTCGGTCGATGCAACACTTCGTCGACCACTTTGAAGCGACGCCCGTCGTCATCCTGGCCTGCATTACGCCTCGGCACCACGCACTCATTGATGGTGCCTCGATCTACCCAGCCTGCCAAAACCTACTGCTGGCGGCTCGGTCCCTCGGCTACGGCGGTGTCCTGACCGGGTGGCATGGTCC
>JAWKIN010000023.1:0-49894 GCA_041394345.1 Acidimicrobiales bacterium | reverse complement strand
CGGTGCCGCAACAAGCTCGACCCAGTCGCCGCCGCCGGCGTCGACGTATCGGGCCAAGAGATCAGACGCAATCTGTCGGGTCATGTCCTCCCAGACCCGGATGTTGCGGGGCGTGAACGCGGAGGACACGACACGACGCAGACGCGTGTGGTCGGGCGCGTCGGTGTCGATGATCGACCGGCGGGCTTCGAGCGCATCGGCTTCGAGATCCCACAGATTGGTGTGGCCGATGCCCGACGAGAACACCTCGCTGTGGCGAGAGACGTATTGGACGTCGGCGTGCCGGGTGACAGCCCAGAACCCGTTTGCCTCGTAGGGCACCCAGGTGAGACCGTCGGTGGCGCGCAAGGTCGCGAACGTATCCCAGGGGATCGCCGAGCGATAGAGCTCCGACGACGTGATATCGATGGCGGGTGTTCGGGAGTCAGTCGAGGTCATGGGTTGAGTCAAGGTCATCGGGCGGCCCCGAGTCTAGGACATAGTGCACAGAACATTGCCATATTCTTGGGCGATGTGTCCTTGCCACGAGGTGTGTCCGGGTCGAGAATGGGCCCATCGTGACCAAGGAGTCCTATGACTTACAATCCAGCCCCAGCCGAGGAGCGCGTCTCGCTCGTGGTCGACAGCGACGTTTGCATTGGCATCGGTCGCTGCGAAATGCTCGAACCTGATGCGTTCTCGGTGAGCGACGAGGCGATTGCCCAGGTCGATCCAGCGACGACCTTCACGCGCTCGCGCGCCGACGAGATCGTATTGGAATGCCCGAGCGGTGCCATCTCGATCCTGGCCGGGGAGTAGTCGTGGAAACCTTCAACAACGTCATCGATAATCAGGCGGTTCCGTCGACCGGGCCGATGATGACGACAACCAACCCCTATAGCGGTGAGGTCTGGGCTGAGGTGCCTGACGACCCGGCGGCGGTCGACCTCGCCGTGGCCGCTGCCCGCCGGGCGTTCGACGGTGGACCCTGGCGGACGATGCCAGCCCACGAGCGGGCCGCACTCATGGTGAAGCTGGGTGAACTCTTGACTCGCGACGCCGACACGCTGAGCCAGATCGAGACCCGCGACAACGGCAAGATTATCCGCGAGACGTCGGCCCAGGCGGCCGGGTTGGCGAGCTATCTTCGCTACTTCGCCGGCCACGCCGACAAGATCATGGGGACACAGATCCCTGGTCCACTGCCTAACTTCTTGATCTACACGACCAAACAACCCGTTGGTGTCGTTGGCGCGATTGTGCCCTGGAACTCGCCCCTGTCGATCCTCGTCTGGAAACTGGGGCCGCTTCTGGCTGCGGGCTGCACGGTTGTCGTGAAGCCGTCCGACCTCACGCCAGTGACCGCCCTGCTGTTGGCCGAACGGGCCAAAGAGGCCGGCTTTCCCCCCGGAGTCATCAACGTGGTTACTGGGGGCGCCGCGGTCGGGGCCGCGCTCTGTGCTCACCCTGGTGTTGACAAGCTGACCTTCACTGGCGGAGCGGGACGGCCAAGCACGCCGTCAAGGGCTGCCCAAAACCTCACGCCGACCGTGCTTGAACTGGCGGCAAGTCGCCACAGATTGTGTTTGGAGATGCCGGATCCTGAGGCAGCAACGAACGGGCTGCTCGCCGGGATCTTTGCCGCTGGTGGTCAGACTTGCGTTGCCGGTTCCTCGCTTATCTGCACCGCTCAATCGCCGGCGATGTGCTTGATCGAATTGTGGCACGCAGAGACACAATGGGGATCCCGCCGACCGAGCGACCGAGATGGGGCCGGTCGTGCCTGATGACCAACGCGACCGCATCCTGGCGATGATCGACAAGCGAGATCCGAAGGGGCCACGGTGCTGACCGGTGGCGTTGTCGACCCCGTCCTCGGTGGCCGGTTCGTTCGGCCGACGGTGATCAGCAATGACCAACCGTCCATCGTTCCGCAGAGGTATTCGCCAGTACTCGCCTGCATGATCTTCGATGATGAGGACGAAGTCACCGAGCTCGCCAACGACTCGACTACGGGCTCGCCGCCGGTGTATGGACCAACGACGTTCAAGCCGGGCGATGCTGCAGCCGCGACCTCAATGTCGGAACGGTGTGGGTGAACACCTACCGAACGTCTCCTACGTTGCTCCGTTTGGTGGCGTGAAGTAGTCAGCCCTGGCCGGGACAACGGCCTCGAGGCGATTGACGAGTTTCTCACGACGAAGACGACATGGATCGAGACAGAAGGTGCAACCCGAGATCCGTTCGTTCTCGGCTAACGTGGACGGTTAGCGCTGGCTGTCGTGGCGGAGCAGTCGGGCCAACAGTGCGTCGTCGTATTGGCCGAGTGCGGGCAGGGCTGGCCGCGGCGGGGACAGCCGCTACGTTGAACGGCGGGAGGTAGCACGTCGCCGTTTCGTTGGTGTCGTCATGGTCTGGCGGTGCCGGGCCGCGCGCTGCTCATGGCCGAACGCGTCGATCGGCGAATTCACCCGAGCAAAAGCAACCCTCGCGTCGGACAGCCTCTGGCGGATCTCGTCACCGGTCAGCGAGCCGAATACGGCAGTGATCACACGCTCGAGGGCATCGATATTGGTGACACGATCGGGGTTGGTGGCAAAGCGCGGGTCAGCGGTCAACTCTGGTTGGCCGAGCACCACGGCGGTGAAGCTTTCCCACTCGTGTTGGGCCTGAACTGCTACGAGGACCTCGGCGCCATCGGCCGCGGTGTAGACGCCATACGGGGCGATCATGGCGTGGCGGTGGCCAACGCGGGTTGGGGTGCTGCCAGCGGCCACCGCTGCGTACGTCGGGGCCGCCATCCATTCCGACAGGCACTCGAGCATGGAGATGGAGATGGCCGCGCCTTCGCCGGTGGATTGGCGCCGGTAGAGGGCGGCCAGAATCGAGCTGAAGGCGTACATGCCGGCTGAGATGTCGGCGGCGGAGAATCCGATCTTGGAGGGTGAGTCGGCCGAACCGGTGACCGCCATCGCCCCGGACTCGGCTTGGATCGCGAGGTCGTACGCCTTGTCGTTGGTTCGTGGCCCGTCCTGGCCATAGCCCGAGATCTCGCACGCGATGAGCTGCGGATAGCGCTCGTGCAAGGCCGCCGCGTCGCGGCCGGCTCGATGTGCCGCAGCGGGCGAAACGTTGTGAATGAAGACGTCGGCCCCGGCGATGAGCCGATCGAGAAGCGCGGCGTCGGCGGGGTCCTTCACGTCGAGTGTGATGCTGTCTTTCCCCCGGTTGGCCCAGACGAAGAACGCTGACTGACCATCGATGCTGCTGTCGTAGTGACGAGCGAGATCGCCTGAACCGGGTCGCTCGATCTTAAGGACTCGGGCGCCGAGGTCGGCCAACTGGCGGGTGGCGAATGGTGCGGCAACGGCCTGTTCCCACGCAACGACGGTGATGTTCTCGAGCGGGGCGATCACGTTTTCGTCCTCCAGTGGCGCAGATTGACGTCGGGGTTCTCGGGGCCTACATTGTCTACTGTATAAAATACACAAAACGTTCAATTTGGAGATTCTGTTGCTCGAATGGCGCGACCGTGTTAATTGTTTGGGGTCAAACGTTTGTAGGAACACCGCCGACAACGACGTACACGATTGGGAGAGATCATGAAACGACGGTCATTGGCAGCATGCGCTGCAGCAGCCGCATTACTCGCTGGGGCCTGCGGCTCTGACGCATCAACGGCAACCGACACAACCTCGGGTGGCGACACCGGTGGGTCAGGGGCCACCGCCCTCGACTTCACGCTTGATGTCGACGCCATTCTGGCTGCCGATCTTGGCGCCTGTGTCGAGGCGCCAACCGGCGAATCGCTGAAGATCGGCTACGCCGCCGACAAGTCCGAGGTTTCCGGCTTCGCCGACATTCCGGGCAGCCTGGCCGGCCAACACATGGTCGACCTCATCAACTGCACCGGTGGCATCAACGGCACGCCGGTGGAGTACCAGGTGCAGGACGTCCAGGGTTCACCAGAGGTCGCCATTCGGGCCACGCAGGACCTGCTCGACTGGGGCGCAGTGGCACTGCTCGGCCCGCCATTCGCCGACTTCGGTCAGCCGATCCTTCAGACCACGGGCGGCACCACGCCGGTCTTCTTCGTTGCCTCAACCGAACCATCGCTGCCCGACATCGGCGCACTTTCGTTCCTGATCAGCTTCGATGACACCAAGCAGGCAACTGCGGCCGCGAGCTACGCGCTGAGTGCGGGCTACACCCGTGCAATCACGTTCTCGTCGCCTGGCCCCTACTTTGGCTACAACCCAGAGATCTTCACCGAGGTGTTCACCGCCGGCGGCGGCGAAGTTGTCCTCGACCAGACCTACGTACCGGTTGCCGACACCGACTTCTCGACCCAGGTCAACGAAGTTCAAGCCATCGCTGACGGTTCGGAGATTCTGTACTCCGCCATGTTGGCCGACCAGATGTCGATCCTCCGGGGTCAGCTTGAGGGCGTCGGTGTCGACATCAGCTACTTCGGCACCGATGCATTCGATGGCACCGGCGGTCTCTTCGTCGACAACAACGAGGGTGTCTTCCATACCAACCACGGCCTCGACGAACCGGGCAACCGGATCGACGTCTTTGCCCAGAGCTTCGCCAGGCCAATGGTGCGCCACCGGACAGCGTCGTCTTTGCGGCCATGGCCGCCGACGCCGTGTTGCTCGCCGCCCAAGGGTTCATCAATAGCGGCGGCCAGTTCGATGGCCCACCAATCGGCGACGCCATTGCCAATATCGAGAGCTTCGACGGCCTCACCGGCAAGACTGGCTACTCGGGCACCAACGGCGTGCCTAACAAGCCAGTCTCGATCAGCAGGTCCAGAATGGTGTCAACGTTCTGGTTGAAAACTGGAGCGAGTAGCACGTGCTTGAGGTCGAGAATCTGACTGCAAAATACGGTTCAATCTCGGCCTTGCGAAATGTCAGCCTTCGCGTTGGGGCCGGTGAGTCGATCGGACTTATCGGCCCCAACGGGGCAGAAAAGACCACGCTTCTGGGGGTATCTCCGGCCTCTTGGCCCCAACCGAGGGTCGGGTGACGCTCGACAGTGTCGATGTGCGAGGCTGGTCACCCGACCGGCTCCTCAAGGCCGGGATGGCACTCGTGCCGGAGCACCGGAGGATCTTCAACGACCTCACGGTGGTCGAAAATCTGAAGGTAGGAGGAGTCACGGCGTCTTCGAGCGAACGGGCCAGCCGCCTCGACGAGATGGTCGAGCTCTTCCCCGTTCTCGAACGTAAATGGACGACCTCGGCCGGCTACCTTTCGGGCGGCGAGGCCCAGCAGCTTGCTATTGCGAGGGCGTTGATGAGCAAGCCACGCCTGCTGCTCATGGACGAGCCATCGCTTGGATTGGCCCCGGTCCTGATCGACGTCGTTTTCGACCTCATCGGCAAGCTGCGTGCGCAAGGCGTCACCCTGCTGGTTGTCGAGCAGAACGCCACCCGAATGCTCGGTGCGTCCGACCGAAGCTACGTGCTGCGAAGCGGCGAGGTTGTCATCGAGGGACAATCGGCTGAGCTGCTTGCGCAGCCCGACCTGTTTGACGCCTTCGTCGGAGGATCCCATGACTGAGTTACTGCAAAACCTCGTTGATGGACTCGGGCGAGGCAGCATCTATGCCTTGTTGGCCCTGGGCATCGCCGTGATCTTCGGGGTCATGCACCTCGTCAATTTCGCTCACGGCGAGCTGATTACCGTCTCGGCCTACGTCGCCTACTGGCTCATCCAGGGTGGCCGGAACTGGTACGTCGTCGTGCCGATGATCGTGCTGACCGCCACGCTCACGTCGATCATCATCGAGGCGGTGGCCTTTCGATGGGTCCGTGGCGCTCCCGACTTCACCATGCTCCTGACCTCGTTTGGCGTGCACTTCCTCGTGCAGGCGGCCTTTGTCATGTACGTCTCGGCCAGCGTCAAGACCTACGCCCGGCCCACCTGGATCGCCGACACGTACAACATCGCCGGCATCAACCTCGAAATCGTCGATCTCTACACCATTGGCGCCACCATCGTCACCCTCGCAATCACGGTGTGGATTCTCCAGAAAACCATGTTTGGCCTCTCCCTTCGAGCCGCGGCCGAGGACTTCGACGCGGCTCGCCTGATGGGAGTGAAGAGCGACCGAGTGATCCGGGGCGCGTTTGCTCTGTCGGGTGTTCTTGCTGGTGTGGCATCGGTGTTCTGGCTTATGCGCTCCGGCCAGGCCACGCCGTCGGCCGGTGAAGGGCCAATGCTCAAGGGCGTGTTGGCGGCACTCATCGGCGGACTCGGGTCCATGCCCGGCGCCGTCGTTGGCGGTCTTGTGTTGGGCGTCGCCGAAGTGCTGTTGCGGGCCTATTTGCCGGGCAGCGTGGCGTCGCTCACCGAAGGCGTCGTTTTCGTCTTGATCGCTCTGCTCTTCATCTTCCGACCACAGGGCATCATCAACGTGAGCCATGCGGAGCGGGTCTGATGTTTAGCAACCTCAAACGAGATCTGGTTTTCCCCACGATTGGCTCAGGCCTGCTTTTCGCCATGCTGGTCGGCGGTGGCCTGCTCTATTCCTCGTTCGGCGCTACCTCCCGAGCCGACCTCGTCACGGCGCTCCTGGTCAACGCGATCATGGTGGTTGGCATCCAGATCTTCATCGGCAACACGGGCATCCTTTCGTTCGGCCATGTCGGCTTCGGCGCTATTGCCGGCTATGCCTTTGCCGTCCTGGCCATTGCACCAGCCCGAAAGTCGACGGTCATTCGCAATGCGCCCTGGAACCTCAACGAGGTGCAGCTGTCACCCGTGATGGCTGGGCTGGTGGCCGTGGTTGTTTCGTTGCTCGTTGCGGTCCTCATTGGCTTCGGGCTTGCTCGCTCGGGCGCGGCCTCGGGTGCCGTCGCCGCAACCGTAATCACGCTGGCGTTGCTCGAAGTCACCCATGAGCTCGCCATCAACTGGACCGACCTCACCGGTGGCGACCGAGCCGGCCTGTCGTTCCGCATCGGCCAGACAATCGAGAGCCGCTGGCCGATCTACCTCGCCCTCTTTGGAGCCATTCTGATCGCTCGCCTCTTCGCCCAGTCGAAGACCGGACTGCTCGCCCAAGCAGGCCGAGAAGACAACCTGGCGGCCCGGGCGATGGGGATCAACCCGACCGTGCAACAAATGGTGGCCTTGCTCGTATCGGTCGCCATCGTGGCCGTTGCTGCGTCGTTGCGGGTCTATCAAATCGGCAACATCACGCCGAACTTCTTCTTCCTTGAATACACCCTGCTCACGCTCGTCATGTTGATTGTGGGCGGTCGGAACTCGGTCACCGGAGCCCTGCTTGGGGCCGTGATCATCACGATTGGTAGTGAGTTCACCCGCTACCTCGCCGGCCCCAGCGTCTCTATCCCCGGTACCGACTGGATCTTGCGAGACGGCCTCTCGCGCATCTTCCTCGGAGCGGCGATGGTCGGCTTCATGATCTTCCGAAGCTCTGGTCTGGTCAACGACTGGGAACTCGATCAATGGCTCTACCGCAAGACCCAGTCCGGCCGCGAGACGGCGCCGTCACTACCCGAGGTGCCCGAGCCCCCGGCCCCTATCCGTCTCGTTGTCGAAGATGTCACGGTTGACTTCGGGGGCTTCCGAGCGCTGACCTCGGTTGGCATCACGGCCTCGAGCGACGAAATCATCGGGCTGATCGGCCCGAACGGGGCGGGCAAGACGACGTTGGTCAACGTGATCACCGGGATGGTCCAGCCAACAGAGGGCAAGTATTTCTTGGGCGACAAGCAACTCGATGGCGCGCCGCCCCGAATGATCGCTCGATCCGGTCTGGTGCGAACCTTCCAGAACCTTCGGTTGTTCTCCTCGCTGACCGTCCGCCAGAACGTCGAGGTGTCATGGACCGTCGCCGAAAGCCACCATCTCGAAAAGGCCAATCTCAGCGTCGACGAGATCATTCGCCAATCAGGTCTGTGGGAGCTCCGTCACCGTCGCGCCAGCGAGCTTGATTATGGCAATTCCCGCCGGCTCGAGCTGGCCCGGGCCGCCGCACTGCGACCCCGGTTCTTGCTGCTCGACGAACCGACCAGTGGTATGAGCGACGCTGAGTCTGATCGCATGATCGAACAGGTCAGAGCAACGGCACGGTCGGTTGGGGCTGGTGTGCTCGTCATCGACCACGACCTCAACTTCATCACGGGGATTTCCGACCGGATCTACGTTCTCGATCAGGGTCGGGTCATCGCTGAGGGCACGCCAGGCGAGGTACAGGCCGATCCGCAGGTGCAAGCGGCCTACCTCGGGTCGGCCGCCGCCACCGACTAGGCGTGCGACCGGCCCAGAAACCTGGGCGAACCTGCGGGGGTGCTATTGCAATCAGGCCAGCATGTGCGAAGATCTGCGAACCGCTTGGCTTAGGGCAGCCAAGGGCTTCGAAAAAAGGAGTCGCATATGCGGCGTGTTATTGGTCTTCTCGTTGTCGGCGGCCTTGCGGCGACGGGGTGTGGTTCGTCGTCGTCTGACACAAGCGCGAGCGAAAGCAGCGATGCGGCGTATGAGTCGCCGCTCTATGACTTTCTTGGTATCGACACCGGGTCGGGTGATCCTGACGCGCAGCAAGCCAAGTACGAAGAGCAGGAACGCCAGGTCAACGAAATGGTGGCGGAATGCATGTCGGCCGAAGGCTTTGAATGGAAGCCGGACTCGCACGAGTCGGTGTCCTTTGCGGTCGAGCCAACCGACGGGCTTGAGTGGGGCACCAAGGAGTGGGTTGCCAAATACGGCTTTGGCATTTCGACCCAGGCGTTCCAGCAATCAGCTCGGGCCTGACCTCGTTGGTTATGACGATTCCTCGGACGAGACCCAGGGCGAGGAGTATGTCGATCCGAACGCCGACTACCTCGAGACCTTGAGCGATGCGGACAACCAGGCGTGGTACGAAGCCCTCTACGGCGGCGAAGAGGTCGAACGGTCCCGAGTGGGATGAGTCGCTGAGTGACGAAGAAAACAACGAGATCCAGAACGAGTGGTACCAGAACGAATACGTCCCGACAGGCTGCTATCCCATTGCCCAGGAGGAGGTCTACAACGAGGGCGGCGCCTATGACGTATGGACGACGTTCAGCGATGAGCTGGACGCGATGTACGTGCTCATCCAATCTGATCCCAGAATTGTCGAGGCCGAAGCCAAGATAGCCAGCTGTGTGGCTGACAAGGGATTCACCTACACCTCGATCGACGACGTCTACACCTTGTTCAACGATCGCTTGGAGCCGCTGTACAACGCGCAGAACGAGGCCTACGAGAATATGCCGAACCCCTTTGAGGGCATGACCGACGAGGAATTGGCTGCGCTCACTGAGGAGGACTACGCCGCATTCGACCAGGGCCCGCCACCCCTTCCCGACGACCTGTTGGCCGAACTTGGCGTCATTCAGAAGGAAGAGATCGCCATGGCGGTTGCCGTCGATGAATGCGGTGGCGGCTACAACAATCAAGAGTCGGTCTACAACGAAGTTCGTATCGAACTTGAGCAAGAGTTCGTTGACGCTAATCGAGAGGCACTCGAAGCGCTGAAAAACGGCGGCTGAGCGACATGAACAGGCGGGCACTTCTTGCGGGTGTGGCGGGCGTTTCGATCCTTTCGGCTGGGATCGGTTGGTTCTTTGGCCAATCGATCAAGTCGCCAGCGGAGATCGCGGCGCAGACGGCAGCACCCGACCCCTCGCTCATCACGGTCCCAGTTGAGCTTCGCGAATTGGCGTCGCGGGTCGTCGTGCGCGGAACCGTAACGTCAAGCGAGGTGACCACGATCTCGGTCTCGCCGTCAACAGACGGCTCCTCCATCATCACCCGGTTGCCGAAAGCGGCCGGCGACACGCTCAATGAAGGGGACGTGGTCGCCGAGGTCGCAGGTCGGCCGGTCATCGTTCTCCAGGGCGATCTTCCCGTGTTCCGTTCGCTTGGCCCGTCGATGGAAGGGCCCGACGTGACCCAGCTCGAGCAGTCGCTCGTCCGGCTCGGCTACGACGTCGGCACCGTCGACGGCGTGTACGACGCCGCGCTGGCCGACGCGGTCAACGCGCTCTACCGCGATGCCGGCTATCGCGCCAACGAGCCGACAACCGAGGAGACCGACGCGTTGGCGCGAGCACGGACCCGGGTCCGCGATGCCCAGAACGCCATCAACGACCTGGCCACGACCCCGTCGAGTCTCAGCGAGTCGGAGCGGTTGCGCCTCACGCAGGCCATCAACCAGCAACAAGCCGCGCTTGATGCTGCGGCCACGGAACGAGCCAGCGTGTTGGCTGAACCAGCGGCGGAAGCGGCAGCGGCCAAGGCGGCGGTTGACGCACTCGCGTCGGACGCGACGCCAGAGGAACGGCAGGCGGCCGACCAACGGCTGGCTGACGCAAACTACGTACTTTGGGTGTTGACGGCCGAGCAAAACAAGCTGGTCGAGGCGGCCCAGCTCGAACTAGACATTGCGTACGCCACGCGAAATGAGGCCATCAACCCGCCGGCGACGTCGAACAACTCTGCGCTCGCATCGGCGCGTGACGAGTTGGCCGCAGCCAAGGCCGACCTGGAACGAACCCTGAGCACCACCGGCGTCTCGTTTCCCACCTCGGAGCTGGTGTTCGTACCAACGCTGCCCCGCGAGGTTCAGTCGGTCAGCACCGAAGTCGGCAGCTCGCCCCAGGGTCCAATTATCACAACCACGGGCTCATCGACGGTGATCGAATCGTCTGTCTCCGCCACTGATCGACGCCTTCTCAAAGAGGGACTCGAAGTTCTCGTTGAGGACGACGGGCTTGGCATCTCGCAGAAGGCCACGATTTCGTTCCTTGCTGACAGCCCTGGCACGGGTACGGCCACAGAATCCAAGTACGAGATGAACCTGACCCCGATCGAGCCGCTGCCCGAAGAGGCGTTCAACCAATCGCTCCGCGTCACGATACCGATCTCGACAACTGGCGGTGAGGTGCTTGCCGTTCCGCTCGCGGCGGTGTCAGCGGCAGCCAACGGTGGCGCCAGGGTTGAAGTCGATCGGGGCGACGGAACAACCGAGTTGGTCGATGTGTCGACCGGCCTTGCCGCCGACGGGTATGTCGAGGTCACCCCCCTGTCTGGCTCGCTGTCCAAGGGAGACCGGGTCGTCGTTGGCCGCGACCTCGGGCAGCCTGCATCGGCGGGCGACACGACCGAGTCCACCGATCCGGAGGCTGAGGGCGGGTGACCGATCCGGTCGTCCAACTTGATCGAGTCGCCAGGGTCTTCGACTCGACGCCTCCGGTCGTGGCGTTGCGCCCCACCGATCTCACCATCGAGCGAGGAGACTACGTTGCCATCGTTGGCCCGAGTGGCTCGGGAAAGTCGACGTTGCTTCATCTGCTTGGGCTGCTCGATGCTCCCTCCTCGGGGACCTACTACCTCGACGGGCTTGATACCTCGGGCCTGAGCGAGTCAGACCGTGCGGGGCTTCGTGGCTCCAAGATCGGCTTTGTCTTCCAGTCGTTCCATCTGTTGGCGCACCGGACCACCGTTGAAAATGTGGCCCTCGCCGAGCTCTACAACACGGCGTCGCGTTCGGACCGGATCGAGCGTTCCGTCGAGGCGCTGCGTCTTGTTGGTTTAGGGCATCGGCTGGACGCGTTTCCGACAACGCTCTCGGGCGGCGAACGCCAACGTGTGGCCGTAGCTCGTGCGCTGGTGGGCGGGCCGAGTTTGCTGTTGGCCGACGAACCAACGGGCAATCTTGATTCGGTCACGACGGACGCCGTGCTCGAGATGTTTAGCGAATTGCATCAGTCTGGCATCACGCTTGCCGTCATTACCCACGATGCCGAGGTCGCCGAACGGGCCCAGCGCCAGCTCTCGATCCGAGACGGTGTGGTGAGCGAACGATGAGGGCCGGCTCGGAGTTTCGGAAATCTCATTTGAGCTTTCGCGATCTCGTATCCGAGACGACTGTTTCGCTGACGGCGCGGCCAGCCCGAACGCTGCTCACCGCGCTGGGAACGATCCTTGGGGTCGCAGCGCTCGTGGCCACGCTTGGGTTGGCTCGGACTGCCGGCAACCAAATCGTGGCCCGATTTGATGAGCTGTCGGCAACCCAAGTCGTGGTGAAACCCAACACGCGGGCGCAGTCGCAAGACAACCAGACAAGCGCCATCCCGTTCGACGCCGAAGATCGGCTGGTCCGGCTTAATGGTGTCGTCGCGGCCGGCACGAAGTCGGACGTACCGACCGGGGGAGCGTTGGTGCGATCGGTGCCAGTCAACGACCCGCTCGGACAAAACGAGTTCGACATGCCGGTGCTTGCCGTTTCTCCCGGACTCTTCGAGGCGGCTCGGGCCACGGTCGCGACCGGACGAGTGTTTGACACGGGCCACGACGAGCGATCTGATCCCGTCGTGGTGCTTGGTCCGGGTGCCGCCCAACGGCTGAACATCAGTCAGGCGGCGAACGCTCCGGCCATCTTTGTCGGCGATGAGCCGCTGATTGTTATCGGGATCTTGGCCGACGTCGAACGCCAACCCGAGCTGCTCAATGCCGTCATCATGCCGAACGGTGTGGCCAGGGACCGCTTCGGTCTGGAGGCGCCGGCCGAAGTGCTCATCGACGTCCGTGTCGGGGCGGCCGAACTCATCGGATCACAGGCCGCAATCGCCTTGTCGCCGAACGCTCCCGAGAAGCTCACCGTGCAGGTGCCGGCGTCGCCGACGAGAGCGCAAAGTAGTGTCAAGAACGATGTCAATTCATTGTTCCTCGTGCTCGGCGGCATTTCTCTCGTTGTTGGCGCGATCGGTATCGCCAACGTCACCCTCGTTTCGGTCCTTGAACGCACCACCGAAATCGGTCTGCGTCGAGCGCTTGGTGCGACCAGAAAACACATTGCCACCCAGTTCCTGGCTGAGTCAGCGGCGCTCGGCACCATTGCCGGAATCATCGGAACGAGCCTCGGTATTCTTACGACCGTCGGCGTTTCGGCATCGCGAGAATGGACACCGGTGTTGGCGCCGTGGTTACCGCTGGTCGCTCCTGTTGTTGGGAGCGTCATCGGACTCCTCGCCGGTACCTACCCGGCGTGGAAGGCATCGAAGCTCGAACCGATCGCCGCTCTTCGGGGGACCGAGTAGGGCGTTCGGCGCGCCGCGCTAGCAGTCGAGGAAGCGGGCGTCTGCTCCGCAAAACCTGTTGACGCCACGCCTCGAAGAGGACGATGGCGATTGAGTTGCAAGGTTGATGCTGCGATTGTTCGCTCGCATCGGTACTACGACGTGGTGTGAACGGTCGACCGTCGCCAGCACATCGGCCGAGAGGCCAGTTGATTCGGGACCGAAGACAAGCCAATCACCGGCCTCAAACGACACCTGGTCGTAGCGAGTCTGGCCGTGCGACGTGAACAGGAAAACACGGCCGTCAAAGAGCGCTGCGACGGCATCCCACGAGGGGTGAATCTGTACGTCGGCAAGATCGTGATAGTCGAGGCCGGCTCGGCGAAGAAGTCGATCTTCCAGGCTGAACCCAAGCGGTTCGACGAGATGGAGCGTGGCGCCAGCGTTGGCGCTCAGCCGAATCACGTTGCCAGTGTTGGGGGCAATCTGGGGATTGACGAGGACGACGTGCATCGGCCAACACCGTACCGATCGGCCGTCGTCTTTCGCATCCGTCCCCGGGTTCGAGTTCAACCGGGATAGTCTCGCTGCATGGTTCGTGGTCCGGGCGATTTGGGAAAGAAGCTGCGCGAAGCGGCAGATCAGGTTCGCCAAACAGCCGAAAAAGGCCTCGAGAAAACGCCAGTAAACCTACCGTCGCAGATGACGCGCACGCCGACACCTCGGTCACTCGCTGAGATCCAGGCCGATCTCGACAAACTCGTTGGCCTCGGCTCAGTGAAGGAGCAGGTTCGTTCGCTCATTGCCTTCCTGCAGATACAGCAGCGACGTTCCGAACACGGCCTGAGCGACGTATCGACAAGTCAGCACCTCGTGTTTCTCGGTAACCCCGGCACCGGCAAGACGACCGTGGCTCGCCTGATTGGCGAAATGTACGGCTCGATCGGTTTGCTGAAGAAGGGGCATCTGGTTGAGGTCGACCGAGCTGACCTGGTTGGTCAATACGTAGGGCACACTGCGGTCAAGACAAACCGGGCCGTAAAGCGGGCGATCGACGGCGTCTTGTTCATCGATGAGGCCTATGCCCTGTCGCCGGTCAGTGCGCTTGGGGGCAATGACTTCGGTGCTGAGGCCATCGAAACCTTGCTGAAGCGCATGGAAGACCATCGGTCACGGCTCGTTGTGATTGTCGCTGGCTATCCGAAGCTCATGCACCAGTTCCTCAATTCCAACCCTGGCCTGCGATCGCGCTTCTCGCGTGAGATCCCGTTTCCCGATTACGAAACCGACGAACTCATCGAAATCACGATGTCGTTCGCAACCGCCTCCGACTATGTCCTCGGCGACGGCGCCGAGAAAGCGTTACGTCGAATCCTGCTCCTCGCGACGAGAAACGACGGCTTCGGCAACGCTCGCTATTCCCGCACCTTGTTCGAACAGGCCATCAACCGTCAGGCGCTGCGCCTGTCGGAGCGGCCCGACGTCCACAAACTCGACAAATTGACAGTAAGCACGATCGAGGCCGCCGACTTCACCGAAGCAGCGAAGGTGCTCGATCAGGCCCATCTCAGCAATCGCCGGCCGTAGCCGACCCGAGTGCTACTGGCGGTCCGCCAAAAGCGGCTCGATGACCGTGATGTAGTCAGCGAGGCGGGCGGCGAGTTCGAAGGCAATGTCGGGGTCGTCGAGGTCTGGTTCGAACCAGACATCAGACAAACGACGCCAGTCGTCGGGACGACCGTAGAACGGGCCAGCGGTTGCCTCAGCGCCAAGCACCTGGCGCCAGTCGGGTTCGGCTGCGAGGAGGATGGCGAGCGTGTTGTCGTTCTGCTTCACCGACTTTTGCTCGGCATGAAACCCCGTCTCGATAGCCATCCCCTCGACGTCGTCGACGTGGCGTCGTGCGATGATCTGCGATTCGTAGTGGTCACGATTGCCCTCCGCTGGGCCGAACCACACCTTGATGCCCCGGCGGTGAGATCGGATGTGGCAGACCGCGAGTTCGGGCGGCAAGAGGCTGCGGAGTGCGTCGCCGACGGAATCGAAAAGAGAGACTTCCACTAGCGCAGTATGGTGTCGTATGGCCGCTGTGTCCTACTGCACGTTCGAAACCGCCATTGGTGACTGCGCTATCGCGTGGACCGATAACGCCATCGTTGGTCTCCAATTGCCAGAGGAAACGCCACGTGCGACGGAGCGTCGCCTGAAACGCCGTTACGCGAGCGCTTCGGCCGCAAACCCACGTGGGGTCGTTGGTGACGCTATCGACCGGGTTGTGTCGTTGCTCGCCGGCCAACCAGCCGATCTCGACGTTATTCCGATCGACATTTCAGCGGCGTCGCCGTTTCACCAGGCCGTGTGGGAAACGACACGCCGCATTGGGCGCGGTGATGTCGTGACCTATGGCGAGGTCGCACGGCGGGTGGGTGATCCTGGCGCGGCCCAAGCAGTCGGCCAGGCGCTCGGCGCGAACCCGATCGCCATCATCATCCCGTGCCACCGGGTTGTGGGTGCCAACCAATCGCTTGTTGGCTTCTCGGCCAATGGGGGCGTCGAAACCAAGCGGCGCATGCTGTTGATCGAGGGTTCTACGGCGGTAGCGCCGTCGCTGTTTGACCTCATCGAGTAGGCCCAACGCCGGCGCAGGCTTAGGCCCAGTCGGCCCGCGATCGTTGCGGCTAGACGGCTCGTTCGAGCGTGACCCGCCAATCGCCAAAGCCGACAGAGCGCCAGAAGGCAACCGCTCGTTCGTCGAGGGCGAGTGTGCCGACTTCGATCGATTCGCGGTTGGCGAGTGCCTCTCGGTCGAGCAGCTGAGGGGGACCAGTTGGGTTGCCACTCCTCGACGCCGGTGCGAGGCAGCAACGAAGAGATCGGTGACGAGCGAGCCGGACTTCGTTTCGCGCACGGTCGAATCCTCGAGCGATCGAGTCGTAAGGAAGCCAACCAGCGTGCCGTCGTCATCGGCCACAAAGACTTGATGCGAGTCGCCGCCAAGCCAGACCTCGGCCACCAAGTGGTGACCGACCCGATCAGCGTCGTGGCGAAGGCGATAGCGCGCATCGGCGAACTCGCCGGCTTGGTTTAGCTGAAGCCAGAGGGCCGCGACGCCATCGGCATCGGCTGGTGTGGCAGACCTGATGATCATCACGGGGCGAGTGTACGTGAGCGGCCAAGAACGGCGGCTAGATTCAGCCGTGATGTGGCTGCGTCGACGTCATCACGCTCGCGATTCCTATGAGCCGCTCCTGGGGACCCGAGTCACGGTGTCGATCGAGGCTCGGCGACGTCGGGTGCTGGCCGCCAGTAGATCCGCGGCAGTTGCGGAGATCGAACGGCTCGAACGGATCTTTTCGGTCTATGACGATGCGTCGGAGTTCTCGCGGTGGCGGAAGGGTTTGGTCGCCGAACCGAGCGACGAACTCGCCGCGGTGCTCGTTCTCGCCGACTCGATGGTGGAGGCTACGGCCGGCGCCTTCAACCCGACCGCCGAGTGCTTGGTGTCGCGATGGCGTTTGGCCGAGCAGCCGGGGTGCCACCACCAGCCGACGAGCTTGCGGTGCTCGTCGCCAATGCGGGCGCCCTGCGTCGGCTGGCATGTCGCTCAACGCGATTGCGAAAGGCGCCATTGTCGATTGGTGCGTCGACCAGACCTTCGCCGACCGCCTGGTCGAGCGGGTAGTGGTAAACGCTGGAGGTGATCTCGTTCATCGCGGCACCAAGCCAGCGAACGTTGGCATCGAAGATCCAGCGACCAAGTTCGACAACGTTCCGCCATTGACCTACATCACGCTCGACAACGCCGCCTTGGCCACCAGTGGCTCGCAGCGGCGGGGATTCACGGTGGCCGGAACCAGGTCCGGACACGTCGTCGACCCGCGCACCGGGTGGCCAGTCGATCACATTCGCTCGGCCAGCGTCGTTGCCCCAACCGCGGCGCTGGCCGACGCCCTTGCCACGGCGTTCATGGTGCTCAAACCGCCAGAGAGCTTCACCGTGGCCGAGGCGGTTGGTGGTATCGCCGCGCTCATCGTCGACTCCGATGGGGCCCAGCATCGAAACGCCGCGTGGTCGGCTATCGAGCAGTAAGTACGACGACTTGGCCGACCAGGCCGTAGCCGACCAGAATGGACCATGACTGAGTCGCCGTATGGCCCAAACTGCCCGATTTCGGTGGACCGGGCGATCATGGTGCAACGCTGGGACAAGCTCACGTTTCTGCATTGGGCCTATGACCCCGAGGAGGTACAGCGACTGCTTCCTCCCGGTTTGCGGGTGCAGACATTCGACCAACTGGCCTGGGTAGCTCTCGTCCCGTTTGCCATGCAGGTACGGGCCGCCCGAGGAGGTCCGGTGCCGTGGTTGTCGCACTTTTGTGAGACGAATGTTCGCACCTACGTCACGGCGCCAGACGGCACGAGCGGCGTATGGTTCTTCTCGCTCGAGGCCGCCCGGTCGCCAGCAGTGCTCGCCGCCCGTTTCGGCTATCAGCTCCCGTATTACTGGGCCGACATGTCGCTTGACGAAGCCGGTGATCGTATTCGCTACCGCAGTCGTCGCCGGTTGCCGGGACCACGGGGAGTCTCCTCCGATGTCGACATCAGGGTCGGGGCCCAAATTCCGCCTGACGAGCTTTCGCCCAAAGAACATTTCTTGACCGCCCGCTGGCGCCTCTACTCGCCACGCCGTGGCGGCACGCTGCGGTGGGCGCTGGCCGAGCACGGGCCGTGGCCCCTGCATCGGGCCGAGGTCGTTGGGCTCGACGATCAGCTCCTGGCAGCCAGTGGCCTGTCGGCCCCCGTTGGTGACCCGCTTGTTCACTGGTCGCCAGGGGTTGAGGTCGGGATCGGGCTACCAGAAGAAGCGGTGCGTTAGGCCATCGCCAACCAGATCGCACCAGTCGAAACGATGATGCCGATACTCGCCCAGAGCAGCGCCCGCCGTCGCCGCTTCGTGAGAAACAGTTGGATACCGAGCCCGTTGCGGCGATGACAACGAGGACAACCCCGGCGACATCGATGAGCCAGCGCCATGAGTTCGGTATGCGCCTTATTGCAGGTCGTTCATGACGCCGAGGAGGCCTTGTTCGGTGGTGAGCACGTCGTAGTTGCCAGTCGACACATCGAGGCGCACGTCCGCCGAGTAACCCGGTCCCTTGAAGCTGATCGAGCCGGCGTCGCCAACCGTCTCGAAATCGGAGATGGCGCCACGAACGTCGTTGTTGGCGCGGACATACTCGCTCACGACGAGGTAGTCGACGGAGCCGTCAACGATGGCCGAAGCCGGAAGCACCCCAGAGGCGGTTGATTCGCGAGTGGCGCCAGCAAGGGGTCCACGTCGGGTGGTTAAGCGTGATGCCGGTCAGCCAAAGAACAGGACGAGAAACAACGCGACCATCGACGTATAGACGTGCAGCCAGCGGGTGATGGCGTGGGTCCGGTTACTCCGGCTTCGCTTCCGTGAGCGGTTCCGTAGCTCGGCCGGGATTCGTTCAGGCACGGAACGCCGCTGACGCGTTGATCAACTCGTTGGTGTCGGGCAACTCGAGCGTGAACGCACGTGACCAAGCGTCATCGGTTCGCGGATGAGTTCGGCTAGGGGCCAGCCCGCTCGCAGGCTGCCTCAATGCAGACAGTACTCGCCTGCCGCCACCTTGTTGCCGTCGGCCGAGGTCGCATCCCAAAGCAACGAATAGTCGCCGGGGGAGCGGGTCGCTGACGAGAGCTCGGCCCCGTTTTGGCCGGAGTCAGCTGCGGTGTACCACCGCGCGGGTCTCCTGACCCATTTCTGACCCTTTGGGCCTTGTTGGTACCAGACGCCGACGGTGTCGACGAGGTTGCCGGCGGCGTCTTCGACCCAGACCGCCACGTAGGGATTCTGGATGCGGCCACCCTCGGCCGAGAACGTGAAGTCGATCTGGAGCTCGGCGCTGGCGGCGAGGGCCGAGCCGGTGGGAGGGGCCTCGGCCGCTTGCGCTTCGCTGGTTTGCGTCTCCGATGATTGGCTAGTGTCGGCTGGCGAAACGGAGGATCGGGTGGTGCTGCTGCCATCCGTCGTAACGGTTGTCGCCGCGGCGATGACATCGGCATCGCTGTTGCCGCAGGCCAGGCCGGGCACAAGGGCGGCGGCGGCACTGAGGAAAAACAGAACCTCGGACGAGCGAGCTCTTTGCCCGTTTGGAGACGTGGGCGTAACGGGAAGTGGGTCGAGGCATAGGCATCCGATCGTAGAAGCGAGCGACGAGTATCGTCCGGAACGTCAGCTAAAGCTTCGGTAAAGAAACGGACCCATCCTCGGCCGGATCGCACAATTGATGCGACTTTGCGCCCTCGCGATCGGTCTAGCCTGCACAGTCGTGACTCTTCCGAGCACTCCGTTGACGACGTCGTCGGGCGCTCCAGGCAAACGACTACTTGCCGACGTCGGCCTCGCTACGTCAATCTTCCTCGCTATCACTTCGCCCGACCGCTCTTTCTGGAAGGTGAGGCTGGCGTGGGCAAGACCGAGGTGGCGAAGGTTCTGTCGCGCTGGCTCGGTGGACCATTCATTCGACTCCAGTGTTATGAAGGAATCGACGCGTCCCAGGCGGTCTACGAGTGGGACTACACCCGGCAACTGCTTCACCTTCGTACCGCCGAGGCAACCGGTGTGGCGGCAGTCAAAGACCAAGCAGGCTTGAGGCCGAGCTGTATGACCCCCGTTTCCTGATTCGGCGTCCCCTTTTGGAAGCGCTGTCGCCCTGGCGATTCAGGTCCCCCGGTGCTGCTCATCGATGAGGTCGATCGGGCCGATGACGAGTTCGAGGCGTTCCTGCTGGAGGCACTATCCGACTTCTCCATCACGATTCCCGAATTGGGCACAATCAAGGCGAAACGCCTCACGCTGGTGATTCTGACGTCAAACCCGCACTCGTGATGTGCACGATGCTTTGAAGCGTCGCTACCTCTATCACTGGGTGGAGCATCCCGACTTCGATCGTGAGATTGCCATCGTCAAGTTGCGAGCTCCGCACGTGACCGACACTCTGGCCCGGCAGTAGCCGCCGCCACCGAGCACTTCCGGCGACGCCTCGGGCTGTATAAGCCGCCCAGCGTCGCGAGACAATCGACTGGGCCAACTCGCTTGCTGCACTCGAGCCAAAAAACCTGAGCGACGAATCGGTGCGCACCACGTTGGGGTCGGTGCTCAGGAAGTACCGCGAAGACCAAGTCGAGTTACCGACGCTGGTGTGCATGATGTCGTGAGGGCGGCCATCGCTCGGGCCGGGAGTCTAGTGGTGACTGCGCGCGTCCTCCCGCCGAGCAGATGGGGTCGGGTTCGTTGCGTCTTGCGAGGGCGGGCCTGAAGGTGCGGCGAGCGCCACGATTGGTTTTGTCGTGCACTTGGTGAGGTGGGTATCGACGCCGAGCCATCGGTCTACTGGGCGGCCGGGCCACACTGGTTCATCGGCGGAGGACATTGGCGGTAATACGACGCTGCGTTTCGGGCGTTCTGGAAGGCGAACTCGTTTGGCTTGATGACCATCGATTCGCCGCCGCCAGCGGTCGAACTTGCCGTTGATGTTGGCGACGACGAACCAAGCGACGGCGACAGTGACGACGATGGTGACGGCGACACGCAGGTGTTGCGCTTCTCGCGCGTCGAGATTCTCACCAGCAAAGATTTCTCTGAATGCAGCCAAGATGAGCTCGATGAACTCACCCAGCTCATGTCGACACTTCGCTTCTCCACCTACCGTCGACGCAGCCGTCGTCACGTCCCCTCGGGGCGAAGCGGGAGTCTCCCCGACGTTCGGCGGACTGTTCGACTTGCGATGAAGCATCAGGGCGAGCCGATCCAGCGAGCGTTCACCGAGCCGGCGGAGAAGCCGCGACGGCTCGTGCTCCTGCTTGACGTCTCGGGCTCCATGGAGAGCTACTCGCGGGCCCTCATCCGTTTTGTGCACGCGGCGGTTGTCGCCCGCAATCGGGTAGAGGCGTTCGCCTTCGGGACGCGCCTGACCAGAGTCACCCGCGAGTTGTCGAATCGTGATCCCGATGCGGCGCTGCGAGCGGCGACGCCAACCATCGCCGACTGGTCAGGCGGCACCCGCCTGGGCGAAGTCATCAAGGAGTTCAACGACAAATGGGGCATCCGGGGCATGGCCCGCGGGGCCGTCGTCGTGGTCTTGTCCGATGGCTGGGATCGTGGCGATGCCGACCTGCTCGGTGAACAGATGGAACGCCTTCACCGGGTGACCCACCGTCTCATCTGGGTCAACCCGCTGCGGGCGTCGCCGGGCTACGAACCGTTGGCCGCCGGTATGGCCGCCGCCCTGCCCCACGTCGACGACTTCGTGTCTGGTCATTCATTTTCGACGATGGTTGACCTTGCTGCGATCTTGCGGGGCGAACGATGACGGCCGTTCCGCCCGATCAGCCACCGTTCGCGCCACCGACCAACCCGGCATCATTTCCGCCACCAAATCCGGCCGATCGGGTAGCGCCAGCGCCCCGGTGGGGTATGCCAGACATCGTCCTTGGTGCCATTGCCATCCTCGTCGGTTCGACGGTGGCGCTGGTTGCGACCGCTGCGGTCCTTGGCCTGAGCTTGGACGAGACCTCAGCGAGCGCCGCTGCCTTGGCTGTTGCCGGACTGGGCCAACAGGGCGTGCAGTTCGGTTGGCCGGTTCTCGTGGCCAGGTGGAAGGGCTACGGAATCGCCAATGATTTCCGCTTCCGCTTTGCGTTGAAGGACCTTCTCCTCGGACCGGCTCTCGGCCTGGGCGTGGCGATAGGTGCTGGGGTCGTTGGCCTTGCCGTCGCCGAGGTCTTGGGGGTGACGGAGAGTGACGACACGTCGAACACCGCGTTTTTGAGCGAGCACCGAGACTCCCCCTGGTTCTACGCCATCGTGTTCATGGTGATCGTCGGCGCGCCCTTGAGCGAAGAGCTCTTCTTCCGAGGGCTCGCCATGTCGGCCATCGAGAAACGGTTCGGGTCCTTGATTGGCTTGCTCGGTTCCAGCGTGCTGTTCGTCTTGCCCCACTACACGAACGTCGCGTGGCGTGAAACCCTCGTCATTTTCTCGGTCATTGGGGTCGTGGCGCTGTGCCTCGGCGCGGTCACCCAGCGAGTCAATCGCCTCGGTCCCGCCATCATCGCCCACATGACGTTCAATTCGATCGGCGTATTGGCCAGCCTGGCCACTGGGGTCTAGCGTTCGGGCCATGGAGCTTTACGACCAGTACCCCGGCCTCGATATCGACATGCCGGAGCCCGGCATTCTGCGAATTGTGATCGACACACCGGGCAAGCTCAATGCGGTTGATGCCCAGAAGCACCACGATCTCGCTGCGGTTTGGCGCACCGTCGATACTGATCCAGCCGTTCGGGTCGTCGTCATCCATGGCGCAAACGGCGCCTTCTCGGCTGGCGGCGACATGGCCATGATTCACCAGATCATGGACGACGCCGCCTTCCGGGCGCAGGCGCTCCGTGAAGCTCGCGACATCGTGCACAACATGGTCAATTGCTCGAAGCCGATCATTTCGGCGATCGAACGCGTTGCCGTTGGTGCGGGGATCGCCACCGCACTGATGGCCGACATCTCGATTGTCGGCCGCACGGCCAAATTGATCGATGGTCATACCAAGATCGGGGTGGCCGCTGGCGATCATGCGGTCGCTATCTGGCCGCTGCTGATTGGCATGGCCAAGGCGAAATACTACCTTCTGACCTGTGAACCGATGACCGGTGAAGAGGCCGACCGGATGGGACTGGTGTCGATGTGCGTCGACGACGACCAGGTCATCGACAAGGCATTCGAGGTCGCCCGTAGCCTCAACAACGGCGCCCAGGCAAGCAATCCAGTGGACAAAGCTGTCGCTCAATAGCTGGATCCGCCAGGCCGGTCCCGTGCTTGATGCGTCGGTGGCGCTCGAAATGCTCGGGTTCACCGGCGCTGACGTGCGCGAAGGCATCGCCGCCATCGAAGAGAAGCGGCCAGCCAACTTCGCGTAGGTTGCTGTTGCCTACGGGCTTCTCGGTGTTCTCGGGGATTCCGGTTGGCGGGCTGCGCTCCCCAACGCGGAGCGGATCAGGACCTCGGTACGCGCTTCATGGGCGGTAGCGTCTGGCCGATAGGTGCCGGTGCGTAGGTGGCTGTGGCATGACCGCGAATGAATGGCTCGTCGTCGGGGCGCTCGTTCTGATGACGCTGGCGATGCTTACCCGCCGAGCAACCCCGACGGTCGCCGTTGTCGGCGCCCTGCTGGGGCTGTACGGGCTGGGAACGATTGATGCGTCGGAGGCCTTTGGCGGCTTCTCCAATCGGGCGCCGATTGCCATAGCGGCGCTCTACGTCGTCGCCGGGGGCGTCGATCGGTCGGGTGCGCTTGTCGCCCCAGTGCGGCGTATTCTCGATGGATCGACGACTCGATCGGCCATGGCTCGGCTCGGCCTCAGCACGGCACTCCTCTCAACGGTGGTCGCCAACACGCCGGTGGTCGCGATGCTCATCTCGCCGGTCCGGCGCTGGGCCGACAAGAAAAAGACGGCAGCGTCGAAGCTGCTCATCCCCTTGTCCTACGCCACGATCGTCGGTGGCATGGTGACGGTCATCGGGACCTCAACCAACCTGGCTGCGAGCGGCATCGTCGACGCATCGGGCGACGATCCCTACTCGTTCTTCGAACCGGCCCGGATCGGGTTACCGGTAGCGCTGGCCTGTGTCGGTGTGATCATCGCGTTCGGCCATCGCCTCATGCCAGACCGCGGCGGCATCGAACTCGACTCGGTCGAGAGTCCTTTTACGGTCTCCCTCGTGGTCGAACCGGGTGGTGCGCTCGACTCGGTCAGCGTCGCCGACGGCGGCCTACGAAATCTGCCGTCGATCTATCTCGTCGGTCTCGAGCGCGGCGACGAAGTTGTCGCCCCCGTTGGCCCCGACCACGTCTTGCACGCGGGCGACATCTTGACGTTTGCCGGCCAGGTCAATCAGGTGGTCGACATGGATCACTTGGCCGGGCTTCGATTGCTTGAAGCGAAGCATGTCTGGGCGCTGGAAGATGGCTCCCACGCGTGGTTCGAAGCCGCGCTCGGTGCGTCGTCGCCGCTGATCGGAAAGACGATCAAGCAAGCCGACTTCCGGCGCAGCTACCAGGCGGCTGTCGTGGCCCTCCAACGAAGTGGCGAGACAATCGACGCCAAACTCGGCGAAGTTCGTTTGCAGACCGGTGACTCGCTCCTACTCGTCGCCGATGATGGATTCCGTGATCGTTACAAGCGACGGGGCGACTTTCTCCTGATTCATCGGCGCAGCGAGCCGCCACCAACTGCAAAGGCGAAGGCGTCAACCGCCTTGATGATTCTCGCTGCGGTCGCCGTGCTGCCGATCTTCGGTGTCGTCGACGTCCTGAAATCGTCGGTGCTCGGCGCCGCCGCCGTCGTTGTGTCGGGTGTGCTCACCCCTCGTCAGGCCCGCGACGCAATCGATCTTGACGTGATTGTGATGATCGCAGCGGCCATTGGTATCGGCGCGTCCGTGGAGTCAACCGGCCTCGCGGCTCGGATTGGCGCCGGCGTTGGCGAGGTTTTTGGTGGCGGGGGAGTGTGGCTTGCGTCACTGGGTCTCGTGCTGGCCACCCTGCTGCTCACCGAGCTTGTGACGAATGCCGGTGCCGTGGCGATCATGCTGCCGATTGGTTTAAATGTCGCGGTCGAAACAGGTGGCGATCCGCGAATCTTCGCACTGGGAATCACGGTCGCGGCCTCTGCCTCGTTCCTGTCACCGATCGGCTATCAGACCAATACGATGGTCTTCGCTCCTGGTCGCTATCGGTCGAGCGACTACCTGCGACTCGGTATTCCACTCACAATTCTGGTCATTGGAATCGTGCCAGTATGCATGACCCTGGGTCGTGGATTGTGGTAAGCCGCGCTCCTTCGTTGTGATCCACCGGGCGCACCCGTAGGCTTGCAGGCTGGTATGCGCGCCGGTCGGTCTCGCGTTCGAACGCTCCAGCACTTAGAAGGTTTTCTGTGCCCACAATGCAGCAGTTGGTCCGTAAGGGCCGTCAGTCCAAGCCGAAGAAGGGGAAGACCCCGGCTCTCGTCGGTTCCCCCCAGCGTCGTGGGGTTTGCACCCGCGTCTATACCGCTACGCCGAAGAAGCCGAACTCGGCCCTTCGTAAGGTCGCCCGTGTGCGCCTGACGAGCGGTGTTGAGGTCACGGCCTACATCCCTGGTGAAGGTCACAACCTTCAGGAACACTCCATCGTGCTTGTGCGCGGCGGTCGTGTGAAGGATCTTCCTGGTGTCCGCTACAAGGTCATCCGGGGCACGCTCGACACCGCCGGTGTTCGTGAGCGCAAGCAGGCACGCAGCCGCTACGGCGTGAAGAAGGGTTAAGTACCATGCCACGTAAGGGTCCAGCCCCCCGCCGTGATCTCGAACCAGATCCGGTCTACCAATCCGTTCTCGTCACCCAGATCGTCAACCGGGTGTTGCTCGACGGCAAGAAGACCACCGCTGAGCGGATTGTCTACAACGCACTCGAGGTCGTCGGCGAGAAGACCGGCGGCGATCCAGTCGCCACCCTGAAGCGAGCCATCGACAACACCAAGCCTCAGCTCGAGGTGCGGTCACGTCGCGTGGGCGGCGCTACCTACCAGGTTCCGGTCGAGGTTCGTCCTCGCCGAGCCACGACGCTGGCGGTTCGTTGGGTTGTGAGCCACTCCCGCTCTCGCCGTGAGCGCACCATGGCCGAACGTCTGGCCAACGAAATCCTCGATGCCTCCAACGGCATCGGCGCTTCGGCGAAGAAGCGCGAAGATCTGCACAAGATGGCCGAGTCAAACAAGGCCTTTGCTCACTACCGCTGGTAATGAGCCTTTCCCCCACCGGTGTCTGCCACCTCGTCGTGCCGCTTCGGCTCGGCGCGCTGGCGCCGGTGGGTTTTCCAATTCTGCATACGTATTGCACGCTGATATCCCAGTTTGAGGACTGACATGGCCACGCGACAAACTCCCCTAGCCCGATACCGAAATATCGGCATCATGGCGCACATCGACGCCGGCAAGACCACCACCACCGAGCGCATTCTCTACTACACCGGTAAGAACTACAAGATCGGTGAAGTTCACGACGGCGGCGCCACCATGGACTGGATGGAGCAGGAGCAGGAGCGTGGCATCACGATCACCTCCGCTGCGACCACCTGTGAGTGGGACGGCCACCGGATCAACATCATCGACACGCCAGGCCACGTCGACTTCACCGTCGAGGTCGAGCGTTCGCTTCGCGTGCTCGACGGCACGGTCGCAGTGTTCGATGGCGTTGCTGGCGTGGAGCCCCAGACCGAAACGGTGTGGCGTCAAGCCGACCGTTACAAGGTCCCGCAGATGTGCTTCGTCAACAAGCTCGACCGCACCGGCGCCGACTTCTACTTCTGCCTCGACACCATCAAGGATCGGCTGACCCAAAACGTCGCTGTCATCCAGTTGCCGATCGGCATTGAGGGCGGACTCCTCGGCGTCGTCGACCTCATCGAGATGAACGCCAAGGTCTGGCCAGCAACGGTCGACGAAAAAGATCTCGGTGCCACCTACAGCGTCGAAGAGATTCCGGCCGGTACGCCGAAAAGCCGCTGAGTACGCGAACAGCTGCTCGACCAGATCTGCAGCACCGACGACGATCTGATGATGCAGTACCTGGAGGGCGAAGAGATCTCGTCCGCCGAACTCAAGAAGGCCCTTCGTAAGGCAACCATTGCCAACAAGCTGGTGCCGGTTCTGTGTGGTACCGCCTTCAAGAACAAGGGTGTTCAGCCCCTGCTCGACGCCGTCGTCAGCTACCTGCCGTCGCCGGTCGATCTGCCAAACGTTACTGGCGTCACCTATAAGGGCGAAGAGCCAGCCGAACGGCGTCCGGCCGACGACGAGTCCTTCTCGGCCCTGGCCTTCAAGATCATGTCGGCGCCCCAGGTTGGCAAGCTCGCCTACTTCCGGGTCTACTCAGGCACGCTGAGCAAGGGCGACCAGGTCCTCAATACCCGCACCGGCAACAAGGAACGCCTCGGTCGTCTCCTCGAGATGCATGCCGACAAGCAGCAAGACCGCGAAGTCTGCATGACCGGCGACATCATGGCTGCGATCGGTATGAAGAACGTTCGCACCGGCGACACGCTCACCGACGACGAAGAACGCCATCATCCTCGAGTCGCTCGACTTTCCCGATCCCGTCATCGACGTTGCGGTCGAGCCAAAGACCAAGGTCGACCAAGAGAAGATGGCAAAAGCCCTCATGTCTCTTTCGGAAGAAGACCCAACGTTCACGGTCAAGACCGACGAAGACACCGGCCAGACCATCATCGCTGGCATGGGTGAGCTCCACCTCGAGGTGCTCGTCGACCGTATGCTTCGCGAATTCAACGTCGATGCCACGGTAGGTAAGCCACAGGTGGCCTACCGCGAGACCATCACGGCGACCATCGAAAAAGAGACCTACACCCACAAGAAGCAGACGGGTGGTACCGGTCAGTACGCCGAAGTCACCATCATGCTCGAGCCTTCAGGCGAGGGTGGCGGCTACGAATTCGTCGACAAGGTGACCGGTGGCCGCATTCCGAAGGAATACATCCCTTCGGTCGATGCTGGTGCCCGTGATGCCCTCACTTCTGGCGTTCTCGCCGGCTATCCGATGGTCGATGTCCGAATGACCTTGCTCGACGGCAAGTACCACGACGTTGACTCGTCCGAAATGGCCTTCAAGATCGCTGGCAACATGGCATTCAAGCAGAGTGCCCGCAAGGCGAAGCCGGTCCTCCTCGAGCCAGTGATGGCCGTCGAGGTGGTAACCCCCGAAGACCATATGGGCGACGTCATCGGCGACCTCAACTCGCGCCGCGGTCGTGTCGGCCAGACCGAAGCCCGCGGCCTCAACAAGGTCATTACCGCTCAGGTCCCACTTTCTGAGATGTTCGGTTACTCAACCGACCTTCGCTCAAAGACCAAGGGTCGAGCAACCTTCTCGATGCAATTCGAGAACTATCAGAAGACTCCCGGCAACGTGCAGGAAGAAATCGTGCGCCGCATCCGGGGCGAGTGACAGACAAGTTGTAACCCGAGAACAGCTCGGTCCGGAAAATTCTTAAGGAGAGCCACGATGGCGAAGAGTAAGTTTGAGCGTAATAAGCCGCACGTAAATGTGGGGACCATGGGTCATATTGATCATGGTAAGACGACGTTGACGGCGGCGATCACGAAGGTGTTGGCTGATCGGGTTGCTGGTAATAAGGCAACGGATTTCGCGAATATTGATAAGGCGCCCGAAGAGCGTGAGCGTGGTATCACGATCAATGTGTCGCATGTTGAGTATGAGACGGAGTCACGGCATTACGCGCATGTTGATATGCCGGGTCACGCTGATTACATCAAGAACATGATTACGGGTGCGGCGCAGGTTGATGGCGCGATTTTGGTGGTGTCGGCGGCTGATGGTCCGATGCCTCAGACGCGTGAGCATGTGTTGTTGGCTCGTCAGGTTGGTGTTCCTGCGATTGTTGTTGCCTTGAATAAGGTTGACATGGTTGATGATGAGGAACTGCTTGAGTTGGTGGAGATGGAAGTTCGTGAGCTTCTGTCTGAATATGATTTCCCTGGTGATGATGTTCCGGTTGTTCGTGTTTCTGCGTTGAGGGCCCTTGAGGGTGATGAGGCGTTTGGTGATGCGGTGATGGAGTTGATGGAGCAGGTTGATACGTATATTCCTGAGCCGGTTCGTGAGTTGGATAAGCCGTTCTTGATGCCGATTGAGGATGTGTTCTCGATTACGGGTCGTGGGACGGTGGTTACGGGCAAGGTTGAGCAGGGCGTCGTCAATGTTGGTGATGCTTTGGAGATTGTTGGCATTAAGGACACGCAGAAGACGACGTGTACTGGTGTTGAGATGTTCCGTAAGTTGTTGGATACGGGGCAGGCTGGGGACAATATTGGGGCGCTTCTTCGTGGTATTGAGAAGGAGGAGGTGTCTCGGGGTCAGGTGTTGGCGAAGCCTGGTTCGATTACGCCGCATACGGAGTTTGAGGCTCAGATGTATGTGTTGACGAAGGAGGAGGGCGGTCGTCATAAGCCGTTCTTTACGAATTATCGTCCGCAGTTTTATTTCCGTACGACTGATATTACGGGCACGGTTCATTTGCCTGAGGGTACGGAGATGTGTATGCCTGGGGATAATACTGAGGTGCGGGTTGAGTTGATTAATCCGATTGCTATGGATGAGGGTTTGAAGTTTGCTATTCGTGAGGGTGGTCGTACTGTTGGTGCGGGCCGCGTCATCAAGATCCTCAAGTAAGCAACTCGCCACTCGCTCTCGCTAAGAGACGCCGAAGGAACCCCCTCGTTGAGGGGGTTCCTTCGCGCCTGGGCGGTGTTTGGCGCTGATCTGTCGTAGTCTGGGTCGGTTCTGTCGTAGTCGTCTACGTCGCCGGTAGAGAACCGAGGTTCATCAAAGTGGCAGCTTCTGATATCGAACGCCTCGTCGAAGAGGCCAAGAGCGGTGACGCCCGGGCGTTCGAAGAACTCGTTCGACAGACGTACATCGATACGTACACCCTCGCCTATCGCCTCACGGGCGACGAAGACGACGCTCGCGATGTGGTGCAGGAAACCTATCTTCGCGTCCATAAGGGCATCGGCCTCTTCCGCGGCGATGCGCACTTCAGCACGTGGATTCATCGGATCACCGCCAATTGTGCGACCACCTTCCTCGGCCGCCGCGGCAAGCATCGCCACGCCGACCTTGAAGAGAGCGAAGCGGTCATCGACCATCACCCCAGTCGCGACCCCGAGCATCGGGCCGACGTCGGCGACATGCGGGCCCAACTAACCGATGCCTTGCGGGCGCTGCCGCCAAAACTGCGGGCGGTTGTCGTTCTACGAGATATCTACGACCTCTCGCACGATGCCATCGCCGACGAGCTCGGCATCACCGAGTCGGCGGCCAAAGTCCGTCTCCACCGAGCCCGCAAGCGCTTGCGCGAAACCCTCTATCCGATGCGCGCTGAGGCAGCAGACGATGGCCGGTCCAATGATGCTGATACGAGTGCTCGTGCGGTGTAGAGCCGTGGCAACCCTGCTTCCCAGTGCGCTCGACCAGACGATCACACTCCCGGGAACGGCCCAGCGGCACCTCGAGCAGTGCCTCCGGTGCCAGGCCGACGCCGCGCACTACCGCCGAATCCGCAGCACCATGCGGGCCTCGCGGTCGGCCACGTACCGGCCAGACGCGATGCTTCTTGGCGACATCCTCAGGGACGCTCGACCACCGGCCCCGATGTACACGCTCGGCCGATCCAGCCCACGCCGGGAGGGGCGACGTGCACTTGTTGGCTGGCTCGCAGCCCTCGCCACGGCCAGCGCAGCCGGGATTTTAGTGCTTGCGGCTCGGCCAGGAACACGACAGGGTCTCGCTACGTAGGTCGACCGGGAAGGCACCGAGGATAGGGCCTTCTCGCTAATGGGGTCGTGGTCCGGCGAAACGCTGCTAGCCTCGACCAAGCCCTAGGGCACTAGCTCAACTGGTAGAGCACCGGTCTCCAAAACCGGGGGTTGGGGGTTCGACTCCCTCGTGCCCTGCGAACGATGTCAGTGTTGTGGCATCACCTGCATCGCAGAACGTGAACAGATAGCTCGAAATCGACAAGGTACTAAGGCAGTCAACGTATGGCCATGAACAGGGAGCAGCGTCGCTATCTGCAGAAGCAGGGCGAAGTCGACGCTGAAGGCAACCCGATTCAACAACGTCGTGAAGACCGTCCACCCGCGCGCGGTCCACGGGTCGGTCCGGTGCAATACCTTGGCGAAGTCCGTTCCGAGATGCGTCGCGTTACGTGGCCAACCAAGGACGAGATCGTCAAGTTCACCGCGATTGTCATTGTTACCGTTCTCCTTCTGACTGGCTTCACCGCGCTACTCGACTACGGGTTCGGCGAAGCCGTGTTGGAACTCCTACGCCAGGCCAAATCATGACCGACTCTTCTGTGCAGCCCGACCCATCAACCGACGACGCCCATCTCGCTGACGCGCCGGTCGAGGGGGCAACCGACGACGCCACCATCGACAGCACCGTTGACGATGGCACCGATGTCGAGGCGATCGATGTCGAGTCTGACACCGACGACACCATCGAAGACGACGACGTCGTCGAGCGCCCCAAGTCGCCCTACGACAAGCCGGGTCGCTGGTACGTGCTCCACACCCAGTCGGGCTACGAAAACAAGGTGCGCAAGAACATCGAGGCCCGTACCGCCTCGATGAACATGGAAGAGCGCATTTACGAAGTCGTCATCCCGCTCGAAGACGTTGTCGAATTCAAGAACGGCAAGAAGGTCGTTGTTCAGAAGAAAGTCTTCCCCGGCTACCTCCTCTGCCGGATGCGTCTCGATGACGACTCCTGGTTCGTGGTGCGCAACACGCCTGGCGTTACCGGCTTCGTTGGTGCGGGAAACAAGCCCTCGCCGCTACCTCGCCGCGACGTCGAATCGTTCCTCTCGGTCAAAGAAAAGGGCGAAGACCTCGGTCGCAAAGGCAAGCCACGCCTCGAATACGAGATCAACCAGACGGTTCGAGTCAAGGAAGGCCCATTCGCCGACTTCGAGGGCCAGATCGCCGAGATCAACGAGGACCAACTCAAGCTCAAGGTGCTCGTCAATATCTTCGGCCGCGAGACGCCGGTCGAACTCGACTTCGCTCAAGTCGGCAAGGTCTAGCACACCCCGACTCCGGCAACGGCGCCCATGCGCCAATTGCTTCCCCGCTCTGCTATGCGGCAAAGGCGTTTATCTGTTCGCGCTGTACGCTGTGTGGCTGGTCTTGTCTGACCGAATCAGACGACATCCTCATCCGACCGCCTTTAAACCTGATAGGGCACCCCGCAATGGCCAAGAAGAAGATCCTCACCACCGTCCGCATCCAGATCATGGCTGGGCAAGCAACGCCAGCTCCCCCCGTCGGCACGGCGCTTGGCCCACACGGCATCGGCATCATGGATTTCTGCAAGGACTACAACGCTCGAACCGAGGCCCAGCGCGGCACGGTCGTCCCTGCCGAGATCACGATCTACGAAGACCGTACCTTCAGCTTCATTCTGAAGACCCCACCGGCGGCCGATCTGATCCGCAAGGCAGCCAAGATCGAAAAGGGCGCAGCCGACCCCAAGCGTGATCGCGCTGGTTCCATCACCCAAGCGCAGCTCACCGAGATCGCCGAGATCAAGATGCCCGACCTCAATGCGTACGACATCGAAGCGGCCAAGAAGCAGGTTGCCGGCACTGCTCGGCAAATGGGCGTCCGAATCCGATAACCCGCTCGTCCGTTTGCCGCTCGCCGGCAGACACTATCCAACGCTCGTATGGGAACACCTCACCCTGCGGCGATACCACTAGAGGGAGCCAATCATGGCAAAAGGTAAGAAGTACGTCGACGCGCAGAAGCGTTTCGACACCAACAGGTTCCATAGCCCCATCGAAGGCCTTGAGCTGACACGAAGCCTGGCCACGGCCAAGTTCGACGAGTCGATCGACGTCTGCGTCGGCCTGGGTGTCGATCCCCGCAAGCCCGACCAGATCGTGCGTGGCACCGTGGCGCTCCCCGCTGGCACCGGTAAGACCGTCCGTGTCGCCGTGTTCGCCCAGGGTGAAGCAGCAATCGCGGCGACCGAGGCTGGTGCCGATCTCGTCGGTGCCGAAGAACTCGTCGCCCAGGTCGAGGGCGGCATGCTCGACTTCGATCTCGCCATCTCGACCCCCGAACTCATGCCCCAGGTTGGCAAGCTCGGCCGGGTTCTCGGACCTCGTGGCCTCATGCCAAACCCGAAGACCGGCACGGTCACCAACGATGTCGGCAAGGCCGTCACCGCATTTAAGGGCGGCACGGTCGAGTACCGCACCGACCGCTACGGCAACATCCATGTCGCCATCGGCAAGGCCAGCTTTGAATCGGCCGACCTTGCCAGCAACCTCGCCGCCTTGCTCGACGAACTCGTCCGGGTTCGACCGGCATCGGCCAAGGGCCGCTACCTCAAGAAGGCCACGCTGTCTTCGACGATGGGCCCTGGCGTCAAGCTCGACCCAACCAAGCTGGACACCCCGTTCAGCGCCTAGTCGCCCCGTACGTCATCACCAAGTGTTGACCGCCTTGGCGGTCACAACCGTTGCGTGCATCAGCTCGCTGGAGTACGCAACACCCTGTCAGGCTCGCCTGACAGATCGTTAGCTCTCGCCATAGACCTTGGGTTCGATGCCACAGATGGGGCATCGAGGAACTGGAACCACTCGTGGCTCCTCCCCAACGAGGCGATCATGATTCTTTGCATTCACTCCTCTGGTGTGACGGCATTGGTCTGGTCGGCTCCTGAGCATCGATCAGTACCAATCCCGAGTGTGCCGAAAAGCACGCTCACAACCCATGAGAGGAGGTGTGATGGAGCAACCAAGACCCGAAAAAGTTGCCGTCGTTGGTGAAGTTCGTGATCGGATGAATTCAGCAACGGCAGTTTTGGTCTCGGAGTACCGAGGTTTGTCCGTTTCGGACATGTCGACGCTGCGTCGCAGTCTTCGTCCGGTTGGCGGAGGATACACGGTGTACAAAAACACCCTGGTCCGACGTGCCGCTGACGAAGCTGGACTCGATTTCGGCGACCTGTTGGTAGGCCCTAACGCACTGACCTTCGCAGAAACAACCCCAGAGGGGGAGCGGGGCGACGTCGTCGCCATCGCCAAAGCCCTCAAGGACTTTGCGAAGACCAATCCAAACCTTGTACTCAAGGGCGGAATTCTCGACGGCAAGGCGCTTGATGCTGCAGAGCTCAACGCGCTGGCCGAACTCGAGCCCCGCGAGGTGTTGCTGGCCAAACTGGCCGGTCTCATTGCGGCTCCAATGGTTCAGTTCGCTGGACTCTTGCAGGCCATTCCTCGCAATTTTGCCTACGGACTCAAGGCCCTTATCGACGAAGGCGGCGCCGCTGGCGCTCCCCAATCGGCTCCCGTTGTTTCCGAAGAGCCTGCACCCGCTGCAGACGACTCCGAAGAAGCCGCACCAGAAGCCCCTGCAGACGACGCAGAGGCCGCAACAGAATCAGATACCTCGGCTGAGACCGAGCAAAGTGACGATGCCTCAGCCGAGGCACCAGAAAGCGAGTCATAATGACCAAGGAAGATATTCTCGAAGCAATCGCCTCGATGTCCGTGCTTGAGCTCTCCGAGCTCCTCACCGACTTCGAAGAGAAGTTCGGTGTTACCGCCGCGGCGCCTGTCGCCGTTGCCGGTGCTGCACCAGCTGCTGCTGAGGTTGAGGAAGAGAAGGACGAATTCGACGTCGTTCTCACCGGTGCAGGTGACAAGAAGATCCAGGTCATCAAGGCCGTTCGCGAACTCACCAGCCTCGGGCTCAAGGAAGCCAAGGACCTCGTCGAGAGCGCCCCGGCCGCGATCCTTGAAGGCGCCAACAAGGCTGACGCCGAAGCCGCCAAGGCCAAGCTTGAAGAGGCCGGCGGCGCCGTCGACCTCAAGTAAGTTCGCTTTCGAGCGAATCCGATTCTGTCCTTCGGCCTGAGGCCGAGGGGTGAATGTGACGAGAAACCCCTGCCGCTGGTAGGGGTTTCTCTGCGTTTCTGGATCAATTCAAAGGAAATCCTTGACCTCGGGCGTCAGTCTGTTTACAGTCCGCCGGGAGTAATTTCCGTTGGTGGTTGTGCGGAGGGTATCTCGCCCATATGCTTGTCGGTTGCTGTGCTGGCTCCTGTTTTGTGCTCCCGTTCTTTGGGTGTGCGGGTAGCTGACGCAGCTTGACCTTGGCCTCCCGTGCTACCCCAGGTGGTGTCTTTTGCCAGCACGTACCGTCGCCCGCGACCGTTACTCGTTCGGCAATCTTGAGGAGGCTTTGCAGCTTCCTGACTTGATTGCAATCCAACGTGAGTCATTTCAATGGTTCCTTGATCACGGCCTCGCGGATGCTTTTCGCGATATCAGCCCGATCAAGGACTTCACTGAGACGCTCCAACTCGAACTCGAGTTTGACCCTCATGACGAGGACCTCAAACCGTATGCAAAGTTCTCCGTCGAGGAGTGCAAAGAAAAGGACATGACCTACGCGGCGCCGATTTTCGTGCGCGCACGGTTCATCAATTCCTCGACTGGTGAAATCAAAGAACAAACCGTCTTCATGGGTGACTTCCCCATGATGACCGAGAACGGCACCTTCGTCATCAACGGCACCGAGCGTGTCGTGGTGTCGCAGTTGGTCCGTTCTCCTGGCGTGATTTTCCAGCCAGGTGAACGATTCCGCCTTCGTAACCTCGCCAAGCACCAGATGGTCACGGGCACAATCCACCCGTACCGCGGTGAGTGGGTCGAGTTCGATGTCGAGCAGAAGCCCGGCAAAGACCCAACCGCCGGTGTCCGTGTGGCTCGCAAGCGTCGCTTGTCGCTCTTCACGATGCTTCGTGCGCTTGGCTATGACGAAGAGAACGCCCCCGGCTTCCTCGAGGCCTTCGCCCAGCACTTCGACTTCCTCGAAGGCCAGTGGGAGAAGGATCGTGACCTCGCGCCTACCCAGGACGAGTCACTGATCGAGATTTACAAGAAGGCCCGTCCGGGTGAGCCGCCAACGCTTGAGGCGTCGCGCAGCTACCTCCGGAACGCGTTCTTCGAGAGCCGTCGCTATGACCTCTCTCGAGTTGGTCGTTACAAGCTCAACCGCAAGCTCGGCCCCGAGATCGCCAAGCTCGCTGAGCTGTTCCCAATGATCGCCGACCAGCTCGACATTCCCGAGGTCGATCAGCCGGTGCTCTCACGTTGTGAGGTTCTCGCCGCCGCCACGTACCTGCTCCACCTCATGGTTGCGCAGCCGGGCTACCGCCTCGACGACCAAGACCACTTCGCCAACCGTCGCGTCCGTAGCGTCGGTGAGCTCATCCAGAACCAGGTCCGCATTGGCCTGTCCCGGATGGAGCGCGTTGTCCGTGAGCGGATGACGACCCAAGACGTCGAGGCCATTACGCCCCAGACCCTCATCAACATCCGACCGGTTGTCGCTGCCATCAAGGAGTTCTTCGGAACCTCCCAGCTGTCGCAGTTCATGGACCAGATCAACCCCTTGTCTGGTCTCACCCACCGCCGCCGTCTTTCGGCTCTCGGACCGGGTGGTCTCTCGCGTGAGCGGGCCGGCTTCGAAGTCCGAGACGTTCACTTCTCGCACTACGGACGTATGTGCCCAATTGAGACGCCAGAAGGACCAAACATCGGTCTGATCGGCTACCTCGCGAGCTATTCACGAGTCAACGAGTTTGGCTTCCTTGAGACCCCGTATCGGGTTGTCACCGACGGCAAGGTCACCGACGAAGTCGTCTTCCTCACTGCTGATGAGGAAGAGGAATACGTGGTGGCGCAGGCCAACGCCAAGCTCAATCCCGACGGCAGCTTCCAGAGCGACCGTATTCTTTCGCGTCGTTCGCCTCAGGCGGCCTCACTGCGCGATCTCAAGCTCCAGCTCGAGCGGGACATCTTCTTCGGTGCAACCACCGAAATTAGTGCAGTGCCGCCAATCGAAGTCCAGATGATGGACGTGTCGCCGAAGCAGATTGTTTCCATCGGCACCGGCCTCATTCCGTTCCTCGAGCACGACGACGCAAACCGCGCCCTGATGGGTGCCAACATGCAGCGTCAGGCGGTTCCGTTGATCACGGCCGAAGCGCCGTACATCGGCACCGGCATTGAGTTCCGGGCGGCCCACGACGCGGCCGACACGCTTGTGGCCAAGGACGACGGTGTCGTACTCGACGTTGATGGTCGCCAGATCACCATGGAGTACGTCAACGAGGGCAAGAAGATCCACCGCTTGCTGAAGTTCACCCGCTCCAACCAAGACACCTGCATCAACCAGAAGCCACGCGCCAATGCTGGTCAAAAGGTTACGAAGGGGCAGCTGCTCGCCGACGGTCCTTCGACCGACAACGGCGAACTAGCGCTTGGTAAGAACCTCGTTGTGGCCTTCATGCCATGGGAGGGTTACAACTTCGAAGATGCGATCATCTTGAGCGAGCGACTCGTTCGCGACGATGTCCTCACCTCGATCCATATTCACGAGCACGAGATTGACGCCCGAGACACCAAGCTCGGACCAGAAGAAATCACTCGTGACATCCCGAACCTGAGCGAGGACGTTCTTGGCGATCTTGACGAGCGCGGGATCATCCGTGTCGGGGCTGAAGTTGGCCCTGGCGACGTACTCGTTGGCAAGGTCACGCCAAAGGGCGAAACCGAACTCACCCCCGAAGAGCGCCTCCTGCGGGCCATCTTTGGTGAGAAGGCTCGTGAGGTTCGAGACACCTCGCTGAAGGTTCCACACGGCGAGTCCGGCAAGGTCATCGACGTCAAGGTCTTCAACCGTGACGACAGCCACGAGCTGCCACCTGGTGTCAACCAGTTGGTCCGTGTCTACGTCGCCCAGAAGCGCAAGATCTCCGTCGGCGACAAGCTGGCTGGTCGTCACGGCAACAAGGGTGTTATCTCCCGGATTCTGCCGACCGAAGACCTCCCTCACTTGGCCGACGGAACCCCCGTCGACGTCATCCTCAACCCACTCGGTGTGCCATCTCGTATGAACATCGGTCAGGTCCTCGAGGCTCACCTTGGCTATGCCGCCCGCTGGGGTTGGACCGTCAACGGCGAGACTGTCGGTGAACCACCACTGCGTGGCACCGAAAACAAGACCCGTCCGTTCACCACACCATCAACGCTTGTCGCCACCCCGGTGTTCGACGGTGCGAAGTGGGACGAGCAGGATCTCGCCGGCGACAAGCCGACGATCCAAGACATCTTCACCAACCTCAACCCTGAGTCCGTCACCGGCGAGCGCCTCATCCAACCAAACGGTAAGGCGCAGCTCTTTGACGGACGAACGGGTGAGCCGTTCGACAACCCGGTCATGGTCGGCATCATGTACGTGCTGAAGCTCTCGCACATGGTTGACGACAAGATCCACGCCCGCTCCACCGGTCCGTACTCCATGATCACCCAGCAGCCGCTCGGTGGTAAGGCCCAGTTCGGTGGACAGCGTTTCGGCGAGATGGAAGTGTGGGCCCTCGAGGCCTACGGTGCCGCCTACTGCTTGCAGGAGCTGCTCACCATCAAGAGCGATGACGTGCTCGGACGAGTCAAGGTGTACGAGGCCATCGTCAAGGGCGAAAATATTCCTGAACCGGGAATTCCTGAGAGCTTCAAAGTGCTCATCAAAGAGATGCAGGCACTGTGCCTCAACGTTGAGGTCCTCTCTGAGGACGGCCGTGAGATCGAGATGCGTGAACTCGATGACGAGCTGTTCCGTACCGCAGAAGAATTGGGAATCGATCTGAGCCGCCCTGAGCGGGGTTCAGACGAAGACGACGCCGCCCGCGCTGCGGGCGGACGGCGCTGATCGGGCAACCGGGAAAGAGATAGAGCATGCTCGATGTCAACGATTTTGATCAGCTAAAGATCGGTCTGGCCACTGCGGAGTCCATCCGCATGTGGTCGAACGGCGAAGTAAAGAAGCCGGAGACCATCAACTACCGAACCCTCAAGCCAGAGAAGGATGGACTTTTCTGCGAGAAGATCTTCGGTCCGCAAAAGGACTGGGAGTGCTCGTGCGGTAAGTACAAGCGCGTGCGGTTCAAGGGCATCATCTGCGAGCGTTGTGGCGTCGAAGTCACGCGCTCGAAGGTACGCCGCGAGCGCATGGGCCACATTGAGCTTGCTGCGCCTTGCGTGCACATCTGGTACCTCCGCGGCACCCGCTCGTGGCTTGCCTACCTCCTCATGGGCACCCAGCCTCGCGAGGAACTGAAGGCAAAGCAGCTCGAGAAGGTCATCTATTTCGCCGCCAACCTCGTGACCTGGGTCGACGAAGAGAAGCGCGACGCTGATCTTCCCGCCCTCGAAGCCGAGGTCATCGGTGAGCGCGAAACCATCATCAAAGAGATGGAACTGCGCCTCGCTGAAGAGCACGAAATGGTCGAGGCCGAAATCGCTCAGATGGAAGCCGACGGCGCAAAGGACACCGAGCTACGGGCTCGCCAGCGCACCGCCGAAAAAGATTTCGCCATGACTCGCGAACAGTATGAGATGGAACTCGACGTTCTTGATCGTGCGTGGGATGAGTTCAAGGGCCTGTTCGGCCGTCAGATTCTCGAAGACGAGATGCTGTGGCGCGAAATGGCCGACCGTTGGGGCGACTACTTCGAGGGCGGGATGGGTGCTGACGCACTGGCCCAGCTCATCGAACGCATCGACTTCGACGACGAAGAAATCCTGCTTCGTGCCGCAATCGACCCAGAAGAGGGCCAGAAGCCGCTCTCGGCCCAGCGCAAGCAGAAGGCGATCAAGCGCCTGAAGATTGTCGCCGCCTTCAACCGTCGCGACGAAAACGGCCGACGGATCAATGACCCACGGGCCATGATCCTCGACGTCGTCCCGGTGATCCCACCCGAGCTTCGCCCGATGGTGCAGCTCGACGGTGGCCGCTTTGCGACCTCTGACCTCAACGACCTCTATCGACGGGTCATCAACCGCAACAACCGCTTGAAGCGACTGCTCGACCTCGGCGCCCCCGAGATCATCGTGAACAACGAAAAGCGCATGCTGCAAGAAGCCGTTGACGCCCTGTTTGACAATGGTCGTCGCGGCCGCCCCGTGACTGGTCCGGGCAACCGCCCTCAAGTCACTGTCCGACATGCTCAAGGGCAAGCAGGGCCGGTTCCGTCAGAACCTGCTCGGCAAGCGCGCCGACTATTCGGGCCGTTCGGTCATCGTGGTCGGCCCAACCCTCAAGCTGCACCAGTGCGGCTTGCCCAAGATCATGGCCCTCGAACTGTTCAAGCCATTCGTCATGAAGCGACTGGTCGATCAGGAACTGGCCCAGAACATCAAGTCGGCCAAGCGCATGGTCGAGCGCCGTCGACCCAGGTGTGGGAAGTCCTCGAAGAGGTCATCCAAGAGCACCCGGTCATGCTCAACCGTGCCCCTACCTTGCACCGCCTCGGTATTCAGGCCTTCGAGCCCAAGCTCGTCGAAGGCAAGGCCATCCAGATCCATCCGCTCGTTTGCACGGCGTTCAACGCCGACTTCGACGGCGACCAGATGGCCGTCCACCTTCCGCTGTCCGCCGAGGCTCAGGCCGAGGCTCGTGTGCTGATGCTGAGCGCCAACAACGTGCTCTCACCGGCCAACGGTCGTCCACTCGTCACCCCAACCCAAGACATGGTCATTGGTATCTACTACCTGACCGACTACGTCGAGGATGAGGTCGGTGCCGGGCAGACGTTCCGTCGCTTCGACGAACTCGAGCGGGCATACCACGAGGGCTCAATCGGGCTGCACGCGCCGATCTACTGGCGCATCCCCGAGTTGCTGGAATCTGAAGGCGATGGCAAGACCGGTCCGGTCTACACCAAGACCACCGCTGGTCGCGTGTTCTTCAACGCCCAGTTGCCTGAAGGGTTCCCCTACATCAACCACCTCGTCAAGAAGCGTGACATCGGCGTCATCGTTGACGACCTTGCCACCGGATACCCGAAGGCCATCGTGGGCGAGAGCCTCGATGCCATCAAGGGCTTGGCATTCCATTACGCCATGAAGTCTGGCCTCACTGTGTCGGTGGACGACGTGCAAACGCCGCCATCGAAGAAGGCCATTCTTGACGAGCACGAGATCGAGGCCGACAAGGTCGAGAGCCAGTTCCGTCGGGGCATCATCACCGATGGCGAGCGTCGCCAGAAAGAAGTTGAGATCTGGACCCACGCCACCGACGAGGTGCGCGAGGCAATGGAAGTCAACCTCAAGCGGGTGCGATTCAACCCCATCGATGTGATGGTCGACTCGGGCGCTCGTGGCAACATGATGCAGGTTCGCCAGATCGCCGGCATGCGCGGTCTTGTGGCCAACCCTCGTGGTGACATGATTCCTCGCCCGATTAAGTCCAACTTCCGTGAAGGCCTCACCATGTTGGAGTACTTCATCTCCACACCTGGTGCCCGCAAGGGTCTGGTCGATACGGCGCTTCGTACCGCTGACTCTGGCTACCTGACCCGTCGACTCGTCGATGTGGCGCAGGAAGTCATCATCAACGATCGCGATCCGTTCGCTGAAGGTCGCACGCCTCGAGCCCTCGTGCTCGAAGACGTGAAGCCCGACGGCTTCTACCACAAGGAAACCGGCGAGCCAGTAGACCCGTCGCATCCTGATGGACGGATGGTTCGGACGTATCTCGAAAACCGTCTCTACAGCCGTGTTCTGGCTGCTGACGTTCCCCTGAGCGATGGCTCGGTCATGGAAAAGGGAACGATGGTTAGCGAAGAAGACATGGCCGTCCTCATGAACGATCCGGGTGTCACCACGGTTCGTGTCCTTTCCCCGCTCACCGATGACTCACCCGTCGGCATCTCGGCCGCCAGCTATGGCACGTCGCTTGCTACCGGCAAGGTCATCGAAGTCGGCGAAGCCGTCGGCGTCATTGCGGCCCAGTCGATCGGCGAGCCGGGTACCCAGCTCACCATGCGTACCTTCCACACCGGCGGTATTGCCGGTGGGGCCGATATCGCTGGTGGTCTCCCTCGTGTTGTCGAGCTCTTCGAAGCTCGGAGCCCGAAGGGCAAGGCCACGCTGAGCCGAGTGTCTGGTGTCGTTCGCGTGGCCGAAGACGAGGGCAAGGGCAAGGTCATCACTGTCGTCACCGACGATGGTGAGGAAGATACCTACACCGTGCCGAGCGCATCGCGCCTTGAGGTTGTCGACGGTCAAGAGATCGTCGCTGGCGACCCCATTGTCGATGGTCCTCGTGACCCCAAGGAACTGATGGAGATTCGCGGCATCCGCGAGACCCAGCAGTACCTCGTCGAGGAAGTCCAGAAGGTCTACCGCGACCAGGGCGTGTCGATTCACGACAAGCACATCGAGTTGATCGTTCGCCAGATGACGCGCCGGGTTGGCGTGCAAGAGCCTGGCGAGTCCGATTTCCTTCCTGGTGAGCGTGTTGATCAGTGGCAGTTCGCCGATGTGAACCGTCGCCTCGTGACCGAGGGTCTCCGTCCAGCCGAAGGCCGGCCGGAGATCATGGGTATCACCAAGTCGTCACTCTCGACCGATTCGTGGCTCTCGGCCGCATCGTTCCAGGAGACCACTCGGGTGCTCACCGAGGCAGCAATCGAGGGCAAGTCCGACTCGATGATCGGCCTGAAGGAAAACATCATCATTGGCAAGCTCATCCCTGCCGGTACCGGTCTCATGCGCCATCGTGAGCTCGTTACCACCGCACCGGAGTACAAGCCATTGACGTTCTTCTCGAACGAAGGCGAACAGCAAGACCCAGCGCAATGGCTTGCTTCACTCGGTGAAGACGCCAATGCTGGCGGTCCAGCCACCATCGGCTAAGACTGCGTAACGTACGAATGCGGGAGGCCCTCCGGGGCCTCCCGTTTCGCGTTTTGGCTCGACTTTCCCGGTGCGCCGTGCGCGTCCGATCCGGATGTGTAATGGTGATGTTCTCGGCGCTCGGACCGCGTCGACCAACAAATGACAGGGGGATCTGTGCAGGTTGAATTGACCGTCAACGGCCAGTCTCGTTCGGCCGACGTGGAGCCACGCACCCTTTTGGTGCACATGCTTCGTGACGAATTGGGACTCACCGGGACAAATATCGGATGCGACACATCATCATGTGGGGCGTGCACGATTCACGTCGACGGACAGTCGGTGAAGTCGTGCACCATGCTCGCCGTGCAGGCTCGTGGCGCCACCATTACCACGATCGAGGGTATGGCTGACGGCGATGCTCTCCATCCCATGCAGCAGGCATTCATGGACTGCCATGGCCTCCAATGCGGCTATTGCACGCCAGGCATGGTGATGGCGGCCACGTCACTACTCAAGGAGATACCCAACCCAACCGAGCTAGAGGTTCGAGATGACTGAGGGCAATCTGTGTCGCTGTACTGGCTACCAGCAACATCGTGAAGTCGGTGCTTCGGCCGCATCGGGTGGTGAAGCATGACCTATGTCGGAACGGCCTGCTCCGCAAGGAAGACCCCAAGCCTCACCGGCGAAGGAAAGTTCGTCGACGACATACAGATTCCCGGCCAACCCTTGGATGGGGATGGTTCGCAGTCCGCATGCCCACGCCAAGATTCTGAGCGTTGATTCGTCTGAGGCGCTCGGCATGCCCGGGGCCGTCTACTGGCGCTGATCTGGCCAACATGAATCTCTGGCCGCGCCCCTTCCGTGCGCCTGGCCGGTCACCGACGACATGGTCAATCCGCCCCACTACCCGGCCGTTGCTGACGAGGCCCATCACGTCGGCGATCGTTGCCGTTGTGTTGGCCAGCACGAAATACCAGGCCGCTGATGCGGTTGAGGGCGTTGTCGTCGACTACGAAGTACTGCCCGCAGTTGCCTCGATCGACGCCGCGGTGGCCGACACACATCAGGCACACTCGATCTGCCAACCAACAAGGCCTACCACTGGGCCCTCGAGCCGAACCCTGCTGCTGACGCTGCGTTTGCCAACGCAACGCACACCGTTACTGGCACCTTTGTTCAACAGCGAATGATCCCGGCCCCAATGGGAGAGCCGCTATGTTCTGGCCGTGCCCGCCCCCGCATGGCGGCGACATCACGCTCTACAGCTCGTCTCAGATCCCGCACATCCTGAAGGTCAAGGACGCGGTGACGACCGGGCTGCCTGAACAAAAGCTGCGGATCATCGCCCCGGCGGTCGGCAGAAGCGGTGCCAAGCTCAACGTCAATCCCGATGAGCTACTCGCGGTGACGCTCGCTAACAAGTTGGGGGTGGCCGTCCGCTGGACCGAGACCCGCTCCGAGGCCGCGCTCAACGCATCAGGGCTGCGGCCAGCTTCAGACAATCGAAATCGCAGGCCGACGCCGATGGGAAGATACTCGGCATTCGGGTGCATCTCGACGCCGATATGGGCGCCTACATGATGCTCATTACCCCAGGTGCCGCTGCTTGGCAGCTTCCTTACACCGGCGTCTACGAATGTCCTGCATTCGGATTCACGTGCGACGGTCATTTCACCAATCCTGCGCCAACCGATGCCTACCGCGGGCCGGTCGTCCCTGAAGCCAGCTATGCAATCGAGCGAGCAATGGACATGTTGGCCGCCAAGGTCGGGGTTGGTCCGGACGAGATCCGTCGCCGCAACTATCTGGCCGGTGAAGCGTTCGAAAAACCTCGAGACCGTGCCGACGCTTGTTCGACTCTGGCCATTACACCTAACCCGACGAGCATTGAGCTCGCTACAGCGAGCTCCGGGCCGAGCAACAGCGCCGCCGCGAGCCGCTGGCGACGCCAAGATGCTTGGCATCGGCCTTTGCAGCACCTACGTCGAGATCTGCGGCCTTCGCCCCGAGCCGAGCGCTCGCCGGTCTCAATCACGCGCTGGCGGCTGGGAGCACGCCGTTGTGCGGTTCCTTCCGACAGGCAAGGTTGAGGTGGTCTCCGCCTGACGCCACACGGCCAGGGCCACGAGACCATGGTCGATGATCGTTGCCGACAAGCTCGGCATCGATCCTGATGACGTTGAGGTGCTGCACCCGACACGGCGATCAGCCCACTCGGTCTTGACACCTACGGGTCACGGTCACGTCGGTCGGCGGTGTGGCGATCGCAATGGCCTGCGACAAGGTCATCGATAAGGCAAAGGCAATCGCAGCACACCAGCTCGAAGCCAGCGCAGGCGACCTGGAGTTCGTCAATGGGACGTTCAGCGCTTCCGGTCGCCTTATCAAAGCGCTCCCGATTCAGGCGATTGCGTTTGGGGCCTTCACGGCTCACAACCTTCCCGATGGCATGGAACCAAACCTGCAGGAGCAGGTCACGTTCGATCCACCGAATCTCGCCTTCCCCTTCGGAACCACGTCGCTGTGGTCGAGATCGACAGCGATACGGGCGAAATCCGGCTGATCGACTACACGGCGGTCGACGACTGGCGGCAACCAGGTCAACCCGATGATTGTCGAAGGCCAGCTTCACGGTGGCATCGTCCAGGGCGTTGCCCAGGCGCTCTGGGAGTCGGCGGCCTACGACGAAGACGGCAACTGCAAGAACCCATCCTTCCTCGACTACCTCGTGCCGTCGTCGGCCGAGGTGCCGAGCTTCAAGACGGGTTACACCGTCACACCGAGCACGTCGAACCCCCTCGGGGTCAAAGGCGCTGGCGAGGCGGGCACCATCGGATCAGCTGCGGCCGTGATGAACGCAGTCGTGGATGCGCTCAGTCCTTATGGCGTCGTCGACATGGACATGCCAGCTACACCTCATCGAATTTGGAAAGCGATCGCCGCGGCCAAGGAGGGCCAGCCGCGATCCTCGCATCCTTTGACTACATCGAGGCTGACTTCAGTGGAGGCCGCACAGCGCTGTCGCTGAGCACGGCGACGACGCGAAATTCTTGGCTGGCGGCCACAGCCTGATCCTACCCATGCGGTTCCGACCATGCCCCGCAGTCTGGTCGATATTGGTCGACTGACCGACCTCGCTTATGTGAACGATGGCGGCGACCACATCGCCATTGGTGGCATGACAACCCACCAGGCAGTGCAACAAAGTTCACTGTTGGTCGCAGAGGCGCCCTTGCTCGCCCACGTGGCCGAAGCCGGGTGGGAGACCCCAAGTTCGGCATCGAGGCACACTCGGTGGATCGCTGGCCCACGGCGATCCGGCGTCCGATCTACCGGCCGCGGTACTGGCTAGCGGGCGGGACCATCGTCGTCCGCGGGTCCGGTGGGCAGCGAGAAATCGCGCAACCGACTTCTTTCACAGGTTTCTCGAGACCGCACTCGCCCCCGACGACCTCGCCATCACGGAGGTGCGTGTTCCCAAGATGGCGGGTGCCGGTTGGTCATTCCAGAAGTTCAACCGTCGAGCCCAGGACTGGGCGATCGTCGGCGTGGCCGCGGTGGCCAATGGATCGACCTCGGTGGCGCTGATCAACATGGGGCAGACGCCAATGCGAGCTGTGGCGGTTGAGGCGGCCTTACGTAGCGGCGCCCTCGGCGGCCGACGCTGCGGCAGTAGCGGCCGAAGGCACGAGCCACCCGAACAGTTCCTAATGGCGACGCCGACTACCGGTCACACCTTGCTCGGGTCCTTGTCATCGGGCGTTGGCTGAGGCGGGGAGTATAGCGACACGCCACGTGTCACTTGCTGTTCGCCGCGCCGGGGTCTACTACGGTCGGCTCCGGCGGGCGGACGGCCTCCCGACGATGAAGTTTGGAGTACCTATGGCGAAGTTTCTCGATCGGGACGGGGCGACGGCCGAGGCAAGCTGGCGTTGGCGACAGGCCTGGCCGTCGGCGTTGCCGCAACAGCTGCTGGCGTTGCCGGAGCAAGCTTTGGCTGAACGTTCGTGCAGGCGCGGGCGGCAACGCCTCGGTCACCTGCCCTGGTGGCGTCAGCAGCTCCGGAGCACGTGTTCGACGAGTCCAACTCCTTCTTTGAAGGCGATCCGAGACCATATCTCACTTCAGCGGCAACGATCGAGGCCGATGGTTATCTGGTCGAAGCTAGTCGAGTTGGGCCTGCACACCGGCACGCATATTGATGCGCCGGGCCACTTCATTGAGGGCGGACGCACTGTTGACGAGCTACGAGCCGACGAACTGATCATGCCGCTGTATGTCATTGACGTTCGAGATCGGATCGCCGAGGTTGAGGAGGCGGGCGACGTCGCCGTGATTTCCAGATGACGGCGATCGAGATCCATCGCTATGAAAAAGGAGCACGGTCGCATCAAGAAGGGCTCCTCGTTGTAATGCAGACGGGCTTCGACTCAATATTTGGCACCCCAGCCTTCTCGATGGCGATGCGCCCGCTTGAGGGGGCTGCAGTTCAGTGGCTCGTTGACAACCGGCAGGTCGGCGGGATCGGGTCAGACACCTACGGACCAGATGCCACATCGGATGAGAACTTCGACGCGACCTACACGATTCTGCTGGATCGTGTCGCCGTGCCGGGACTCGCAAATCTCGACTCAGCCGCGATCAAGGGCGACGTCGGATGTTGTCGCCGGTTCGCTTGGGTGATGGCTCTGGCTTCCAGGTCAACCCGGATCCTGTGCAGCTCCAGCAATGGCGCTGGCGGTAACGGCGGCTTCCACCGCGACACGAGAACTAGGACACCTTCTTCACCACGGGCCCGCAACTTCGTTTGGTCCGACTAAACGAAGTTGCGGCCCATGGCGCGCTCCGTCGGCGGGGGTGAGTTAGGAGGCCACGAGGGGGATGAGTACGCTGGTCGCCTTTGACCCTCACCCCACCGTCAGGACCTCGTCATGCCATCCGCCGACACCAGCAACCTCACGCTGGCCGAGTTCATGTCTGTTCTGCCAACCGAGGACCCATCGGTATTCATCGGTCGGACCGAGGAATACGGGATGCTCGGCATCTACGGCGGACACCCTGCTGGCCAGCTTCTAGCCGCTGGCTTTCGAGACGGTTGGACGACGCCAAGCCTGCTCACTCGCTCCATTGCTACTTCCTGCGCAAAGGCGACCCCGACGCACGACTGGAATATCATGTCGCTCGTTTGCGCGACGGCTACGGCAGCGACGTGCGCTCAATCTCCGCTCGCCAGCACGGCCACGATGTCTTCCACATGATCGCGCTGTTCAAGCTCGACGAGACTGGCGACGAGCACCAGAAGGAGATGCCCAACGTGCCATCGGCCGAGCAGGTGCGGGCCGCACGCATCGAACGGGGCGACCCCCAACCGGGCGCGCCAACCGTGCAAAATGGCCGCTCGGAGCTTGAACCGATCTCGGCCCCGTTCCACATCTTCGACCCCGACCGACCCGCCGCCATCCAGAACTGGATGCGTGTGCCCGGCTCAGCCGATCTTGCTCCCCGCATGAAGCAGGTCGTCGCCGCCTTCCTGTCTGATAGCACGCTCATGTTCAGCTCGGTGATCCCTCACGGCACGCCGTTTGTGACCCACCGGCTCACGAGCCCGACCACAGCATCTGGTTCCACCGCCTACCCGAACCCGCGATCGGCTACTCTTCGATCAGCGCTCGACTGCGGCCGCGGGCGGTCGAGGGCTGAACGAAGGCGAGATCTATGCCGCCGATGGGACGCTGGTCATGAGTTGCTCCCAGGAGTCGATGTTGCGGGCGATTGTTGCGAACTAGCGGTGGTAGATAACCGACACCCAGTCGAGGATCTCGATCGACTCGGTGTCGCCCAGCGTTTCGCCAATCTCGCGGAACCCCCGCGTATGGAAGGTCAGGAGACGCCCGGCATCGACGGGCACGTCTGAGGTGAGCTCGTGGCGGAAGCTCAACGTGTCACCCTCGAACGCTGGGCCGGTGTGATTGCATTGCCCCCAACCGACGAGCGTGGCGAATCCGGGCAAGAGACGGGTGAGTGACGCCTCGGCCAACGCGATGACGTGACCGCCGTAGACGAGTCGCGTCGGATAGGCCGTGTAGGCGACCGCCCGGTGCACCATGGCTTGATTGAAGGTCATGCGAGCAAGCGCAGGGGCCATGTCGATGTGGTCCCACATCGCGTCATGACGCTCTTCGCCAACTTCCCAGTTGGTCTCGGCCAGGTGGCTGAGGTCCCAGCCGGAGGGGACGGCGCCGACATAGTCAGGGGCCGGCTCCGAGGTGGCGGAACCAAGGTCGTCGTTGTGCCCCGACGGTCCACCACGAGCGGGGAGCAGGGCGCAACGTTGGTAGCTCGCGATGGGGCCATTGTCGCCGACCGACTCGATCCCGAGTAGCACCTTGCCTCGGTTGAGGTCACCCTTCGGCGATGAGTCGGCCAAGCCGAGCACCGTCGTGGTGGTCTCGATGCGTTCGCCCACCTCGACCTGGCGCTTGAGCAGCACGCCGCGATAGAACAGGTTGGCAATGGCGCGGCGTGTCGCACTGGTGCTCTGGCCGATTGAGTACTGGAGGGCGAGCCCCGGGCTTACAAGTTTTCCCGATGAGCCGCTGATGGCCTGATAGAGCGTTGCGTCGACCGACGGTCGGTGTTCGGATCCGGTGATCATCCGATAGGCGAGGTTGTCGGCTTCGGAAATGGTGACCGGGGGCAGTTGGGGAAAGACGTAGCCCACGTGGAGATCGTCGTAGTAGGGGCCGTCGTTGGGGGTAACCGGGGTCATGAAGCACCTGTCGAAGGGGTTGGAGGGGCCAGTGTTTGCGCTCAGCAATGAACGGGGATCTGTCCACGATTGCCCGTGAATCTGATGTCGTCAAATAGACGAGACTTGAGATTGTATTAAAAATACGAAAGGCTAGACTACGTGCCGGACGAACTGAGAGCAGCGCCGATGACTGACTTTGCCCCGCAACGAGTACATGCGCCGAAACGGCGGGGCGGTTTGGCCGATGACGTCGCGATCTACGTGCGAGAGCTGATCCTGACCGGTCAGCTGGAGCCTGGGTCGAGAGTCGATCAAGATGCGATCGGCGACGCTATGGGCGTGAGTCGAAGCCCGGTCCGCGAAGCGATCGTCGTGCTCGGCCAAGAGGGTCTCCTTGAGGTGCTTCCGCGGCGTGGTGCCATCGTGGCCCATCTCACCCGAGAGGACGTAATCGACCACTACGAGCTCTTCGGCTTGATTTCGGGTCGGGCTGCCAGTGCGGCGGCCATTGGCCTCAGCGACAAGGAACGACACGACCTGCAAGCGATTCATGATCGTTTCGAGGTTGCCGCCCCGTCCGAGCTCAGCGCTCTAAACCGTGATTTTCACCGCCTTATCACCCGAGCCGCACCATCACGTACTCGCTGGTTGCTTGT
>JAWKIN010000022.1:0-55808 GCA_041394345.1 Acidimicrobiales bacterium | reverse complement strand
GCTGCCGTCGATGATCGCGCGGGGCGAAGGCTACCTACTCAACACGGCATCGGCGGCCGGCTTGCTCACGCAGCTCGGTTCGCTGTCGTACTCGGTTACCAAGGCGGCCGCAGTATCGGTCGCTGAGTGGCTGGCCATCTCGCATCACCATCAGGGCATCGGCGTCTCAGTTCTGTGTCCGCAGGCCGTGGCGACGTCGATCGTGGCCAACAGCCCTGATTTTGGTCATCGGGGTGGCATGGGCGACGACGATCTCAAGGGTGGCGTGGCGGCCGGTGACGGCGTCATTAGCGCGGACCAGGTGGCACAAGACTGTCTTGACGCCATTCGCGAGGGACGGTTCCATGTGTTGCCTCACAAGGAGGTCCAGACCTACGTCGAACGCAAGGCCACCGACATCGATCGCTGGCTCGCCGGCATGCGCCGGTTCCAGGGCTCAATGTATGAGGTTGGCAACTTCCCCGGCGACGCCATCGCCCCTCACTGACTCATCTGCAACTGGACGGTGTAAACACCCCACTAGTGGGGTGTTTACACCGTCCAGTTGCGCTAGGGCTCGAAGGGGCTGATGATGGTGAAGCCGAGTTCGGCCGCGGCCGGGATCTGTTGACGGGCAAACGTGCAATAGGAAACGGGCCGGGGCAAGCGGTCAGCCGCCGCCAGCGGTAACGCGTCAACCAGCGCCAAGCCGTATTGGGCCCCAACCTCGGTCGCTCGGCGGAGGCAGCGGGCGTCGACGGGTATCTGCCAGTACGCCTCCCAGTCGTTGCGGACCGACGCCCACAGCGACAGAAGCGCCCGAGGTCCCGGCGCCCCATGGCGGATAGCCAACTCAACCTCGGTGCGGGCGAGCGCAGAAACTACCCACGCGTCGTGCGCCGCCATGGCCTCCAGGACCAGTCCACGATCCTTGTCGGCGATGTAGCGACGGAGCAGGGCCGAACTATCGAGCACCAAGGTCATCCGCGTCGCACCTCATCCATCAGCTGAGCGGCGCGCACATCGGCGGGCAGGGGGAGCGGGTCGGGATCGAGCGGTCGATCGTGCCGATGGGGCGGCTCGATCAGTCCGGCGCTGGCCAGATCCCACAGTGTGGCGCCACTGTCGGTCGGTGTCACCGGCCCGAGTTGGGCGGTTGGCTTGCCATCGATGGTGATGAGGAGGCGTTCGCCTCGTTGGCCCGTCTGACCAGGCTCGCAAGGTGCTGTCGTGTTCGCGAATGCCGACCAGCGTGGTGGTAAAGGGAAGCCGCATCTGCCCAGCCTACCCAATGTGTACACATGTGTACTAAATCCGATTTGGAAACGCCGCCTCGGGCTGCTGTATTGACGCCATGAACTTTGCCTTTACCGAAGAACAAGAACAGCTCCGCGAATTCGTTCGCTCGTTCCTGGCTGACAAGTCGCCAGAATCGGCCGTGCGTGAACTCATGGAGACCGACAGCGGCTACGACCCCAAGGTCTGGTCCCAGATGGCCGAGCAGATGGGCCTCCAAAGCTTGATCATCCCCGAAGAATTCGGCGGCCAGGGATTCACCTTCGTCGAGCTCGGTGTCGTCCTGGAAGAGATGGGCCGGGCCTTGCTCTGCGCCCCCTTCTTCTCGGGCGTTGTGGCCTCGCCCGCCCTGCTTCACTCTGGCGACGACGCAGCCAAGGCGGCCTACCTCCCGGGCATCGCGTCCGGCGAGTCCATCGCCACGCTGGCCTACACCGAAGAAAACGGCAAGTGGGACGAATCAGCGATCACGGCTACGGCCGATGCTGACGGCAAGATCACCGGTACCAAGAGCTTCGTCATCGACGGCGCCTCGGCCAACCTGCTGATCGTGGCGGCCCGCGCGCCGCCGGTGAGCCTTTACGCCGTCGATGCGGCGGACCGCGGGCGTCACCGCCACCCAGCTCTCCACCATGGACCAGACCCGCAAGCAAGCCAAGATTGAGCTCAACGGTGCTCAGGGCACGCTCATCGGCACCGACGGTGCCGGCTGGGACACCCTCACCACGGTGCTCGACCTCGCCGCGGTGGCACTCGCCGCCGAGCAGGTTGGTGGCGCCCAGTTCGTCCTCGAAATGGCCGTCCAGTACGCCAAGGACCGGGTCCAGTTCGGTCGTCCAATCGGCTCGTTCCAGGCCATCAAGCACAAGTGCGCCGACATGCTGCTCGAGGTTGAGTCGGCCAAGTCAGCGGCCTACTACGGCCTCTGGTGCGCCGCTGAACTCAACGACGAGCTTCCGTCGGTGGCCAGCCTGGCCAAGGCCTACTGCTCGGAGGCCTACTTCCATGCGGCGGCCGAAAACATCCAGATCCATGGTGGCATCGGCTTCACCTGGGAGCACCCCGCCCACCTCTACTTCAAGCGGGCCAAGAGCTCCGAGCTGATGTTCGGCGATCCGTCCTACCACCGAGAGCTGCTCGCCCAGCGCATCGGTCTCTAGATCACGTTCGGTTCTCAACAACCGTGACGAGGGGCCCCTGCTTCGGCAGGGGCCTCGATCGTTTTGGCGTCCACTCGCTATCGTTCGGACATGGTCTACGTGATCCTTGCCATCGGCTGCCTCGCCATCGTCGCGATTGGTTTGGTGTTCGTCGGCTCGGGCGTGGCCAAGACGTCGGCGATGCCGGCCCAGATCGTGATCGATGTGCACGAGGCGATCGAGTTTTGCGCCGAGGCCGTTCCGCTTGAGGTCTCCTCGACGCTGTCGTATGACGAGCTTCGGCGTTTACTCCGGTTTCATCTTGAGTGGATTCAGGCCTTCCATTTCACCCCCGAAGGCGACCCCGACGGGCCGATCGTGTTCGAGGAGTTTGACGCGCTCGAGTACGTGATGGAACGGGCTGCGGTCTCGCGCCTTCCGGTTGATCCCAAGCACGCAGCAGCGGTGATTCGTGCCCACTCGGCCTACTTGCAGGCGATGGGAGCCATCCACGAGGAAGACCCGACCATTGTGCAGGCGGACCTCGACGATTTGCCCCTGCTAACGGAGGGCGGCGAGCCCCGCCACTTCGGGTCCGGCGAGGCCGACTAGCCCGCACCTCGGCGTGGTGTCGGCCGTTATGCGGCGCCGCGGCCAGAGGAAGAAAATCGTTCGCATGCCTCAAATCGTTGTGCAACAATGACCGGCACAAGAGGAAGGAGGTGGTCCAAATTATTCACAATCTGAATGGGACCTTGGAGGTGGCTGGTCGCTAAGCGACGAGCTGGGACGCTGGCAATACCATCCAGTCACCCCTGATTGATCTGTCGGAGCTGTCCCGACCGACACAACGGATCAATTGGGTCTCCAGTAGCACGACGGACCTACCCGGGGTCATCGACCCTGGGTAGTTTCGCGCTGAAGCACAAACGACGGCTACCATTTGCGCCAATGGAGCGACCAATCAAGTTTCACCACCACCGGTTCGTCGGCGACAAGCGAAACTTCGTTGTCTACGACGTCGACAACCTCACCGACGAGTCGTTGATCAACGAGCTCATGGAGGCCGGAACCTACTTCTGCTTCGGCCCCGACACTGCAGCCGAGGCCCGCAATCGCGGCTTCCGCCTCTACCAGGAGTAAGCCGCTGTCTGGTTTGCGAGTCCGCTCGACCGATGGTGTCGAGCTCGAGGCCGCCTTTGTGCGTCCTGAACACAGCGACGACCCGCCCGGTTTGGTTCTGCTGCACGGGTTTCCCTCGCGAGCAATCACGGCCGACCACATCGGGAAGGACCTCCCCGAACTCGGTGAGCGCATGGCGAGCGAAATGCAGTGGGCGGTGCTTTCGATCCGCTTCCGAGGCTGTGGCAGCTCGACGGGCGATTTTTCACTGCGCGGTTGGGCCGAAGATGCCAGCGTGGCGATCACCTACCTTTGCGACGAGCTGAAAACCGACCGCGTTTGGGTGGCTGGTTTTGGAACCGGCGGCGCAATTGGGCTCAGCGCCGCCGCCGCTGATCGACGAGTGGCTGGTGCGGCAATGGCGGGTTCGCCCGCTGATTTCGACGACTGGGCCTCAAAACCCGAGCGACTGCTGTCGCATGCCCACGAGGTTGGCGCGATCAAGACGCCGACGTTCCCCACCGACCTCCCTGCGTGGAAGAACGAGCTCAAGCGCTATCGGGCAGCGGCTGCGGCGGAGCAACTCAGCGACCGCCGTCTGCTCGTATTGCACGGATCAGATGATGCGGTTGTGCCCCAGCTTGACGCTCGTATCGTCGCCGATGCTCACGGCGCGGCCGATTTGCGCATCATTCCCGGTGCGGGCCACCAGTTGCGCTACGACCCGAGAGCGCTCGCCATCTTGCTTGGCTGGCTCGAGCGCACCCGCCACGAAACACAGGCTTAGCCAGCCGGGCTGTCCTGCTTCGAGCGGCCAGCATCTCGCTGCCCCTTCTTCCACAATCGAACCGCGACGAGCGCCGCGGGATCGCCAATGTCGGCGACTGACCGTGGCTGGTCGTCGCTGAAGGGAGCGGCGACTCGTTCCCAGTCGACGAACGTGTAGTCGAAGCGCTTGACCAGGGCGGCAATGGTGATCTTGACCTTCTCGTCGCCGAAGCCCGGTAGGGCGCCGAGTCGGTCAGCGAGTTCGCTCGCATGGTCGGTTGCCAACAGGTGTCGAACATCGCCGTCCCACTGGTCGCATATCCACTGCGCCAAGTCGTGGAGGCGGTGCGCCATGGTCTTGTGATAGCGGTGGATGGCTGGTTTCTCGGCGGCCGCTGCGGCCAGCGTCGACCGGTCGAGCGCCGCGATGGCCGGGGCCGTAAACTCGATCGCTAGCCGATCAACGAGACGTTGGGGACCGGCGAACGCCCACGTGATGGGGACCTGCTGGTCGAGGAGCATGGCGGCCAAGAATGCCATTGGGTTGCTGTTGACGAGTTCGTTTGGGTCGTCGGTAAACCGGATTGGCATTACTCGGCGGGGCCGGACTACGACGGCAGAGGCTGGTCGGCGGCGAGGTCGTCGACGTAGCTCTGGTCGAGGGCCGTTCGCAAGATCGCTGGGTCGAGTGTCGATCCGCTATGCCCGTTGTAGACCACGCACATGTCGGGCAGGGCCTCGTTGGCCGGCCAGGACTCAGGCTGCCAAAGCCCCGACCGACGGAACGCCTTGGCGCAGTGAATGAAGAGTGCGTCGACCTCGATAACGATGGCCAGCTTGGGAGTGCGGAGCTCGTCGTCCCAGAGGCCGAGAATCGTAGGATCGGTGGTTAGCGAGGCGACACCATCGAAACGTATGGTCTCGTCGAGCCCCGGTATGAGGCAGATGAGGCCAGCGTGCGGGTTGGCGACGATGTTCTGCAGCGAATCGAGCAGGTTGTTGCCGTTGAGGTCGGGAAGGGCGATGCGCCGCTCGTCGAGGACCCGAACCATGCCCGGTGGGCCGCCGCGGGGCGACACGTCGCAGCGTCCGTTGGCATCGCTAGTCGCCAGGAGACAGAAGGGTGACGCCGCCAAATAGCGACGCGTGTGCTCGTCGATGGCGTGCCCCTTTTTGTTGGCGGCGACGGCACTGGGCTCACGATAGAGCGCCCGCAGTTGCTCGATTGTGGTGATGGTTGAGGTGTTGGCTAGCGGGTCCATGGCCCCGGATCCTCGGTCGCGAGACCGTAGTGGGCGACGGCCTCGGCGGCCACGTTTGGATCGAGGACGCCATCGGCCACAAGTTCATTGAGGACGGACGTGACAATGCTGGGAGCATCGGTCTCGAAGAACGCCCGCAGAGCCTCGCGGGTGTCGGACCGGCCGTAGCCGTCGGTGCCGAGGACGGCGTAGGGGCGAGGCACAAACCGGGCAATCATCTCGGGCACGGCCCTGACCATGTCGCTCACCGCAACGACCGGCCCGGCGCCTGGGGCGAGGAGCGAGGTGACCAGACCCTGGCGCCGTGGCTGGGCCGGGTTGAGACGGTTCCATCGCTCAACTTCGAGGGCATCTTCGCGTAGTCGCTTGTAGCTCGTGACACTCCAGAGGTCGACGCCGATGCCCCACTTCTCGGCCAGCTCACGCTGTGCCTCGCGAGCGGCGCCCTGGGACGAGCCGGAGAACAAGATGGTGGCCTTGGTCGGGACGTCGGGAACACCCGGAGACCACTGGTACATGCCAGACAGAATGCCGGACTCGGCACCCTCGGGCATGGCGGGTTGGTCGTAGTTTTCGTTGTAGAGCGTGACGTAGTAGAAGATGTCTTCGTTGTCGACGTACATGCGTTGCAGCCCGTCTTTGACGATGCACGCGAGTTCGTAGGCAAAGGCCGGATCGTAGGCTTGGCAGGCCGGGATGGTCGAGGCCGACAGGATGCTTGTGCCGTCTTGGTGCTGCAGACCTTCGCCGTTGAGCGTCGTGCGTCCAGCAGTAGCACCGAGAAGGAAGCCTCGGGCTCGCGAGTCGGCCGCCGACCAGATGAGGTCGCCGACCCGCTGGAACCCGAACATCGAGTAGAACGTGTAGAACGGCACCATTGGCACGCCTTGGTGGGCGTAGCTGGTCGCCGCCGCGATCCACGATGCGGTTGAACCCGCTTCGGTGATGCCTTCTTCGAGGATTTGGCCGTCGCGGTCTTCGCTGTAACTGAGGAGGAGTTCGTGGTCGACGGGCTCGTACTTTTGGCCGAAGGGGGCGTAGATCTCGAACTCACGGAACAGCGAGTCCATACCGAAGGTGCGGGCCTCGTCGGGGACGATTGGGACGACGCGAGGGCCGAATCCGGGTTCGCGCATCATTTCGCGGAGCATGGAGGTAAACACCATGGTCGTGCTCACGGCCCGACCGCCCGAGCCGGGGCTGAATTGGTCGAACGGTGCCGACGATGGCATCGGCAGGGGGCGGCGAGTGGCGGGTTGCGTGAGGGGACCGCGCCGTCGAGCGCCTTGCGCCGAGCCATCATGTACTTGTATTCGGCGCTGTCTTCGGACGGGCGGAAGTAGGGCGGTACGCCGTCCTCGAGCGACTCAGCCGGGATTTCTTCCTGGATGTTGAGTCGGTCGCGTAGCTCGAGCAGCTGGGACTTGGTCATCTTCTTGATCTGGTGCGTCGAGTTGCGCGCTTCCAGACCCTGTCCGAGCGTCCAGCCCTTGACCGTCTTGGCCAGAATGACCGTCGGCTGGCCCTTGTGTTCGCTTGCGGCCTTGTAGGCGGCGAACACCTTCTGATAGTCGTGGCCACCGCGGGGCAGGTTGCGCAAGTCTTCGTCACTGAGGTGCTCGACCAGCTTGCGTAGCCGGGGGTCGGGGCCGAAGAAGTTTTCACGGATGTAGGCGCCATCGGCGACGGCGTAGCGTTGGAACTCGCCGTCGACGGTCTCGTTCATCTTGTCGAGAAGGACGCCGTCGACGTCGTTTTGGAGCAGCTCGTCCCAGCGCGAGCCCCACACGACCTTGATGACATTCCAGCCTGCGCCCCGGAAGACACCCTCCAGTTCTTGAATGACCTTGTCGTTGCCGCGCACCGGGCCATCGAGCCGCTGGAGATTGCAGTTGACAACCCAGGTCAGGTTGTCGAGACCGTTGCGCCCAGCCAACGAAACGGAGCCGAGGGTTTCCGGCTCGTCACATTCGCCATCGCCGAGGAACGCCCACACGTGGCTTTGTGAGGTGTCTTCGATGCTCCGGTTGTGGAGGTATTTGAGGAAACGAGCGTGGTAGAGAGAGTTGATCGGACCGAGGCCCATCGACACGGTGGGGTATTCCCAGAACTCGGGCATGAGGCGAGGGTGTGGATACGACGACAGCCCGTTGCCTCCGACCTCCATGCGGAATCCGTCGAGCTGTGCCTCATCGAATCGACCTTCGAGGTAGGCGCGGGCATAGACGCCCGGCGCTGCGTGGCCTTGGAAATAGACGGCGTCGCCCGGTGTGCCGTCTTCTTTGCCGCGGAAGAAATGGTTGAAGCCAACCTCATACAGCGAGGCGGACGAGGCGTACGACGAAAGATGGCCGCCAATGCCGTCGGACTTCTTGTTGGCGCGGATGACCATGGCCGCTGCGTTCCAACGGATGTAGGCCCGGATGCGTCGTTCGAGCACCTCGTCGCCGGGGAAGAACGGCTGATCGGCAGTAGCGATGGTGTTGACGTAGTCGGTCCAGATTGGCTGCGAGGTGCCGAGCTTGATCTCGCGGGCTCGGTGGTTGAGGCGGTGGACGATGTAGCGAGCTCGGGCCTTGCCTGATTCGCCGTAGACCGCGTCGAGCGACTGCATCCACTCAGCGGTTTCTTGGGGGTCAATGTCCGGGAGATTGCTGAGGTAGCCGTTGTCACTCATGGCCTCTATTTGTACCCGATTCTGCGCTGAGTGACTTCAAATCGTACGAATGGATTTGACAAATCGGCAGGCATCGGTGATTTGGCTGGCAAGCTAGGAGGGTGAAGGTCTACACCGATGGTGCATGCTCAGGAAACCCAGGACCCGGCGGCTGGGCGTGGGCCGTCGAAGGTGGTGCCGAGGGCTCCGGCGGCGAACCACACACCACAAACCAGCGCATGGAACTACTGGCCGTGCTCGAGGCGCTTCGAGCGCTTCCCGGCCAGGTTGAGGTTGTCTCCGACTCGACCTACGTCGTCAACTGTTTCAACGATCGGTGGTACGAGGGTTGGATAGGCCGAGGTTGGCGCACCGCGGCCAAGAAGCCTGTGGCCAATCAGGACCTCTGGCAGCCGCTCGTCGAGCTCTACCTCGGGCGCGCCGACGAGATCACCTTCAGTTGGGTCAAAGGGCATTCCGGTGACCCGATGAACGACTACGTCGACGAACTGGCCGTCGCTGCAGCCGCCGGGTTCAAAGAAGGGCGGGCGGCGTCGCCGACGATTTCTCCGGTCGCAGCGGGTGAGTCTGTACCAGCGTCCATCACGCTCGAGCCGCCCGTCCCGTGGCCTGTCGGGGGAGCGATCTGGGTGACCGGCCCGACCGACCTGGCGGCTGCCGAGGCCGTCGATGAGGCCGTTCGCCGCATGGATCCGGCCGAAGACATCCTGATCTCCGGACTTCGGCGAGGAGCAGAGCTCTACGCAGCCGAGGCGGCGCTTCGCCATGGCCTCCAGCTCGGGGTTGTCCTACCTTTTGGCGACCCGGCTGCCAATTGGCCAGACGATCTCCGAGAGCGCTTTGATGTTGCGCTTTCACGGGCCTCGTGGGTGATCACGTTGCCAGGTGATCCATCGAAGCCGGGAACCGCCGTGCGTGAACGCGACGAATGGTGCCGCCAGGCGGTCATCGGGGTTCTACTGGTCGGCCCCAAGGACGCAGCCGATGAACTCGACGCGCAGGGCCTTGCCGTTGTTCACATCGAGAATGTGACGTCGGCAGGGCGCTAGGTAGGGACCTACGCGGCAGCGAGGAGTCGAAGCGATGCGTAGCTGGCGTTGATGTCGCGACGGAACGCACTAAGTTCGGCGGCCACGATGGCGTCGGTCTCGTCGCGCTGGGATGTGGCGTCACGCATTTCGAGGAAGCGCTCGCGCAGTTCAGACCAGGTAGCACCGGCCTCAAGGCCGAAGGCTTCCAACAACGGCACCGCACGATCGCCAACCGGACCAATGTGGCGCTCCGCTTGCGTGGGCCTCGTCGTCTGGTCGGCGTGTGGTGCGTCGAGCGACGAGTCGTATCGCCGTTCGTGACTGTCTGGCAGTTCGGTGAGGTGTTCGCCGAACCCCATGACTCGGAGCCCCACGCCTGTTGGAGGGGATCGGCGTCGTGCGTTATCGGGGCGAGATCAAGATTGCGCTCGTCGAAATCGAGGGCGATGTCATTGGCAAAGGAGTGGCGTCAAACGGAACGTACTCGTTGTCGAGCTGGGGGAGTGACGAGGTAGCTGACATCGGCACCATGCTGAGGTCGACCTCGGGGAAGTGCCACGCGTCGGGCGTTTCCACGGCGGCCGGTGCCACGAAGGGATTCGTTGCCGCCTCGAGTTCGGCGAGCGGGATGGCGTCCTCGTCGAGCAGGTTCGTCAACCACGCGTCGTTGCCCTCTGGCCTGCTCTTGTTGTTGGCAAAGAAACCCATGTGTGCTCACTCTCACAAAACTGTTGTGAGAGCATCGGCCCGTTTTCCGTGGCACTTGCTAGGTCGAATGGCCTATTCGCCTTCGCCACGACGCGGGGTAGAGCCCGGAACCGCAGCGCTACCCCCTGACGCCTACCCCTTGACGCTGCCTGCGAGGATGCCCCGCACGAAGAAGCGCTGGAGTGCGAAGAACACACAGAGCGGGATGAACGCCTGAACGAACGCAGCAGCTGGGAGGAGGTGCTCGTTACGACCGAAGTCGCCAGCCAGGTTCGCAACCCGGATGGTCGTTGGATAGGCGTCCGCGCTCGAGAGCAGCATGGTCTTGGCGATGAGGTAATCGTTCCAGGTCCAGAGGAACTGGAAGATGGCGAACGCCGCAAGAACTGGCACGCTGAGTGGCAAAACCAGCTTCGTGAAGATCTTGAAGTGGTCGGCACCATCGATTCGGGCGCTTTCGAAAATATCCTTGGGGAGTCCACTGATGTAGTTGTGCAGGAGGAAGATGGCGAACGGCATGGCGAAACCGGTGTGGGTGAGCCAAACCGCCGTCGTGGTCCCTGCGAGGTCCCAATCGGGGATGATCGTTATGGTTTTGTCGATGAATCCGAGGGTGAGGTGGGCGCCGCCGAGGTAGAGCTTGAGCAACGGAATAAGCGCCACCTGCAGTGGGATGGCCATCAACGAGACCATGAAAATGAACATTGCCTTGCGGCCCTTGAAGTCAATCCACGCAAAGCCGTAGGCGGCGAACGCGGCAACAGCGATGGGGATGATCGTGGCAGGGATCGCAATGGCGAAACTGTTGATCAGTGACGGAATGAGGTCGCCGGTGGCTGACGCCGAGAACACCGTGTTGCAGTTGTCGAGCGTCAGCGAGTCGGGGTTGATGAATTTCTGCTGCCAGCCGGCAGGGACCTCGTTGGCGGCAGTGAAGAACGCCGAAGCGAATTCCTCATGGTCTGCCTTGTCCGGAAGCTGTTGCTGAGCAGGTCGAGCGTTTGGCAACGTCCCAGATTGCGACAACCATCCAGAGGGGGAGCTGGCGAGGGCGCCGTATATCCGGTCAAACCGTGGGCTTAATGGCGTACTGGCAATACCTAGTAATGGTGGCCTCCTCTTCGCATGTTGTGATGTTCAGACTCGACCGGCAGCACCGTCAGGAACAAGATGATGGCGAGTGCGCTGACCACAAAGCTGCTGAAACGAACGGGATTGGTCGATCATCCACAATGCATCAGCAGGCTCGTGTTTGCCGCCGGTCATGACCTGACCACGTCGTAGACCTCGTGACCCGGACGATGATGGTGGTGACCACCACGCCGATGGTTGGTGATGGACGGCATCGTGATCTTCGCCAGAAGATCCACCGTCGTTATTCCGTCGATCTTGGCCGCCTCGATGTACTGGCCGCATCCGCTTCTTTGATGGCAGCCGACAGAATCAATGAGCTCGGCAGCAAGCCAGTTCCATCCACAGGTTATCGACTGCGAGCCAGAAGTTGTTTAGAACTGGGCCGGGGTCTCGAGGAACTGGATCGGTCGAGGTATGACATCACCGTTCTCGAGGATCTCGTAGCCGCCAATGCCCTCGGTGAAGGTTCGGTAGGCGAGATAGCCGGTACCGCTGCAGCCAGCAGGTAGTCATGACGCCTGCTTCGATGAACTGGATAGGCCTCGACCGTTGGGTAGACGTAAAGAAGGCCGCCATCAGGAAGACCAGGCCGAACAGGTTCTTGGCCGGAAGTTGAAGATCTCGGAAGTCGTTCACAATTGACGCCGAGATTGCGGGTCCGCTTCCTATATCGAAATTCTGGTGCGGTGCCGGTGGCTGGCGCGGCGCCGCTGCCTTCTTCTTTGAACCGAGCCACGCCCAGATGGCGCTGAGTACACCGGTCTGGTTCTTCTTGACGTTCTGGCTCCGATACATGAAGCGCCAGATGATGTTCAACGAGTTGACCGCCATTGGTACTTGAAGATAAGGCTCTCGGCGATTTTCCTTAGCGCCGTCGGTGAGGCCTCGCCACCAGCGCAGTCCCATGCCGGTCGCAAAGACGGTGACGGCGAAGACCCACCAGAGGTTGTTGAACACCGTGCTCGAAGCACGAGAACAGGCGTGCTGATTACAGCACGGCGCCTATCGCAGCGGTGCCGCCGGACTGCGGCGACCACTCACGGCTGCGATACCGGTGCGGCCTCCTGGCGATGGCCAACGCGATGCCCAGGAGAAGGAGCGGCACGCCAAGGTAGGTCAGGCGCGAGGTGAAGAAATGCGACCAGTTGTCAGAGGTCGTGAAGTTGCCGTCGTCTGGTGAGCCGTTTTTCACGAAACACCCCGATGTAGCTGTTGAGACTGAACAGCTGCGCTGGTCTGTTGTTGTCCTGGACGGAGAGGACCAGCGATGGAGCGCTGGCGACGTGTCATGGCCGAAAGATGAAGAACATGGCGGGGGCCAGCAGAAGATCCAGGCCCGGGAGTCGGCGGGATGACTTCGGTCCGGCCAATCTGATCGGGCAGCTTCGGGAGACCCAGGCGGAGGCCGACGAGAAGGCCATGACAGCTGCGGACCATGACTGCTTCGAATTCTGGTGCCTCGGCCGAGGAAACACCGAAAAGTTGAGGATCCAGCCGATAAAGCGCTGAAGGTGAGTGCCGTTGTTAGCGGCGGCGGCGGCAATGGTCAGCGACGCCACGCCGCCCTGATTTATATGCGGTGGCCAGCGGCCACACGAGCATCGGAAGCACCTTCAGGGCGGGCAGGTAGAGCGATCGAGCATCAGGCCAAGAAGCAGGATGACGCCGACAGCCGCCCACGGAGACGATGAGAGGAGGCGTTGTTTGGGATCGACGCTTTCGAGGAGCAGGTAGTCAGATGGCTCCGAAGATGAGTGCGCCGGGGATAGCCCACCACAAGATGCCGACGAGATTGCCGAGGACCGTGAAGCCATCCTTGGCGCCGAGGTAGAGGCTCTCCTGACGTCGTCACGGGGACCAATGGTCTGGAGGGCTCGGTTGCCATCAATGAGGGCGAAGAACACGAAGTCGACAATGCCGCCGCTAAGCGCGGAAATCGCATCAACTTCGTACGCCTGATCGAACACGAGATTGGCGCCAACCCAGAGGGCCGAGAACGCCCCCACGGCAAATACGCGCACGCTCAGGATTGTTACTACCAGCTGACCATCATTCCCTTTTGGTCCACAGCCTGCGGCTGGCTCGTGAGGAGGCCAGCCCGATGTAAAGGTTGAGAGGAGGGCCGGCCGAGACCGACCGGCGCCTCTCTGATTACTTCATGTTTCGATACGTCGTGCCGAAGTAGTTGAAACCATTCGGAACGGCGAATCGCTGGAAGGGCCAGCTGGCCTCAATCTTGTCTGCTGCGGCCTGGGCGTCTTGCTCGCCATTGATGGCGGCGGTGCCTTCGGTCCAGAAGGTGCCAGCGCCAACGTCGGCTGGCATGAGGTCAGACGATTAGCTGAACGACATCAAAGGGGTCGGCCAGAATGCACGGCATGACTGCTCGATGGGGCGGACGCTTAACGAGACCCTTCACCGCGAGAGGAAGCCAGAGACTCCGCCACCGTTGAGCTCGCTTGCTTGCCCATGAGCAGCCGCGGTACTGGGGCTCGAGAGGAACCTGTTGATCTGTCCAAACCGGGACGACAGCAAGGCACCTGGCAAGGGGTGCCAGCGCCGAGCACTGGTGCGCCCTCGTTCGATGGGAAGTAGACGTCAACGGCATCTTCGAGCCACCGGCGAAGGTGTCTTCACGAAGAAGAAGTAAGAACATGCCGCCTGGCGGGTGCATCATGCAGCCTACCGGCGACGAGGAACTGCGTTGTCACCGAAGTTGGTGGACGCAAATGGTTCTGCCTTCGGCGTAGACCATGCCAGGGGTGTCTCACAGGTCGAGGACGGCTCAGACCTGAGCAACGATGCGAGGATCGTTGAACGGGATCTCGTGGGCAACCCACTGGTCGTAGACGTCAGCGCCCTCGAAGCGGAGGACCATCTCTTCGACCCACGAGTAAACAACCAGTTGCTTCGCCGGACCTCAACGCCAACACAGAGCGGTTTCGCCGTTGGCGATCACCCTCCGTGAGGGCGCATCGAATTCGTCGAAGGTGGCTGGCGCACGGTGTAGCCGGCAGTCAAACGCCGCTGGCTTCGTACTAGACGAGGCTTGGCGTCGGTCTTGACCGGGATGCCGACTCTGGGTGCCGTCGACATTGCCGAAGACGGTCCAAGCATCTGACCAGCTGGCGGCCGTGGTGGCGGCAACAGCGTCAGGCAAGGCCTGGAGTGGAGCCAGCCATAGAAGTCGGCGAGCTTTCCTGGCTGGGGGAAGATGGAGATGTCGGGCGGGGAGCCAGTTTAACCCGAACGCTGATTTCGACTAGTTGGCGGAGCCGGTAGACACGTTGATGCCGTTCAGCAGGCCGACCCACGAACACGGCCTGGAGTGGCCGGGCTTCTTCTTTCTGAACGCTCGGGACCAGTGATCGTGACGGTTGCGCCGTCTTCGGTCGAGGCCGGAGCCTCAGTGGTGTCGGTGTCCGTGGCTGGCGCGGCCCGTCGTCTTGGCTCTCGTGGTCGCAGCCTCGGTGATATGGCATCGTCCAGCCTCGTCCTTGCTGCATGCTGACGCCACCAAAGTGAAGAACAGCAGGCAACGTTGCGCCTTCAATCTGTTGATCTTCCACTAGTTGAAACCTTTCAGTACTTCGGGCCCGGAATATCGGGGTCTCTCCCTACTAGGTCGCGAGAGCGGCCCAAAGCCCAAACCGAAGCTTGATAAACGCTTACAGGTAGTAAGTCTGGGTCATCGTAGGAAATAAAATGAGCGGGGCAAGGTGCCGTCACGATTTCGATACTGCGCTCGCGAAACATACAGCACCGTTTGCTTAGGTGGCTGGAAACCGCTAAACGCCGACGACCTCGGCGAGGCGTTCGAGGGTTCGTTCCATGTTGGGAATATGGCGCGATGGATAACGGAAGCCATCATAAAACGGCGGGAACGCAGTTACCCCCATCAAAGGTCTCGGGTAAACCCGAAGGGTTTCCCTTGATGGGCGCAATCTCAGCGCGCCACCGATCTTCGACATGGGTCCACGCATCAGCGGGTGTTCATTCTGGTATTCGACGACGTGGTTACTTGGCCTTGAACAGGGAACGCCTGGGCGATGCTTATCGAGAAGTTTGTCGGTTTCCGCGAGCAGGGTGTCTGACGCTTCCAAGGAAGCCTGATTTACTCTATGTCGATGAGCGCTGCTTGGCCAATCCGGCAGGCGAAATGTCGGCTGGGGCCGCCGCCAAGATATCTTTGCTGACCGACACTGTTCGTTCGTGGGAAGCCATGGTGGCTCTTCGTTGGTTAGAGGATCGCAGAAAGATACTTCTATTGTCGGCTGCGTAAACGAGAAGCCCTGTTGATCGAGTAACACCGATGGTCGGACATCAGCGCTGTCAAACAGGGAGCTGGCGCCAGTGAGTCTGCTCGAGAAGAAGCCGCGGACCGAACGCGGGGACGGGCAGGATCGAGGGGTGGTGGAGGGCGTGTCCCAGGGCCTTGGCAAAGTCGGCGTTGCTGACGGGGTTGGGAGCTGTGAGGTTGACGGGACCGGAGGTCGGTTCTTCGAGCAACGAGATGAGGGCGCTGACGTAGTCCGGCCCATCGAGATCCACGACATGATCTGGTCGCCGCGGCCAAAACGTCCGCTGAGCCTGAGTCGGGGAGCGGCAAAAGATCGGCCAGCGCCACCTGAACGCGCCAGCACACGATGCCGGTGCGAAGGAACGTCGCTGGTATGGCACTGAGGGCAGGCAGCGTCGATGCCTCCCACCGAGCGCACACCTCGGCGAGGAAGCCGCTACCGTTGCTTGACTCCTCGTCGACTTCGGTTCCGCGGGCCCCGTAGAAGCCGATAGCTGAACCGACAAGAACGCCTTGGGCGGTTGCGTGAGCGAGTATGAGCCGTGAGCTGAGGAGGCAGCGTCGACTCGGTGCGGCTCGTCAGAATCACGTCTTTATAGTTCTCGGTCCATCGTTTGTCGCCGATGCCGGCACCGGCGAGGTGGACGACACCGCCGACGCCTTCGAGCGAGCTGGCATCGAGTCGCCCACCGGCGATGTCCCATTCGATCTCGTCGGCGCCGCGAGCAACTCGTCGTACGAGGGCAATCGGTCGATGGCCCGCATCGGTGAGGGCAGCGCGTAGCGCAGTACCGATCAGACCACTGGCACCTGAAATGACAACATCCATCGGCGAAGCGTAGGTCATGGCAGCGCGGCTCGACGGACCGGGCCGAAGGTGCGACCGATAGGCTCGCCGAGTGAGTACGCGCCTCCTCCTGATTCTCGCCCTCCTGTGCGGTATTGCGATCCTCGTCGCCTTTGCGATTCAGCTCGTGGTTCTGTTCTAGGGCGCACGTCGATAGACGAGCAGGGGTAAGCTTCGCAAATCCGCTGTCTCGGCCATTCGCGCCGTTCGGTGCGTGGTCGTCGTGCGGCCCGTGCCCCAATCTGGAGGCTGGTTCCCCTGAGCTCTGAACACTTTGACGTCGTTGTAATCGGTGGTGGCCCAGCGGGCTACGCATCCGCCCTCTATGGAGCGTCGGCCGGACTAAACGTCGCCCTCATCGAGAAAGGCAAGATCGGCGGAACGTGTCTCAATGTTGGCTGTATCCCCGCCAAGGAATTGCTCGAGACGGCAACGGTGTTTCGGACTGTCCAACACGCTGACACCTTCGGGGTGTTGGCCGAAGCGAAGGGCGTCGACTGGTCGAAGACGCTTGCTCGCAAACAGGGAATCGTCGATGAGCTCGTCGGCGGTGGTATCGGCTTTCTGCTGAAGAACCGTCACGTCACGGTGTACGACGGCATCGGCACGCTCAACGCCGATCATCGCAGCGTCTCGATCGCTGGCGGTGCGTCGGGTGAGTTGACGGTGTCTGGCGATGCCATCGTTTTAGCGGCCGGGTCCGATGCCCCGAACGATTCCTGGTTTCCCGATCGACGAACGTCAGATTGTCACTTCCGACGAGCTCCTGTCGATCCCGAGCTACCGACCTCGGCCATCGTCATTGGTGGTGGGGCCATCGGGGAAGTTTGTGAGTTTGCCTCCATGATGAGCGACCTTGGCACCAAGGTGACGATTCTCGAGGCGGCACCATCGATCCTTTTCAGTGCGACGAGGATGTCATCAAGGTCGTTGAACGGTCGTTAAGAAGCGAGATCTCACCGTTCGTGCCGGGGTGATGGTGTCGGGGCAAACGACTGGCCCCGACGGTGTCACGGTGTCGTTCGGCGACCACGAGCAGCTCACCGCCGACACCGTTGTCGTTGCCATTGGTCGTCGTCCGCTCTCCGAATCAGCTCGGACTCGAAAAAGACCCAGGTTGCCGTCGACGACCGCGGGTTCATTATCGTCGTGAATACTGCCGCCACCTCGGTGCCCGGGTCCCGCCGCAGGCGACGTGATTCCACGGCCCAGCTTGCTCACGTCGGTTTCGCTGAAGGGATGCTGGTCATCACCGACATCTTGGGTGAAACCCCGGTGCCGATCGACTACGGCAAGCTTCCCTGGGCCGTCTACTGCCATCCCGAAGTCGCCTTCTGAGCATGACCGAGGCGCAAGCCAAAGCCGAAGGCATCGATATGGCGTCGTTTCGAAGCATCGCTTTGCGGCCAACGGAAACGCCCGTCGTTGGTGAGACCGACGGCCTCGTCAAGGTCATTGCGAAGAAGAATGCCGATGGCTCGGCGGGAACAATTTTGGGCGTCCACATGGTTGGTCATGGGTAACCGAGCAGCTCGGTCAGGGCTACCTGGCGGTCAACTGGGAGGCGACCGTTGGCAGTCGCCCAGTTCATCAGCCCCACCCAACGATGAGCGAGCTGTTTGGTGAGACCGTTCTTGGTCTGACCGGACGCTCACTCCACTAGTTCGAACTTCTAGTCCAGATAAATCTGTTGCCGCGAAGAGGAGCAAACCAGCCCATGGCCGATATTGAAATGCCACAACTTGGTGAAACCGTGACTGAGGGACGATCACCCGTTGGTTTAAGCAGGTCGGTGAGACCATTGCCGTCGACGGTACTGTTCGAAGTATCGACGGACAAAGGTCGACGCAAAGGGTGCCGTCACCGGTTGCTGGCACGCTGACGGCGATCATGGTGCCCGAAGGCGACGGTCGATGTCGGAACCGTGTTGGCCGTTGTCGGCGATGGCGCGGCAGCACCGGCGGCTCCGCTGCCGCTCCGCAGCCGAAGATACTGCCCCGGCGCCCGCTCCTGCACCGGCTCCTGCTCCTTGGCCGAGATGCCTGCCCGGCGCCCGCTCCTGCTCCTGCTCCCGCTCCTGCCCCCGCAGCCGAGATGCCCGCACCCGCCCCAGCACCCGCACCCACACCCGCTCCGGCACCCCGCTCCCGTGGCGTCGGCGTCGGCCGAGGGCAAACTCCTCTCGCCGGTTGTTCGTCGACTCGTCAACGACTACGGCATCAACGTCGACGCCATTGCGGGCTCGGGCCTCGGTGGTCGAGTCAGCCGTGATGACGTGCAGCGCTACATCGAAGCCAACCAGCTCCGTCCGGTCGGCGAGGCACCTGCTGCGGCACCCCGCGCCTGCTGCGCCTGCTCCTGCTCCTGCGGCTGCTCCTGCGCCTGCTCCTGCTCCTGCGCCAATGCCAGCCCCTGCACCTGCTCCTGCACCTGCCCCCGCAGCGGCGCCCGTTGTCCACGCCGGTGGTCGCGACACGGTGGTGCCGCTCACCAATATTCTGCGGACCGGCGAACACATGGTGATGTCGAAGTCGGTGGCGCCCCACACACTCACCGCCATCGAGATCGACTACGAGGGTGTCGATCAGGTGCGCAAGGCCCATGGCGCCAGCTTCAAGGCGCAGGAAGGTATCAGCCTCACCTACCTGCCGTTCATTGCGCGGGCCGTGGTCGACGCCTTGCGCGAATACCCCCCACCTCGCGCATCGGTTGGTGACGGCAGGCTCGTCGTCCACAATTACGCCAGCCTTGCGGTCGCCGTCGATCTCGATTTCCAGGGCCTGCTCGCTCCGGTCATCCGTGACACCGATGGCAAGCGCATGCAGGCAATCTCGCTGCGACATCGCCGATGTGTCCCGACGAGCCCGCTCAAGCAGCTTGCTCCATTGAGCTTCAAGGCGGCACGTTTACGCTGACCAACATGACGGCTACGGCACGATGATGCAATTCCCAATCATCAACCAGCCACAGGTCGCAGTCTTGTCGACCGATGCGGTGAAGCGCAAGCCGATAAATCGTTGAAGACTCGTTCAGCAACGAAAGCATCGCTATCCACTCCAGTTGGCATCCTCGCTCGCGTGGGACCACCGTGCCGCTATCGATAGCGCCTATGCGGCTGCCTTCCTGGCTAGGGTCCGCGAGATCATCGAAGTCGCGACTGGGCCAGCGGAACAGCCTAACCCATGACCATCGCTGAACCGAACGCACGTGTTTCGAGCACGAGCACCGACGCACTCCACGTGCGTTGGCTCGGTTCGGTGTCTACGCCGGGCCTGTAAGGACCTCCAGCGACAACTCGCGGCGGCTCGGCCGATCACTTGTTGTTGCTGGAGCACCCCACCCGTCTACGCCTTGGGTGTTCGCGCCAAGGCCGAGCACGTCCTCGTCGACCCGGGCACGGTTGGTGCCGACCTCGTCCGCACCAACCGCGGCCAGCGGCGTCGCCTTCCATGGTCCAGGCCCAGATTGTTGGCTATCCCGTCATGACGGTGCCGGGACAGCGGCGGCGGCATGGCCGACACCAGGGCCTACATTTCCTCGATCGAACAAGCGATCATCGACACCATCGCTGACTTTGGTGTTGCGGGATCCGCCTCGATGGCTTCCCTGGTGTCTGGGTCCAAACATCGTCCGGTTTGGAAAAAGATCGCGGCCGTTGGCGTCCGACTGTCACGGGGCCGATCGATGCACGGATTCGCCCTCAACGTCGACGTCGATCTCGGCTGGTTCTCGCACATCCCCTGCGGCATCACCGACAAGTCGGTCACGTCGTTGCGGGCACTCGGCGTCGACGCCTCTGTGGCTGAGGTTGTCGGGTGCTTGCCCGACGCAGCCGCCAACCTCGCTCCCGGGCGTCGGTCGACGACCAGGGTGTTGCCCACAAACTCGGCCCGGGGAGCTTGCGCCGTTTAGCGCGGTGAAGGGCCAGGGACGGTCGTCAGGCCCGAACGGGTCGGTGTCTCGGTGCAGCTCGGACCGCCGTTCGACCAGTACGAGCGGCGACAGATCGACGTCAGCGATGCGAAGCCAGGCGGTTGGGTATTCTTCTCGACCAGTTCATGAACTCATAACGTGATGCTCTCGGCGAGCTCAAGCCGTGATCAACATTTCGTGGCGGAACGCCATCGCGAATGACGGGGCGATGGCGCTCGTTCATGCTTTTGGGCGAGCGCTGCGCAGGCATGCGGCTTCTGTCTGATCGGTACCCAAACCGCTTCCGGTCGATCCGGGTGAACCTGATCGCATTGCGGAGGCAGTCGAGCGCCTTGGACTCAGCTTCAGCGTCTTGACGATGGTCGCACGCGACGATCTTGCCGACGGGGGAGCGCTGGCCGTGGCCAACACCGTTCGTGCCATCAAGCAACGATGCCCCAACACACGGGTCGAGACGCTCATCTCCGATCTCAAGGGCTCGGCCGAGAGCCTCACTACCGTGATGGCCGCTGAGCCGGACGTGATCAACCACAATGTTGAAACTGTCCCACGGCTGCAACGGGCGGTCCGTCCATCGGCTAGCTATGCCCGCTCGCTCACCCTGCTGGCTCGTTCGAAGGCGGCCGGCTTCGTCACCAAGTCGAGGCTGATTGTGGGAATGGGTGAAACCTTCGACGAGGTCGCAGGCACGCTGGTCGATATGAAGGCCGCCGAGGTCGACATCGTCACGATCGGAAGCATACCTACGCCCGACCACCCACCATCTTCCCGTGCACCGCTGGTGGACACCAGACGAGTTCGACCAACTGAAGTCCTTCGGCGAAACCGACCTTGGCATACGCCATATTGAGTCGAGCCCGCTCACCCCGGTCGTCGCATCATGCGGGTTCGGCCGCCGATCGAGCTCTTCGTTACGAAGACGTCAACTAGCGTGCCATCGCCCGCTCGGCAGAAAGCCGGGCCGCAATGATCAGGCCGGTGAACAAAGCACCGGCCGTGGGGCGGCCTCGGACGAGCCAGCCGATCGCGGCCAGAAAGAAGCCGAATTGGTGACCCATAAGCGCGGCGTTCCGATAGCAGGGCGATGTGTTTCCAGCGGGCCAGGACCGGGAGAGCGAAGCCGTAGCCGAGAGGAAAGGGGAGGGCAGCCGGGTTCACCGGCCCAGTGTGTCAGCGCAGGACGAGAGCATCAGACCTGATATCGATCGGTTTGGCTGGCCGTCGGCGGGTTCGCCAACTTGGTCACCGCATCCAACAAGTGATTGCGTATGTCGGTTGTGGCGAGTTCGAACGCCGAGAGCAGGCGATCGCCGAGGATCCAGGGGCTGGCCTCGAGCAGTTCCATTTCGGTCTTCGCGATGATGTCGCGAGCGGCGATATGGGGATTGAGAAGAAGATCGGGTATCGACCGGCGGACGGCGGCACGACGAAGCTTCTTCTGCCACGCCTCGCCGAGTGTGTTGATGCGGTCCATGCTCGGCCCACAATGAACGATCGGTTGTAGGGCCTCAGCGATCCAACGATTGGTTGCTCGCTGGTCGTGTCGGCGCCCTGTCTCGTGCGAGAAGGCCCGGACGCTGCGACGGAATTGCCGGACGGCGTCGTGCGCAGTTGTCAGCTCCTCGTCAATCACGGCGATGGCTTGCTCGGCGTAGTGGGTGGCCCGTGGTTCGGCCACTTCTTGCCAGAACACCGTGGCGTTGATGTCGGTGCCCGTTCCGGTCGAGCGATACGCCTTGCGTTGCTCGGACAGGAGTGATGGCAACGTGAGTTCGAGTGCCGATTGAACGTCGAGAAGACGTCCGCTCATACGCTGTTGAACCGCCGCCGTGCGGTCGTTCAGCCATATGTTCGCCAGTTGTAGCTGGCGTTCTTGGTCGGCATGTCTTGTCACGTTGAGGATCACTCCTGCCCTTGCAGTGCTTGGTTCCCGCTTGCACTATCCATCGGAGTGGGGTCCGGAGATTGAAGGGGTCGGATGGCCCAATCACCGGGTCCTTTCTGAGCGGGTCGGGTAGCCTTCGAACGTGTTTGACCAACGTATGGAACGTGTTCGCCGTGCTATGGCCGCCCAGGGAGTCGACGCCGTACTTCTCTCGGTCGGCCCCGACCTTCCGTGGCTGATCGGCTACGACGCGATGCCGCTCGAGCGGCTCTCGATGCTGGTCGTCACCCAGCACGATCGACCAAAGCTCGTCCTGCCTGCGTTCGAAGCGCCGCGAGTCGTCGAGCGCCCCGACCTCTTCGAGATCGTTGGCTGGGGCGAGACGCAAGATCCCATCGCCATTGTTGCCAGTGCGATTCCCGCGAGCGGGTCGCTCGCCGTTGGCGACCACGTGGAGCCGGTTCACCATTGCCCTCCAGCCTCGCGCTTCCCAAGGCGTCGTGGAGTGCAGCAAGCACCGTTGTCGGCCCCCTACGAGCAGTGAAAGAACCGGCCGAGATCGGCACGCTAGCTCGCGCCGCTGCCGGGGTCGACCGCATTGCGGCCGAATTGCAGTCAGGGGCCATCCCCCTCATCGGTCGGACCGAGGCCGACGTGTCCGATGAACTCGGGCGGCGAATCCTCGCTGAGGGCCACGCCGTCGTCAACTTCGCGATTGTGGCATCGGGGCCGAATGCGGCCAGCCCCACCACCATGCGGGCAGTCGAGTGATCCAGCCAAACGAGGTCGTGCTGTGCGATTTCGGTGGCACAACGCGGAACCTCACGGCGAGCCCCTATTGCAGCGATATTGCGCGCTGTATCTACACGGGCGAACCACCGGCTGAGTTCGCCGAGGCCCTATCAGGCGCTATTTCGAGTCAAACGCCGCTGGCACGGCGGCGGCCGTGGTCGGCACGCCGGCCGAAGACGTCGACTCGGCGGCCCGAAACCGTCTGGTCGATGCCGCCTCGGTGACTACTTTCTCCATCGGCTTGGCCACGGCATTGGGGTCGAGGCCCACGAAGGCCCTACCTGGTGCAAGGCAACCCTCAGCCGTTGGAGGCGGGCAACGCGTTCTCGATTGAGCCTGGCTTTTACATCGCTGGTAAGGGGGGCTCGTCTTGAAGACATCGTGGTAGCCACCGACGACGGCCCTGTCACGCTCAACAACGCCGACCGGCGATTGGCCGTGGTCGAGGCGTGATCCGTCTCGACACGGCGTCCGTTCTCCTTCAGTGGTCGACCGGCGGCCTCTTTTTCCTCTGGATCACGACCAGGCGACGCGAAGTCGGCCTCGGCTACGGCTGGACGATGCGAATCACCTACGGCATCCTGGCCCTCATCGGGTTGGTCGTCGGGCTGCGGTACGGACGGGTCCTCATTCGTGAGCTCAGCTTGGCCGGTGTGTGTCTGGCCAATGCCTATGCCCTCGTCCAATCGATCCGACGCCGGGGCGTCGGGGTGTCTGGCCAGCGCGAATTGGCCGAAGCCCGCACCGAGCGGGTGGCAGCGATGACCGGTATCGATCGCGTGGCGAAGGAGAAGTCGGTCGATGGTCCCGAGTTCGACCCGCGCCTCGATCTCGTGGCGCCGGTACTCGGTGTAGTCGGGCTGGTCGCCGCGGGCATTAGCGCGGGTGATCCGGCCTGGCTCCAGGTGGCTCGGATGTTGGTCGGCGCGGCCTTCCTTGGCGCCGTTACCGATGGCATGCTGCTCGGCCATTGGTACCTGGTCCAACCAGGGTTGAAACGAGCGCCGCTCACCGAATTGGTCTATTGGACTGGCGCGCTGTGGCTCCCCGAAGTGGTATTACTGCTTCTTCCGACTGGCATGTTTTCGGTGTGGAGCGGGGCCATCGACGATGGCTACAACGGGATGCTCGGTTGGTTTTGGGGCGCGTGCGCGGTTGGCACTATCGGCCTCATCATCACCACGCTCGCGGCGCTGAAGGAACGGCAGTACTCCGCCGTCATGGCCGCGACCGGGCTCATGTATCTCGCGATTCTGCTGGCCTTTGGGACCGACCTGGTTGGCCGGGCCCTGCTCGCCGGCTAGTTGGCAGCCAACTCGAGGGGGGCTGGGTCGGTTATCACTGCCTCGACAGTGACGGGAATCGCGTTGAGCTGAGCGTTGCCCGAGAGTGGATCGAGCGCCTGATGGTCGGTGAGTACGTTGGCGTTGACCCCGGCATTGGCGGACGCCGTGGTGAGCGACGTGCCTGGCAGGTCATGGCCCCAACCATGGGGAAGGCTCACGACACCGGGCCGGATCTTGTCGCTGAGTTCGACGGCGACATCGAGTGTGCCCACGGCTGAGGTGACCCGGGCCGTCGAGCCGCCAACAAGGCCGAGCGCGTCGCCGTCACTCGGGTGGACGAGCAGGGTGCAACGGTTTTTGCCCTTCACCAAAACGGGCACGTTGTGCATCCACGAATTGTTGGAGCGGAGGTGGCGCCGACCAACTAAGAGGAACTGACCCTCGGGGCGCTCGGTCAGGAGGTCGTCGGTGAGTCGATCGACGTCGGTGGCGATTGGCGCCGGCAGGATGTTGATGCGGCCGTCTGGTGTCTTCAGCACGTTGGGGAGTCGGGGGATCATCGGGCCGAGATCGAGACCATGGGGGTCTGCCTCGAGTGAGGCGAGGTTGATGCCGTCGGGATTCTCGCCGAATCGATCGCCCCAGTGGCTGGAACGGATCATCACGTCGAGGAGGCGGTCAGCGGGGGTTCGATTGGGGCCATCGGTCAGCGCCAACAGTTCCTCAACGCTGAGTCCGCCGACACCAGCGAAACGCTGGACCCGCTGGGCGATCAAGTTGTCGGTGAAGGTGTCGAGGTCGCCGTTGCCGCCGAGTCCTTGGAACACCATCGTGAGCCGGGCCAGAATCTCCCATTCTCCCGGCCGCGTGGTCGGCACGAGGGCTGGCGACCACTTGGCGACGTTGCGAACGGCCAGACGGGTGAGGCCGACGTCATAGTGGCTGCGCGAGAGTGGGCCAGGAGGGGGCAGGATGATGTTGGCCCGGCGAGACGTTTCGTTGAGCCACGGATCGACACTCACCATGTAGTCGAGCTGGCCGAGCGCATGGTCGAGTTTGTTGGAGTTGGGCGTCGATAGCACCGGATTGCCCGCCACAACGACCAGGGCGCGAAGCTGGCCGTCACCTTCGATGGTGATCTCGTCGGCCATCGTGGCTGCTGGCATCTCAGCTCGTGCTTCGCCGGTGCCACTGACGCGGCTGGTCCAGCGGTGGAGCGTAAAGCCTCGGCCCGTGCCCTTCCCCGTTGCAGTGTGACCGGGGAGGCTGAACATGGCGCCGCCGGGTCGATCGAGGTTGCCGGTGAGGATATTGATCACGTCGACGGCCCAGGAGGCCAGGGTTCCGAACACGTTTGTCTGGGACCCGATTCGGCCATAGACAGCAGCTGTCTTTGCGGCGGCGAGATCACGGGCGAGCTGGGTGATATGTGACTCGTCGAGCCCGGTAACGGAGGCGACGACGCCGGGCGTGAACGGGCGCACTGCGACCTGAAGCTCGTCGATGCCATCGAGTAGTCCGGCAACGGCGCCGAGATCGACGAGGCCCTCGCTGAACAGCACGTTGGCGAGACCAAGGAGGAGGTGTGCATCGGTGCCCGGTATCGGCGCCAGGTGCCATGAGGCCTTCTCGGCCGTCTTCGTGCGGTTGGGGTCGACGACGACGTAGGTGCCGCCCCGTTCGAGCAACCGCTCGAGTCGGCCGGGGAAGTCGGGGGCCGTGCACATACTGCCGTTTGACTCGTATGGGTTGGCGCCAATCATGAGGAGGAAGTCGGTGCGGTCGAGGTCGGGGACCGGGATGGCATCGGGGTCGCCGAACAGCAGCCCGCTGGAAACGTGCATCGGCATCTGGTCGACCGTTGAGGCCGAGTAGATGTGTCGGGTGCCCATCGCCTTGATAAGCGACGACAAGAAGGGCGTTTTCATGGCTGTGCGCGCTTGGGTTGCCGGCGTAGATGCCTATCGACTCGGGTCCGGTGGCGGCACGAACCCGATCGAGGTTGGCCCCGATCTCTTCGTAGGCAGCTTCCCAGCTGATTTGCTCCCACGTCGCCGTGGCCAGGTCGTCGCCGCGGCGTAGCATCGGCCCGGCGAGGCGGTCGGGGTCGTCGTGCAAGGCGCCGAGCGCCGTTCCCTTTGGACAGAGGGAAGCCTTGGCTGAACGGATCGTTCTGGTCGCCGCGAATGAGCCAATGGCTGTCACCGTTATCGTCGTGCCGCTTGTTGACCTCCAGACCACACGTTGCCTCACAGAGCGGGCAGGTCCGGTAGCCGATCAATTCGATGCGTTGAGCCATTTCGCTAGCCTGCCACAGATCGCCTGAGCATAGGAGATTGCCTTTCGCCAGGATTTTTGCGGTGAACCAGGGAGCGAAACCCGAAGCGTCGTAGGATCGGCGAATGCTTGCTATCTCCTCCAGTCGATCTGTCCCGAAGAGCGCTACGGCCGTTGATCGTCCCATTGCCGCCAATGAACTCGACCAGCTTGGCGCCGACGTGAAACGCGTCGCCGAGCTGCAGGGATTTGAAGGCAAGCTCGGACAGACGTTGGTACTCGCTGGCGTTACCGATCAGCCGCTCGATGTTCTCGTGGGTATTGGCAACCGGGCTGACATGACAGTCGACACCCTGAGACGAGCGGCCGCCGCGTTTGTTCGCGCCGTGTCCGGGCATCGGGCAGTTGCCACCACGCTGGTCGACGAGGCCGGTTCGATCGAGGTGGGGGTGGCTATTCGGGCGGTCGTTGAAGGGCTCGGTCTTGCGAGCTATGACTACACCGCTCAGAAGAGCGATCCGACGCCAGCCACGTTGCGAAAGGTGAGCGTGGTGGCATCGGGCAAGGGCGTCAAGCTTGCCATGGACCAGGGCATCGCTACGGTCGCAGCTGTTTCATTGGCTCGCGACTTGGTGAATGAGCCCGGCGGGTCGCTCGTGCCAACGGCGTTCGCTGCCGTCGCCAAGAAGGCAGCAACCGATGCTGGGCTTCAGGTACAAGTCTGGGACGAGAAGAAAATCGCCCGCGAACGGCTCGGCGGCCTTCTTGGTGTCAACAAGGGCTCGACGCACCCTCCCCGCCTCGTTGTCATCACCTATACGCCATCGAGCAAGCCGACCGGCAAGCTGGCATTCGTTGGCAAGGGCGTCACGTTCGATACCGGTGGCTACTCGCTCAAGACCGGCGTCGGCATGATGGACATGAAGATCGACATGGAGGCGCGGCCGCCGTTCTCGGCGATGCTCCTCCTGCCCATACTGCAGGCTCCGGCTGCAGTCACGGCGTATCTGCCGCTCACCGACAACATGATTGACGGCGACGCCACTCGCCCCGGCGATGTCTTGACGGCTCGCAATGGCAAGACCATAGAAGTGCTCAACACCGACGCTGAGGGGCGCCTCATCCTCGCCGACGCGTTGTCCTTGGCCGCCGAGACGAAGCCGGATGCCATCATCGACATTGCCACCCTGACCGGGGCCGTTACGGCGGCCCTCGGCCAAGATCGCCGGTGTCATGGGGGCCGACGAGGTCGTTGCCGCCTGCGAAGCAGCAGCGGCAGTCACCTCCGAGACGATCTGGCGCCTGCCACTGCCGACCGAGTACCGCTCGATGCTCGACTCTCGTATTGCCGATCTACGCAATATCGGCACCAGCCCCTACGGCGGAGCCCTGACGGCGGGTCTGTTTCTGCAGGAGTTCATCGGCGATTCCCCCTGGGCCCACATCGACCTCGGCGTCACGGCGTCGGTTGACGCCGACGACGGCGTCAACGTCAAAGGAGCGACCGGCGTTGGCGTGCGATTGCTCGCCGAAGTTGCGGTGGCTTGGGGTAAGTAACGCCGGGCCCCGTCACGGCGACCCTAAAGCGTCCGGATCAATTGCTGCTATTCGCTCAACCTGGCTGCGTGCCGGCCGACCGTGAGCGTGGTGCAACTCTTCTTCCACTCACTCACAGGGTCGGCCATGGTCGCCGTTGATGAGAACAAGCAGAACTCGATCGGCGGGCCAGGCTGACCGACAGTCGGCGTGCGTTGCGCAAGAGTCGGCTTGCGCGGTCGACCTGTTGGTGGTACTCGCCGCAATCTCGCTGGCGGGATTCCTCCTGCCGCGGAACGACGACAACCTGTTTGCCGCAGGTGTGTTGGGCGTTGCCTTTGGCTTCTGGCTGGGTCGAGCTCGGCTCTACAGCTCTCGATTTATTACTCGTCGGTCGGACGAGATTCGACGGATTGTCGACGCTGGCATGCTCTCGGCGGCGACGGTGGGTGCCACCGCGTATGCGTTGAAGATCGATCCCGGGCGTGGCTGGGTGGTGCTTGGCAGCCTCTTTTCCATCATCGGGCTCGTCATCGAACGTGAACTCATTCGACGTCGCTTTGCGACGAAGCGTCGTTCTGGTGAACTGACTCGCCGCGTCCTCCTCATCGGCGACAACCACGAGAGCGATTCGCTCGCCAAGATGTTCGCTGAGGAGGCGGACCTCGGCTACGAGGTCGTGGCATCGCTTGATCCCGAGCAGCTGTCACGGGAAGGCGACCTGACGACGTCGGTCCTTGCGTCCGCCCGGACGAACGGTGCTTCCGGCGCCGTTATCTGCGCCAGCGGCATCGACTCTCGCGCCAACAACCGACTCATTCGGGATCTGATCGAGGCGGGGATCCACGTCGAGTTGAGCTCGACGTTGGCCGATATCGAGCCGAGCCGGTTGACAGTTCGTCCACTCGGGCGGTTCCCGGTGGTTTACGTCGAGCCCGTCGTGCGCAACGGTTGGCGGAAGCGAGCCAAGCGGTTGTTCGACCTAACGCTCGCCGCGTGCGCCATGCTTGCGGCTGCTCCGATCATGGCGGTGATCGCACTGGCGATTCGCCGCAGCTCGCCCGGACCGGTGCTGTTCAAGCAGAGCCGTATCGGCCGCAACGGGGTGCCATTCGATGTGCTGAAGTTCCGGACCATGGTGGTCGACGCCGAGGAGCGGCTGGCTGAGCTCCTCGACGAGAATGAAGGGGCCGGGCCACTCTTCAAGATGAAGAACGATCCGCGAGTGACCAGATTGGCGGACTCCTCCGCAAGACGTCGCTCGATGAGTTGCCGCAGTTGTGGAACGTGGCTCGGGGTGAGATGAGCCTCGTCGGTCCTCGTCCGGCACTTTCGCGAGTGAGATGGCGGGCTGGGACGCCGAGTTGTACGGGCGACTACGAGTAAAGCCGGGCATCACCGGCATGTGGCGGGTATCGGGCCGGAGTGAGGCGTCCTTCGAGGAGTACACCCGACTCGACCTCTATTACGTCGACAACTGGTCACTGATCGTGGACCTTGGCATCTTGGTCAAGACGATCCCCGCCGTGCTTAAGAACGATGGGGCCTACTAGTCACCAGTTGGCTGGGCGACGCAATCAACTACGACGCAACGTCTCGTTGGAGCTTGATCACCGCCGGTGATGGGTTGGGATTCTTCGGCTGGTAGATCGCCACTGTTGCCCGTCGAGGGGACGCAAGGTGCTTGGCTTCCCAGTCGTTGTGGCGTTGCTGAAGGTGGGGTGCGAGACGCCCGATCTGGCGCTGGTTGAGGGTGCGAGTTTTCGTCGCACGGTAAGTGCGCTGCCGGATCGATGCAGTACGCCGAATCGGGCGAGGCGGTCAATCGATCGCCAGAAGGGGCCGTGCTTGCCCCCTCGGATGCCAAGACCGAGTTCGACCGCCCACTCGGCGGCAATGAACGTGCCGCCGTCGTCGTCAGCGTCGAGCAGGGCGGCGAGGCGCCGCAGGAGTAGGTACGAGGACGGGCCGAGTACGGGAACCCAGAACGTCTCGACATAGGCCGATCGTGGATCGTGTCCGAGCTGGTCGAGCACGGGATCGACCCACGCTCGAACGCTAAGTACGGGCTCGGGGAAGGATGGGGGCACTGCTTCTTTCGACATGACGAATCCTACGGTTGATGATTGATAACGACCGTCAATGTAGGTTATTTACGTCTAATTACGCAGAGAAAATCTTGCGTAGGTGTCTGGCCGCACCGGGAGCGGGCCTACGAGACGCAGAATTCGTTGCCCTCCGGATCAGCGAGCGTGATCCACGAATGGGGGCCCTGGTTGCCGTCCCACAGGCGCGTGGCGCCGAGGTCGATCAGTCGTTTGACCTCGTCATCGCGATGCTCAGGACCCACTTGGAGGTCGAAGTGCAGCCGATTGGGACCGACTTTCTCGGTGGTGCTTCGCTGGAAATAGAACCGAGGAAGCAGCCCCTCGGGGTCGCTGGCGGCGGCACCATCGGCCCACGTCAAGATGCCGTTGTGGCGAATGGTGTCGTCTTCGGTAGCAAAGCCTTGCTCGATCATGGCTTCGACAAACGCTTCATCGGCGACGATGTCGTAGCCCAACGCAGCAGCCCAAAAGTCGGCGAGTGTATGCGGGTCTTTGGCGTTGAACGCAATCTGGATGGCTCGTTTCATGGTGCTCCGTTTCCTTTGGTTAGCGCAGCTGGTTGAGGCCCGATTCGAACTGATCGAGGGCCGCGTCGATGGTGAAGGTTTGCCCGTGTTCGTAGCCGCTGTCGGCCAGGCGCTGCGCTAGACGGCGATCGCGGACGAGTCGATCCATGGCGTCGGCGAGGGCTTCAGGGGTCGGGTCGACCACCAGTCCGGTGACCTCGTTGGTGACAAACTCCGTCAGCCCGCCCCCGTCGTGACAGACGATGAGTGGCTTGGCCGCAGCGAACGCCTCGAGTGCGGTCAATCCGTAGTCTTCGTTGTAGGCCGGAGCGACGATTGCGGCGGCGTTGTTGATGAGCGCGTTTCGGCTGTCGTTGTTGATCTCGCCATACAGGCTGAGCCGCCCACTCCCGTCGCCCTCGGCCGGCAGCCAGCCTGCGGTCGACGGACCGCGGTTGAGCCAGAGATCGTCGTCGGAGAGTTGGTCGCCGCGCGCCAGGCGAACATCGAGGTCGGCCACAAATGGCAGGCGTGATCCGCCGCCAATGGCCTCGAGGCTCGTCGCGGCCGTGGCGTGGTGAATGGCGGCGACCGCCAACTCGGTTCGTTTTGGCCACTCGTGGCGGCTCACCATGGCGATTGATGTTGGGTCGGCCCGATGGGTTGCTCGTTCGCCCGCACCGAGCGCGGGGTGGCGGTACGGCGAGATCTTGTCGTCGGGGATTGACCAATAGCGGCGGAGTCGATCGGCCGTCGTCTGGGACCCCGCCAGCCAGTGCCGAACCCCGCCGACGACGTCGCCGTCGAGGAGCTGAACGGCGTTGACGGCCGTGCGGTGCATCGGGCCATCAACGAACTTGCTGGCGACAAACTCGTCGCTCAGGTCATAGAACGCGCGACCCTGATGGAAAAAACAGGCCGAGCATATTGTCGTGTTTTGCGTGCCAGGTCGGTGGCTGGGTCGCAACGACGACATCGAAGTCGTCGAGTGCAAGACGCTGGCAACGTTGGGCCAGCGTGAGGTAGTCGAAGTACTCGGCGTGCCACTGGTGGAAAGCGCCGTTGACCGCCAGGCCGTAGAGGTGCTCGGCCCGCGTTGTGGCGTCGACGGCGACGAGTTCGACGTGATGCCCCCGGCCCCGGAGTCCGTCGGCCAATTGGTCGATCAGTATCTCGAAGCCGCCGCGGAACCCGTGGTCAGGTTTGATGATGCCAATTCGTTCGGTCACGCGTGATCGGTGGAGGGGCGGCCTCAACTCGTTCGAGGCGACGCTGGAGCTGGACAATGACCTGGTTGGTGCGCTCGAGTTGCTCGCGTAACTCGCGAAGTTCTTCCCTCTGTTGGCGTCCACGATGATCGAGTTGGTGCAGCGCGTGCACGACATGGGAATTGAATTGGGCCTGCACGGCCGATCGGCCAGCGGCCCGGTCGACGAGTTTGTCCTTGGTCGACCGCTCGGCCGGTGACGCCTCGTCGAGAATGAGGTGGTGACCGATGGCGTCGGGTGGCCGACGAGGAACGCATCGGTGGCCATGGGTGGGGAGCTCGGCTCCCTCGCCCCGGCTCGTCGACCCGTCTCGGCGATGACTTCTTCAACAACGGTTCGATTGAATTCCACGGGCCGATTGTAGGGGCCCACGACAAGCGGTCTCATGATCGTGTGCTATTTGTAGGGGCGTGTCGTTCATTGATCCGTTCAACGAGGTGTACGAGGAGGCAATCGCTTCGGCGTCAGCGTTGCTCGCAGCCGCTCGGAGCGTCGTTGTCTTGACCGGTGCGGGGATCTCGACCGACTCGCGAATCCCCGACTTCCGAGGCCCAAACGGCGTGTGGACCAAAAACCCGGGAGCCGAAAAGCAGGCGACGATCCAGCACTATGTGGCCGACCCTGAGGTGCGGCAACGGGCCTGGCGCAGTCGGCTCGACAACCCGGTGTGGTCGGCCGAGCCCAATCGGGGCCATCAGGCGCTTCTCGCGTTGGAGCGCCAGTCGAAACTCCTCGCCCTGCTGACCCAGAACATCGACGGATTGCACCATGCCGCGGGAATCCGGGCTGATCCGCATTGTCGAGGTGCACGGCACGGTGCGCGAGGTGGTGTGCTTGTCGTGTGACTATCGGCGTCCGATGCACGAAGCGCTCGATCGGGTGCGGGCGGGCGAGGCCGATCCTGCGTGCCCCGAGTGCGGGGGAATCCTGAAGTCGGCCACCATCAGCTTCGGCCAGTCGCTGGTCGGGCCGATCTGCTCCGGGCTCGAAGCCGTCGCAGAATCGTGCGATCTGCTGCTCGCGATTGGCACGACACTGTCGGTGTTTCCCATTGCCAACGTGGTGCCGGTGGCCAAGCGGGCCGGGGCGAAGGTCGTGATCATCAACGGCGAACCGACCGAAATGGACGCCCTGGCCGACGTGGTGGTGCGGGGCTCGATCTCCGATGTGCTCGAACGGCTCCTGATGGAATAGGGCCTAGGTTCTAATTGTTGACCTACCAGATAAGGTATTCACCATTCACCCCCGACTGAGGTAGCTATGCCATCGTTCCGTGAACTCTAAGTGCGACCAAGGCTGAGATCCGAGAGGTAACCACCGAGGAAGCGAGCGCCGCCCGAGAGGCGGGAGCGACCATCCTCGATATTCGTGAGCCTGATGAGGTCGATCAGGGCATCATCCCGGGAGCGATCACGGTCGTTCGGGGCAATCTGGAAGCCCAGATCGAAAACCGGATTCCCGACAAGTCGACCCCATCGTCGTGCATTGCGCGGTGGTGTCCGGTCGGCATTTGCCGCCAAGTCGCTCGCCGAACTGGGCTACACCGATGTTGTCTCGATGGACGGCGGATTCAACAAGTGGAAGGACGAAGGCCGAGAGTGGTCGCAGCCAAAGACCCTCACCGCCGACCAACGCAACCGCTACAGCCGGCACCTTCTGCTTCCTGAAGTTGGCGAAGCGGGCCAGCTCAAACTCCTTGGTGCCAAGGTGCTGCTCCTCGGTGCTGGCGGTCTTGGCTCGCCCGCCGCGCTGTACCTTGCTGCCGCTGGCGTCGGCACCATCGGCATTGTCGACATGGATGTCGTCGACGAATCGAATCTCCAACGCCAGATTCTTCACAACCGCGATCGGGTCGGCGAGCGCAAGGTCGACTCGGCCAAGATGACCATCAATCTGATGAATTCCAGACATCGACGTCATCACCTTCGATGCCCGACTCGGTGCCGACAACATCATGGACATTCTGGCTGGCTTCGACATCGTGATCGATGGGGCCGACAATTTCCCGAGTCGCTATGTGCTCAACGGCGCGTCGGTCAAGCTCGGGATTCCGGTCGTGCACGGCTCGATCTTCCGTTTCGAAGGCCAGATCACCGTGTTCGATCCCAAGAGCGGTCCGACGTATCGTGATCTGCTTCCCGAGCCGCCGCCACCAGAACTGCGCCGAGCTGCGCCGAAGCCGGTGTTGTTGGTGTGCTTCCGGGCATTGTCGGGTCGATCCAGGCACTCGAGGCCATCAAGATCATTCTCGGGCTCGGCGACACCCTGGTTGGTCGCCTGCTCGCGTTCGATGCCCTCGAGATGAGTTTCCGCGAATACAAGCTCAATATCGACCCGGAAAACGAAGTCACCTACGCCAATCGTGACCGGATCGAAGTGGTCGATCTTGAGGGGCAATGCATGCCTCGCGTGACCGCTCCACCCGCCTAGCATCGGCCGCTCACCCGGCGTTAGCCAGGGTGAGGTCTTGCGCTTTCCACCAAGTTGGCCGTTTTTCACATGATGTCAGTCGGTGGGTCATTAGCACTACAGTTTCGTGGGCCAGCGGCCGATGGACTGAGGTGTTCCGGATGTGCAAACACTCCAACAGGTATGGCCGCGTGGCTCGAATCGCGGTCGGGGTTGGTGTTTTCAGCTCATTTCTGAGCCCGATCGCAGCTCAGGCCCAGGAGGCGGGCGTGCCCGAGCCCGAGGTCGTTGTCGCGCCCGAAGTGGCCTCGACGCCGGCGACCACGACGGCCGACTCGTTGCTCGTGACCAGCCTTGATGTGCCACTGACCTTCGGTGTGGTGGCCGGCGCGGCTGACGGGGGTGCCGGAGCACAATCGCGAGAGGCCTGGTCGGCGTCATTCGACGCCACCGGCTCTTCGATGCTCGTTATTCATGATTCCGATGGCGACCTCGGACTCTCCGTGCGTAGTAAGAACGACGGTGTGTGGAGCGAGTGGGTCGCCGTCAATTCGGCCACCGACGAGTCGCCAGACGGCCTGGCCAACGAGGAGGGAAGTACGACCTCGGCTGTCGCCCTCGGCCCAATCTGGATCGGCACTGCAACCGAGGTTGAGGTCATCGAGACGTCGGGTTCGGCTGCGGCGTTGAGCGTTGACCTCCTCGCTGACACGACCGAATCCCTCGATGCGCCCCTGGTCGGTGCGCTCACGAACCCGGGCCAACCGGCCATTCAACCGCGCAGTGCGTGGGCGGGTGCCGATTTCCCGTGGGCCTCGGGTAATGCCGATTGCGGTACGGGGCCGAGCTACTCGGACAACATTCGGGCCGCAATCATCCACCATACGGTTACCTCAAATAGCTACAGCCAGTCCGACAGCGCCAGCATGATCCGTGGCATCTATTACACGCATGTTCGGGTTAACGGCTGGTGCGATGTTGCGTACAACTTCCTCGTCGACCGATTTGGCACGATCTGGCAGGGGCGAACCGGCGACATTGGTCGCCCGGTCAACGGCGGCCACGCTCGCGGGTTCAACAAAGCGACCGTTGGCATTGCCCTCCTAGGCCAACACCAGAGCGGCGCGTCGCCAGCAGCCGGTAGCCCGACGGCCGCGGCGATTGGTGCCGTTGAGGCGCTCGCCGCGTGGAAGCTTGGACTTAGCGGCGTCGATCCCAACGGCATGACCTGGATCAAGAACACCGCCACCAGTGGCGTCATGCGGTTTGGGGTTGGGCAGTGGGCCCACATCCCGACAATCGTCGGGCATCGCGATGTTGGTCTCACGAGCTGTCCTGGCAGTCTGGCCTACCCATCAGTTACTGGCATGCGCGCTCGCCTGGCCCAAAATCGGGTCGGCTCCGGGCCCTACTCGTTCCCCCAATGGGGTGCGTCCGACCATGGGCCTGCCATCATGACGGTCGAGCAGGCGGGCGGTATTCGTCCGTCGTTCGCCGCTGCGGTGCCTACGTCGGCGCCGACCGCGCTGGCCGCTGGCCGTACCGCGGTGGCCATTGGTGGCACGAACCAGCGCGGCTACATCCTCCTCGACAACGGATCGCTCCAGTCGTACGGCGGCGCACCAAGCGTTGGTGGGACGCCAGGCGGCGCTGGGGCCGACGACCTCGTCGTTCGCAGTGACGGCTCGAGCGGCTGGATTCTCAACGGTTCCCAGCTGATCGGTTTCGGGGGGCAGCGTTCGACCACGCTTCCGGCCGCCGCCGTCGGGGTCGCGCTCAACGACGCCGGAAAGGGTTACGCCGTCACGGCCGCTGGCTCGGTGATGGCCGTCGGCTCGGCACCAGCCGCGTCGCTCAGCGGGTCGGCCTCAGGAGTCGTCGATATTGCTGTCCATCCCAACGGCACGAGCGGTTGGGTCGTCACGGCCAATGGCGTGATTGTGCCATTCGGCGGGGCCCGCGCGGCGAGCGTCGCCGTATCGAGCGGCAAGGCACGGGCCATCGTGGCGTCGCCTACCGGCTTGGGCGGGTGGGTCCTCGACGCAGAGGGTCGGCTCCATCCGTTTGGCGACGAGCGCGTTGTCCTGCCCATCTCGACGACCGTTGGCTATCCCGTGGCGGTCGATGCGGCCATCGTCGGCTACGTCTCGGGCGCCGACGTTCGAAACACCAACGATGGTGCCTACGTCGACGCGTTGGCCGAGGCCTTCCTCGGCCGGAGCGCGACCGACATCGAACTCGATGTCTGGGTGTCCCAGGTCGACTACTACTCGCCGAGTTGGCTTGCCACCAGGCTGTCGACCTCGCCCGAATACGCGGGGGCCGTCGTCGATGACATCTATCAGAACGCCCTGGGCCGAACCGGGGACGCGGGTGGCCGCCAGTACTGGCTCGGGCAACTCCAGACCGGACTTCCCCCGCAGGCACTCGGGATCTACTTCTATGGCTCCGAAGAGTTCGTCTTGAAGAATGGCGGCTATTCGGGCTTTGTCACCGCCCTTTACCGCGTGCTCCTCCATCGTGAACCCGACTCGTCGGGCCACGCCTATTGGCTTGGACTGCTCCAACGGGGGCGGATCGGCCCCGACGGTGTTGCCGCTGGTTTCTACGCATCGATCGAATCGCGGCGGGACCGCGTTACTCGCCTCTATCAGGGGTTTCTTGGCCGGGCTCCTGACGGTTCTGGCCTTGACTACTGGGCCGACCGGCTGCAGGCGATCGGCGACTTCGCCCTAGCGGCGGAACTCGCGACGACCGATGAGTTCTACAATCGCGCCACCGGCAACTAACGGCCCATCGACCACACCACGGAGCCAGACCTTGCGGATCAAGCATTTGCCCAATCGAGCCAGACAACGACACGTTCTCGGGCGCGTGGTGACGGTCGTTGCCTTGCTGGCTGCGTCGGTTGTTACTGCGACGGTTGGGACGACGGTGGCGTCGGTTGTTGCCCCGACGCCAGCGAGAGCGGCCGCTAGTGGGCCTACCGTGACCGTCACCGGCCGGGGCTGGGGCCATGGGCGGGGCATGGGTCAATACGGCGCCTACGGCTACGCCAAGGACGACGGGTGGTCGTCGGCCCAGATCCTCGACCACTATTACGGGGGCACGGTTGCCGGGACGATCCCGGCGGGTACGGCCATCAACCCGTCCGCCGTCCGCGTCGAGCTTCGTGAAGAGCGAGACCGCCCCGTCACGGTGGGATTGGCGTCCGGCACCATTTCCCTTCTCAGCGAGGCCGGAGACTCACTTGGTTCAATTTCGACTGGCTACCTCCGCCTGACACGAACGGCCGAGGGCTACCTGCTCGAGAGCGGCACCGCCTGCGGCGGGCCCTGGACCGAGGAAGCGCTCTATACCGCCACCACCGTTCGCCTCGTTCCGGTCACTACCTCCATTGGTGCATCGGGCTCGCTCCACCTGTGCGAAGCAAACGGCGTCACCTGGTATGGGGGCGAGATCAAGGCCGTCTACTACGGCGGCGTCAGCCGAGTGGTCAACGTTGTCGCCTTGGAGACCTACCTCCGTGGCGTCGTTCCCGCGAGATTCCTGCGTCATGGTCACGGGCCGCTCTGGAAGTGCAGGCGGTTGCGGCCCGTTCCTACGTCATGGCCGGCGATACCCGCCAGCAGCCCTACGCCGATAGCTGCAATACGACGCTTTGCCAGGTGTATGACGGGCTCTACCAGGGTCAAACGGCGGCCACGCCGACGGCAGTCAGCCGCACAACGACCGATGCTGCGATCGCCGCCACCGCCAACCTCGTACGGCTCAAGAACGGCTCGGTTGCTCGCACCGAGTTCTCGTCGAGCACGGGTGGCCACACGGCGGGCGGGTCCTTTACCGCCGTGCCCGACGACGGCGACGATGTCAGTGCGAATCCCAACCACAGTTGGTCGACCGTTGTCGATCTGACCGCACTCGAAACGCCTACAACCTTGGCCGCCTTCGTTCGATCACCGTGACGAAGCGAAACGGACTGGAAGCGGAGGGTGGACGGGCCGAAACGGTTCGCCTCGACTTCGAGCTTGGCTTCGTCAATCGCACGGGTGACAGTATTCGAAGCGCCCTGGGTCTGAAGTCGACCTGGTTCAGTTTCGGTCCCGTCGTTCGACCGATCAGCGAGACCAATCGGCTTTTCATCGACTCGGCCTACACCGTGTTCTTTGGTCGAGCGGCCACGGCCGAAGAAACCACGTATTGGGCCGGTCGTCTGGAGTTCGAGGGCCGTTCGGTACTGATTGGGGCCCTGGTCGCTAGCGACAACTGGTCGGGGGCACAGGTCGATGATCTTTATCGGCGGGCACTTGGTCGAGCCGCTGACGCGGAGGGTCGGGCCTATTGGGTCTCGATCCTGGGGGGCAGGACCAGGCTTGAGTTCATTGGGGTCCAGTTCTATGGGTCTCGCGAATACTTCCTGCGCTCGGGCGGTACCAACGAGGCGTTCGTGGCGCAGCTCTATCGTGATGTCTTGCTCCGCGAACCCGACCAGGGCGGGCTCAATTACTGGGTCAGTCAAATCAAGTCGGGGGCGGGCTACGACGTGATCGCGGCCTCGTTCTACTACTCGGTCGAGTCCAGGCGAACGCGGGCCGCCAATCTGTTTGTCGATGTCCTTGGCCGCACCCCATCCGAGGCCGAAATCGCTCAACGAGCCGACGACTTGCTACGCATCGACGACCTCGATCTCGCTGTCGTTCTCGGATCTTCAGACGAGTTCTTCAGCAACGCACAACGCTAAGGTCAGACATTCGCGGGGCCAGGCTGGCTATCGTCACGGGATGCCTGAGCCGCGTGGACGTATTGGATTCGTCCCTCCCCGTTATGGCACCGACGTTGTTGGTGGCGCCGAAGCCGTGCTGTCAGAGATGGCCCACGGTCTTGCTGGCCGTGGCTGGGACGTCGACGTGCTCACCACCTGCGCCAAGGATCATGTCACCTGGGCCAATCACTACCCTGAAGGCGAGTCGACCGACGGACTCGTCACCGTCAAGCGGTTCGCGACGCAAACCGACACCCCGGGTAAAGCGCGGGAACGAATCGGGGGGCAGATACTCAGCGGTCGGGGAGCGAGCATTAGCGAGCAGCAACTCTGGGTCAACGACAGCCTGCGGGTTAGCGGTTTGTGGCACTACGTGCTCGACCATGCCGACGACTACCGAGCGCTGATCCTCGGCCCCTATATGTTCTGGACGACGTTTGCCGTTTCGCAGATCGCGCCCGAGCGCACCATCCTCATGCCGTGTCTTCACGACGAACCGCCGGCGTATCTCGATCTGTTTGCGCCCTGTTTCTCGGGATCCCGAGGCCTCTGGTTCCTCAGCGAGCCCGAGGCCGAGCTCGCGGCGACTGCACCGTCTCACGCCGCGCCACACCGTGATCGGGGCGGGCATCGAGCAGCCAGATTCGTACGATCCCGAGGGGTTCCGGCGTCGATTCAACATCGACGGGCCCTTCATCTACTACGCCGGACGCCGAGTGGGGCAAGGGTTGGACCGACTTGCTTGCGGCTTTTGCGACCCTGCTCGACGAGACCACCACGAATCTCTCGCTTGTCACGTCGGGGCGGAGGCGGTTGATGCGCCGGAACACATCGCCGATCGAGTGATCGACGTCGGCTTCCTCAGCCTTGACGATCGCAACAGTGCCATGGCAGCGGCCGCGGCCTACGTGCAACCGTCGGCGCTCGAAAGTTTCAGTCGCACGGTGCTCGAGGCCTGGCTCGCCGGTACACCCGTCATCGCCAACGCCGGAAGCGAGGTTGTCCGTTGGCATATCGAGCGTTCTGGCGCCGGGTTGGCCTATCACTCGCCCCGAGAATTGGTCGAGGCCCTACGCCTCGTCGTTGAACAGCCACGATCCCTGGCCCGGCTCGCGGCAGGCGGTCGCCCCTACGTTGTCGACAACTACACCCCCAGCGACGTGCTTGATCGCGCCGAGGCGGCCCTGCTCGCGTGGACCGAGGTTCCTGCATCATGACGGTGCTGATGATTACGCCCTACGCCCCGTATCGAGATGGCATCGCTATCTACGCCGTGCAAGAAGTTCGAGTCATGCGCCGAGCGGGCATCGACGTCGAGGTGATGTCGCCGTTGCCATCGGCGGCCCACCACCATCTCGTCATTGGCTCGGCCACCGGCATGACCCGCTTGCTTCGGCTGGCGGGACGCTACGACAAGATCATCATGCAGTTCTACCCCGAGCTGCTGTTTGGGGCTTGTCGGGGGCGGGTTGAACGGCTCGCGGTGTGGCGCCTTCTCAAGCAACTGGGCGACAAAGTCCCCCTCGAACTGCGAATTCACGAAATCGACTATGCCGCTGCGACGGCCGACTCGATGACCACGGCCGTCGCTCGCTCGGCGTTGCTGGCTGCGTCGAAACTCCAGGTTCACACCGATCCCGAGGCCGTCCGGCTGGCCGATGCGCTTGGGATCGATCGCTCGACAATCGAGCTGGTCGAGCACGGCGGCAACTTCGAATCGAGGACAGTCCTCGACAAGGCCGCGGCCCGCCGGGAGCTTGGTCTCAGCCCCGATGAGCACGTCTTTGTTTCGATCGGTTTCGTGCAGGCCCACAAGGGATTCGACCGGGGGGTCCGGGCCTTTGGGCGAGCGGGGCTTGGTCTGGCGGGCGCCCGTTATGTGGTCGTTGGCTCCGTTCGGGTTGATCATCCCGACCTGCTGGCGTACGCCGACGACCTGACGAGCCTGTGCGAGTCGACGCCGGGTGCGGAATTTCGGCAGGGCTTCGTCGGCGACGAGGAGTTCGACACCTGGCTGGTGGCGGCCGACACCTTGGTGCTGCCCTACCGCGAAATATGGTCGTCGAGCGTGCTCGAACGCGGCGAGCTTTTTGGCATCCCAATTGTCACAACATCGGTTGGAGGATTGGCCGAGCAGGCCCCGACTGGTTCGGTCGTGGTGGACAACGACGATCAACTGGCCGATGCTCTCGCCGCCGCAGCTGACGTCGTGCGCCCCGAATCAGACGACGATGCCCTGCTCGACCGGGCCGAGCTCGTCCAGCTGATCGCGTCGCGTTCGGGTGGCGACAAGCAGGCGGGTTTGAGCCCGATCGAGCGGCTGGGCCAGATCGCCCTGCCACAGCCCAACTCGGCCCGACCCGGCGCGGCAGAACTGAAGCTGCTCATCCAGCGGCTGACGGCGTGGCAGCTCGAACCGGTGGTCGACCAGCTCAACTCGCTGCAACGAACCACAGCCGAGGCGATCGCTCGGCTCAACGAGCGCTTGGATGAATCGGAGTAGCCGTGTCCGTCGATCTCGATGGCTACAGTGTCGCCTGTTACTCTTCCAGAAATTTTGGTGAATGATTCCCTCCTCGTTGTCTTCTCAGTGGCCGTTGATCTGGAACTTCGCGCAACGCGATCTCCGCGCCCGCTACAAGCGAAGCGCCCTTGGCTGGGCGTGGTCGCTCATCAATCCGTTGTCGGTCGTCCTGATTTACGGCTTTAGTGTTCTCGGTGGTCTTCACCGTCACTCCGCCGTCGACCCAGAGCGGCAACGGCCGCTACTTCTCGCTCTATCTGTTTGTCGGGCTGGTGGTCTGGAATCACGTCACTGGCCTGCTCAACGGATGCATGGGCTGGCTGGCGTCGGTTAGCGACCTGCGAAAGAAAATCTTCTTTCCGACCGAGACCGCCCTCCTTGGCGGGGCCATTGCGGTGACGGCACAGACCTTGCTCGAGGTGGGCGTCCTCGTTGTCATCTTGATCTTGCTGTCCAATCTTTCGTGGACGATCGTGCTGCTGCCGATCGTCATTTTCTTGGCCGGTCTCTTCGGTCTGGGAATCGGTTTCGTTGTGTCGATTCTCAACGCCCAATACCGCGATGTCAGCTATCTCGTGGGTATTGCCCTGAACCTTGGCTTCTACGCCACCCCGATTGTGTTCACCGTCGAATACTTGGAAGGCAAAGAGAAATGGGGTATCGCGGCGTCAACGTTTGTCGACATCAATCCGTTTGCTCGGTTCGTCGTTGCCGCCCATGACGTTGGCTATGTTGGCGTTGCCCCCAGCGCCGCCGACTGGCTTGTCATGACGCTGCTCGGCCTTGTGCCTTTCGCCGTTGGCTTGATCTACTTCCGGTCGCGCTCGATGGCCATTAGTGAGGAGCTGTAGCCATGGCCGATGCTGCGATCACCGTCTCGGACGTCTCGAAGGTCTTCCATCTGCATGGCGGGAAGCCCCAGTCCATCAAAGAAAGCTGACCTCCCGGCCGAAGAAGAGCGGCGGCAGTGACTTTGGGCCCTCAAGGACGTCTCGTTGGAGGTGCCCCGGGGGTCGTTCTTCGGACTCATCGGCCACAACGGTTCGGGAAAATCGACCCTGCTCCGCATGATGGCGGGCATCCACCAGCCGAGCAGTGGTGTGGTCAGCGTTCGGGGTCGAATCTCGGCGCTCCTCGAACTCGGATCAGGCTTTCACCCCGACCTCACTGGCCGCGAAAACATCTACCTCAATGGTGCAATTCTCGGCATTCCCCGCAGCGAAATGGCAGCATCGGTCGAAGACATCATTGCGTTCAGCGGTATCGGCGAGTTCATCGATGTGCCGATCAAGGCCTACTCAAGCGGGATGTACGTTCGTCTTGGTTTCGCCGTCGCCGTCAACGTCAATCCCGAGATTCTCTTGGTCGACGAAGGTGACTGCCGTCGGCGACGAAGACTTCCAGCGACGATGTCTCGACCATATGTACCGACTCCGACGCGAGGAGTGACGATCGTGTTTGTCTCCCACGCCATCGGGATGGTGCAGCAGTTGTGCGATCAGGTGGCCTGGATGGACCATGGTGTCCTTCAGCAGGTCGGCGACCCAGCGGAGGTCTGCAACGCCTACATGGCGCACGTCAATGCCATCGAGGCGTCTCGCCTGACGGGCGAAGCCGACCGGGTGGAAGAGGCGACGGGACCAGACGAGAGCCAACGTCGGGGCACCGGCGAGATCCAGGTCGTCGATATCGAGTACATCGATCCCGAGTCGGGTGAGTCCGTTGCCGTTGCCGTGAGCGGCGAACCCTTTGCCGTTCGGCTTCACTATCAGGCCAATGAGCGGTTCGAAGCTCCGGTCGTGATCGTCGACATTTTCCACGAGTCCGGCACCCACGTCACCGGTCCGAGCAACGTGGCGGTCAGTAACCCGATCCACGAGATCAATCCGGGGGCGCGGCTATATCGACTTCTCCCTAGATCCGGTCGACCTCAATCCTCGGAAACTTCTACGTTTCGACGGCCATCTTCGATTCAAGCCAGCTGCATTGCTTTGATCACTGGCTCCATGCCAAGTCACTCATTGTGCAACCGGGGCTTCAGCAGCGAACGGGCCGGACTCGTCGCGTCGGGCGGGCAATTTGGGCCTGTCGTGCCCCTGACCTAAAGCGTCTCGACGACCCAGCTCAGTCGTAGACAACAGGCGGACCGAGCGGCCACGATCGCCCGTAGAAGATGTTGCCGCGTATCTCGCGCAGCTTGATGAGTGCCTCGGGCGGGGCATAGGACGAGCGGCCGTCTTGGCTCGTGCCGGGTTGTCGTATGGATCGTGGTTCATGATGCTCCACCATCGATCGAGGATGATCTTGTGTTCCCACGCGTGGACGACGGCTTCTCGGCTTACCGACTCGTAGTGCACGAGCGAGGTGCCACTGTCGAACACGTTGCGCAGGCCGCGGTGAAGGAGCTTGAGGCAAAGATCGATGTCGTTGAAGTTGAGCGGGAGTTCGCAGCTGAAGCCGCCGACGAGTTCGAGGTGCTCCGCCTGTATGGCCAAACACGCTCCCGTGACGGCAACGGTGTTGGTGACCGTGATGAGTTCGCCGTAGTACCCAGGGTTGTCGCCGTGGCTACCGGCGTAGAGGTGGGCGGCCCCACCATCACGACAAACAACGCCGCCGTGTTGGATGCGGCCGTCGGGGTAGAGGAGACGGGCGCCGACGGCGCCGACTCCGGGGAGCTGACTATGGAGGGCGAGGCGCTCGAGCCAGTTGGGAGTAATGACTTCGGTGTCGTCGTTGAGGAACAGCAGGGTTGGCCCGTTGGCCCTACGGGCCCCGAGGTTGCACGCCAGCGAAACTAAACGGCTGGGGGTCACGGACCACCCGGACGCGCTGGGGTGACAACGCCTTGATGCGATCGGCCACTGCGTTGGTGCCATGCGAATCGAGCACCACGACAATCTCGTAGTTGTCGTAGGTTGACTTCTCGACAATTGACGTGACGGCGTTGTCGATCAGCGAGATCGTGCGCCCCTCAACCAGCTTCGACCCACCGCTTGTGGGGATGATGATGCTGACGAGGCCAAAGTCGGTGTCGGGGTTGGGGACGAGGTCGATGAACCCGGGATACTGCGGCTTGCGGGCCCCCGTAGCGGGAATGCCGCACCGCTCCATATGGCTGGTGACGGCGCGCACGCCGGCGTCGAAGGCCCAGTCTTTCGAGCTTGGGTCAAGCGCCGTTGACGTGTCTGATTCACGCCAGTGATAACAAATGCGGGGGACGTGGACGATTCGCCTGGCGCGTTCGGTCACTCGAAGCGCAAGGTCGTGATCTTGGGAGCCGTCGAAGCCTTCGCGGAAGCCGCCGACTTCGTTGACAAGCGACCGACGGTAGACCCCAAGGTGACCGACGTACATGTTTGAGCGGAGGCGCTCCGGCGACCAACCAGGCTTGAGGTAGGCCCGACGGCGCCGCCCCTGTACATCGAGCTTGTCTTCGTCGGTGTAGAGGAAGTCGACATCGGGCCAGCGACTGAGTTCCCACGCAATCGACCCGAGCGCATCGAGCGGGAGCACATCGTCGTTATCGAGCAGGGCGACAAACTCACCCGTCGCCGCAGCCAGCCCATCGGCCGAGGCGGCGATGATGCCGCCCTGCTCGGGTCGTTGGACCACGACGATCTGGGGATGGTCGATGTTCAGCACCGCCATTACGTCGTCGGGCTGGGGCCCGTCACACACCGCAATGAGCTCCCACGAGCTGGTGGTTTGATCGAGGACGGAATCGACCGCTTCGCGTAGGTGCTCGGGATTGGGATGCCACACCGGCATCAGGACCGAAAAGGTTGGGGTGCTCATTGTCCGAGCTTCCGCTTGGCCTTTGATGCAACCGCCCGGCTCTTGGCGAGCTGGAAGCTCGGTGACTTCAGCTGCTTCTTGGCGGTTTCGAGTTCTTCGTGCATCTCGTAGAGCCGTGCCTCCCACTCCTCGTGTTCGAGGCGCATGGCTTCGAGCTCCCCAAGCGCAACGGCGAGCTGACCCTGGGCGGAGCCTCGCGCCCCGAGCGCGCCTTCGAGCGCATCTCGGGCAGCCCAGAGTTGTTGGGTGAGGTCGTCTATCTCGCGGGCCAGGGCGGCCGGATTGGTGCTGCCTTTGGACTGCGACACGTCCTTGGCGGCCTCGTCGATGACGGTCCAGAGCCGCTTGGTTCGGCGCAGCTCGTCTCGCTCGATGCGAGCGAGGTAGAGCTCGCGTTCGTAGTCGTTGACCACTTGGGCCACAGTTTTTGGTGACCGCCGATAAAGGGCCGTCCAGGGAGTGAGGAACGACCCGTCGAACGTGAGATCGCGAATGAACCCTTGTTCGGCAAACAGTGCCGCCCAGTATTCGGGCTGGCGGACGTTGATGTGTGTCGGCTCGGTGAAGTCGTTTGGCGTGGTGGAGATCAGAGGGTATCGGTGGCTGACGTCATGTTTCTGATGGCCAGCAGGGCGTCACCAGGCGTGAGGTGTTCGAGCATTTCGATGCTCGTGATGAGGTCGTAGGTGTCTTCGATTGGCTCGGTGGCCGAGGCGACCCGACACGAGTCGGCAACCGACTCGTGTACCTGGCTGATGGCGTACTCGGAGAAATCAATGCCAAACGCGTCGACGCCTCGCTTGGCCAACGCCTCGACGAGGAAGCCGTGAGCGCAACCGACATCGAGCGTCTTTCGCGGCTGGAGCGCAGCGATGATGCGGTCGGCGACGTGGCCGAACTGGTTGAGCCACAGGTCGCTGCGTTCGTAGGCCTCGCCACAATGGCTGGCGTAGTAGTCGGCCCCGTACTCGCTCGCGTTGGTGGCCTGATCGTTCGTCTGCATCCGGCAACTATAGACCAGGTTCGCGGCGCCTTGGGTGACTGATCGCGCCCTCGCACCGCTGTAGGCTGCGGCGATGTTACGTCCTCCGACATCGCTCCGGCTGCGGTCCATCGACGCGGCCTATCGGCGAGCGATCGAGACGGGGCCGTTGTGGTCATACCAGCCCGAAGGCGAGCAGCTCCGGCGAGCATCGGTGGCAACGGCGCAGGCGGCACCCATCGCTGCGACCCGCCCAGCCGCCGGCTGGAGATCCGTGGTCGTCGACGGCCGCTGCCTGCAGCATCCCGACTTTGCCGACCGAGGCATTGGACGGTACACGGCCGGATTCCTGACCTCGCTTGCTGAGGCCGCTCCCAGCGTGGCCATTACGGTCGTGCTCGACGACTCCCTGCCGGCCGTCCGTGCGGGGGCGCTCGCGGCGTCGATCAACACGCAGTATCGGGCCGATCTCGACCTAGCGCACAATCGTGACGCACTCCACGGCGCCATCGTTCTTGATCCGGCGCCGATGACCCATGAGCCGAGCTTTCTCGATCCCGCCGCCATTGCCACGGGGGCGCGGCGAATGGCGATTGTCTACGACTTCATTCCGGCCGAGGCGCCATCGGTCTACTTGGCGGACGCTGAACGGGTGGTGGCCTACACCGAACGGCTCGACCGATTGGCCCGCTTCGATTCGCTACTCTGCATCAGCCAGTCGGTCGCAAACGACTGTCCGACCTACCTCGGGCGTACTCGTGCCGCCATTGACGTCCTTCCGCTCCCGGCTGTTGCCGTGGCGAGTGAGCAACACCCGATCGCCCAGCTTCCAGCCGATTTCGTCTTTGCTGCCGTTGGGGCCGACCGCCGCAAAAACCTGCCGGGAGCGGTCGCTGCACTGGCCGGGCTGGCCCAGCTTGGCTGGGGTGGCGACCTGGTTATCTTGTCGCACATGCCGGACGAGCATCGCCGTGAGCTCAATGCGTTGGCTGAGGCGTGCCGGCTCGACCCGACTCGGGTCCACGTCGTTGCCGGCCTCGAGGATGAGGAGGTGGCGTGGCTGTACGCCCAGGCACGCGCCGTCCTGGTCCCGAGCTTCAGTGAAGGCCTCTCGCTCCCCGTGCTGGAGGCCGCCGACGCCGGCTGTCCGGTAGTTGCGTCCGACATCGCACCTCATCGTGAGCTGCTCGGTGCGAGCGAACCATTGTGTGACCCTCGGCGGCCGTCGACGTTCGCACGCCAACTCGCCCACGTGCTCGAGCACCCCGCGCCGACCGTGCACCGCCAGCGCTCAGCCATCGACCGACTTCGACACGAGCGCGACGTCGTCAGCCTGGCCGCACAGCTGGTCGGCTAGCCTGCTCCTCGAGCGATTCGAGCGCGCTCGCCCTTGCCCCTAAACAACGGAAGCGACCACGGATGGAATTGATCGGCGAGCCCCTGCCCGGCGTCCTGCACCTCAAAGCCAAGCGGTTCGGCGACGATCGTGGCTGGTTCAGCGAGACCTACAACGTGCGGGCGATGGCCGAGCTGGGCATCGCCGAGACGTTCGTCCAGGACAACCAGTCGTTTTCGAAGCCCGTCGGCACGGTTCGAGGCCTCCACCTGCAGCTTGCCCCGTCGGCCCAAGGCAAGCTCGTTCGAGTGTTGGCTGGCGCCATCTTTGATGTGGCGGTGGATGTACGCCCGGGGTCGGCGAGTTATGGGCAGTGGGGCGGTGTCACCCTGAGTGCCGAGGAAGGTGACCTGCTTTGGGTCCCGGCCGGCTTTGCCCATGGCTTCTGCACGACGATGCCAGACACGATGGTGTTCTACAAGGTCACGAGCTTGTATGACCCGGCGGCCGACCGCTCGATACTCTGGAACGATCCTGACCTAGGGATTCGCTGGCCGGTCACGGCCGAAGCGGCGACCCTCTCCGACAAAGACCTGGCGGCTCCTCGGCTGTCGCAAGCCGATTGGACGAACTGAGCATGCGAATTCTCGTCACGGGTGGATGTGGTTTCATTGGCTCGGCGGTGGTTCGACACCTCATCGCCGAAACGACGCACGACGTACTCAACGTCGATGTCATGACCTGCGTCAACCGCCGAGTCGGTGCAAGATGTTGCGGGTTCCGACCGGTATTCGTTCGCCAAGGTCGACATCACCGATGCGGCTGCGCTGCACGAGGTCGTTGCCTCGTTTGTCCCCGATGCGGTGATGCATCTTGCAGCAGAGTCGCACGTCGATCGCTCAATCGATGGCCCAGGGGCATTTGTCCAGACCAATATCGTCGGCACCTACAACATGCTCGAGGCCGCTCGTGCGGCGATCGCCACTCGGACAGGAGGCGCCGATGGCTTCCGTTTTCATCACATCTCGACCGACGAGGTGTTCGGCGCGTTGGCGCTTGACGATGCGCCATTCGACGCCACGACCCCCTACGCACCTCGCTCGCCTTATTCAGCATCGAAAGCGGCGTCCGATCACCTTGTGCGGGCGTGGGGCGAGACATTCGGCGTGCCCGTCGTGTTGACGAACTGCTCGAATAACTACGGGGCCTTCCAGTTCCCCGAGAAGCTCATTCCCCTGACCATCATTCGAGCCCTTCGAGGTGAGTCGCTTCCGGTCTATGGATCGGGCCAAAATATTCGTGACTGGCTCTTGGTCGACGACCACGCCCGGGCGCTCGTCAGCGTTGTCGAGCGCGGCGCCCTCGGCAACACCTACCTGATTGGTGGCGATGCGGAGCGGACAAACCTCGAGGTGGTGAACGCCATCTGCGATCTCGTCGACGCCAGCGTTGGCGATGGTGCGACCCGTCGCGACCTCATCTCCTTTGTGACTGACCGGCCCGGCCACGATCTGCGGTACGCCGTCGACGCCTCGGCGACCAAACGCGATCTGGGCTGGGCTCCGTCGGTGCCGTTCGAGGAGGGGCTTGCGGCCACCGTTAGGTGGTACCTCGACAACGAGTGGTGGTGGGGCCCAATCGTCGAGGGGCGCTACAACACGAGCCGGCTTGGAAACGCATGATGGCTGCTTCAACGCGGGTTGTGATTACTGGCGTCAGGGGCCAGCTCGGGGCTGAGTTGATGCGGACCGAGTGGCCAGGCGGCTTCGACGTCATTGGGGTCGATCGACAGGCCGTCGATCTCAGCCAGCCCGACTCGGTGGCCGCCAAGATTGCGGCCTTGCGCCCGTCGATCATCGTGAACTGTGCGGCGTACACCCAGGTCGATCAGGCCGAAATCGACGAGGAGCTGGCGTCAATCGTCAACGCCACGGCGGTCAGCGAGCTGGCTCGGGTCGCCGATGAGCTGGATGCACTGCTGATCCAGATCTCCACCGACTATGTTTTCGACGGCGCAAAAGACGGCTGGTACGTCGAGTCTGACCCCACCGGCCCGACCGGGGCATACGGGCGGACCAAGCTCGCCGGCGAGGCGGCAGCGCTGCGAGCCAAGCGAGCAGTCGTCCTTCGCACCGCGTGGGTGTACGGCGGGCTCGGTAGCAACTTCGTTGGCACGATGCTTCGCGTGGCCGCGCTGCGAGATGAGCTCGGTGTGGTCGACGATCAACTCGGCTGTCCCACGGCCACTGCCGACATCACGGCAGCGGTTCTCGCCGTCGCCGCGAGCCCCGAGCGGGCCACCCAACGGGTCTATCACGTTGCCTCGCCGCAGTCCGCGAGTTGGTACGACTTCGCCGTCGCCATCTTGGCCGAACCTATTGCGGCCGGTGCCGTCAGGGTGAAGCGACTGACCACCGCGGAGTACCCGACGAAGGCCCGACGTCCCGCCAACAGCCGGCTCGACAGCTCAGCGTTTGCCCGAGACTTCGGCCTTACCCTTCCTGATTGGGACGTGTCGATGCCGCCGGTTCGGGCCGAGTTGTTGGCTCGAGCGTCATCGACGCAATAACGAGCATCATTGCGGCCGAGGCGACGGCGTACGCGACGAGAAAGAACCAGATTGGCGCGGGCGTGGGTTCCCAACGATGGTCGGTCACGGCGAAGTCCCATGGGCCGGTGACGCCAACGGCGTAACGGCGCATCTGCTGGGCGAATGCGACCTGGTGCAAAAGATACAGGCAGCCAAAACCGGTGGCGATGATGCGGCCCCGGAGTCGATCGAAGCCAGCTTCGCCGATTCCTCGAGCGGCGATGAGCGGTGCCCCTACGGCCAGCGGTAGGTAGTAGCGGCCCTGGAAGTAGGGGAACCGTATGGAGCTGATCCACGAGGTGATACCGATAACCAGGACGACGGTCAGGATGAGCGCGGCAACGGACCGTCCTCGTGCGACGGCCAACGCAACGAACGCGAGACCAACCAGCCCGGCCCACCACACCAGGTGAACGATGGCAGGAAGTCGTGTGTCGAGCCATCCCATCACCCCGATGACTTCGCGGAAATAGTTGAACGCAAGGCCGAACGCGGCGCCAGCGTTGCCTCCGGCGGTGGAGGCGGACGACGCGTCGAATCCATCGGCATTGCCGCGGGTCCACAGGACGTAGTGAGCGCCGGCCGTCAGGCCGATGAGGACAATCCACGTCTGGACCGAGCGGATCCGCAGCAGGTCCCGAGCTCGGGGGAGGGGCACGAGTACGGCGAGCACCGTCAGGATCGCGGCGGACCACAACAGGCTGTCGCGCCGGCTGAGGATGAGTAGGCAAAACGGCACGCCAAAAGCGGCGGCCGACCGGCCCACGGCTCGTTGTGCCGTGGGTTCGAGAAGAACGAAGGCTGCGGTCCAGATAGCGAGGCCGCTGGCCGCGGACACGCCCGACGGGTTCACCGTGCCCGAGAGAAACAGCACCATGGGAGTGAGCGCCAGCGGGATGGCCGCGGCGACCACGCGTCCCTGGGCGAGCTGCAGACAGTTGACCAGGCTCCACGCGAGGAGGCCAGCGCACACGAGCGCGTTCATGAGGCGCATGAGGTAGAGCGAGGTCAACCCATCGGTAACGAGCGTCGGCAGTCCCGTGACGAGATGAAAAGCTGGCGGATAGGTGGAGGCCGTGGTCGCCACCATGGTGTTGCCGTCGTCGGCGGCCAATGACAAGCAGTCGGCAGTGACATCTGGCTTGAACGCGAAGCACGGCGGGGCCGGCAAGAGGATGGCAGGAACGTCATAGCGGATGAGATCGTCGGCTCCCTTGACCCCATCGACCTGGCCTCGAACCAGGCCTGCGGCCCGCACCATGTGGGCGGTTTCGTCGGGTGAGCCAAACATGGGCACCGAGCCCGACCAGAGGGAAATGACGACGAAGAAGACGCTGAAGCTCGCCGCGACCGGCCGTGTGCGAATCAGGCTGCTGAGGCTTCCCCACATGCCTGCCCAAGGTACCGGGGCGCGGCGGCTATGGTTGGGCGTTGATTGGAAAGCGCTGGCCAGTTTGCGGACCGGGTCAAGACACGTGCGAGAGAAATGGAGCAGACGTCATGGCCTCGAAAGGCATCATTCTGGCTGGCGGAACGGGGACTCGGTTGCATCCGTTGACGCTTGGCGTCTCGAAGCAACTGATGCCGGTCTACGACAAGCCGATGATCTACTACCCGCTGTCGGTCCTCATGCTCGCCGGGATCCGCGAGGTGCTCGTCATTACGACGAGCAGCGACCAGCCGTCGTTCGTTCGCCTCTTAGGCGACGGGAGCCAGTGGGCATGCGCATCGAGTTTGCCGTGCAAGACGAGCCAAATGGTCTGGCCGAGGCCTTTACCATCGGCGAAGCCTTCATCGGCGACGACTCGGTGATGCCGTGCTCGGCGACAACTTGTTCTACGGGGTGGGGTTCTCGTCACTGTTGCAGGAAACGGTTGCCCGCTCGGGCGGTGCCAACGTCTTCGCCATGACGGTTCGCGACCCCCAGCAGTACGGCGTTGTCTCCTTCGACGCTGAGGGTCGAGCCCAGTCGATCGAGGAGAAGCCACAAGCACCGGCATCCAATTGGGCCGTTACTGGCTTGTACTTCTACGACAACACCGTGGTGGAGAAGGCCAAGCGAGTCGTGCCCTCCGCTAGGGGCGAACGTGAGATCACGGCGATCAACCAGATGTACCTCGACGAGGGCACGTTGTCGGTGCAGCGGCTGGGCCGTGGGTATGCCTGGCTCGATACGGGAACGTTCGATTCGCTCGTCGAGGCATCGGAATTCGTCCGCGTGCTGGAGAAGCGCAGCCAGATGAAGATCTCGTGTCCCGAGGAAATTGCGTGGCGAATGGGTTTCATTGATGATGCCCAGCTCGTTGCCCTCGCCGAGCCGCTAATGAAGAGTGGGTACGGCGACTACCTGATCCAGCTCGTCGATACTGCGACGATCAAGCCCCAAGGAAGCAACTCATGACGATCCATGCGTCAACACCACAACGGCTCTGCACTATCTGTGCCCGCGGCGGATCTGTCGGCGTCCCCGGAAAAAACACGCGTCTCATCGGTGGCGTACCGCTCATCGCCCACTCGATCCGCCAGGCCCGAGAATCTGGCTTGTTTGCCCTCATCGCAGTCGATTCCGACAGTCAAGAGATCCTCGACGTCGCCCGCGAATTCGGCGCCGACCTGACGCTCGTCCGTCCCGCCGACATGGCAACGTCGGCCGCGCCAAAAGTGCCGGTAATCCACCGGGCTGCCTCCGAAGTCGAACGCCTGACCGGCTTGCGATTCGACACGTTCGTTGACCTCGACGCAACGTCGCCCCTTCGCCTACCCGACGACATCGTTCAATCGGTTGCGTTGCTCGAAGACTCCGGCTGCGAAAACGTGATTACTGGTGCGGCCTCGCACCGGTCGCCCTATTTCAATCTGGTCGAACTCGATGCCGATGGAGTGGCGGTGCTTTCGAAGCCGTCCACGATTGCTCGGCGCCAAGACTCTCCTCGCTGTTTCGACATGAACGGTTCGGTCTATGTCTGGCGTCGCGAGCCGTTCATGACCGAACCCTTCTTGTTCGGCCCGTCGACGAGGCTTTTTGAAATGCCGCGAGAACGATCGGTCGATATCGACGAACCAATCGACCTTCGGATCGTTGAGATGCTTCTTGGTGATGCCGGGTGACGGGCGAGCGGTGGATGCTCGGAACCGGCGGCCACGCGACGGCGGTGGGTGCAGCGCTCGGCCACCCGATCGATGGCTACGTCGGCCCCGACCAGTCGGTGACCGACGCCGACCTCCTACGGCGTGATCCGTCACAGATACTGCTGATCCACGGTCTCGGCTTCCAGGGCGAGCGGGTCAACCTTCGCCGCGTGCTCTATGAGCGCTATGTCGCCGCCGGTTTCGAGTTTGTGACGGTTCGCCACCCCATGGCCATTGTCGACGATCGGGCGACCGCCTATCCGGGCAGCCAAATCCTTATCGGGGCGATACTGGTCGCCGGCTCTGTCATCGAAACCAATTCGATCGTCAATAGTGGTGCGGTCGTCGACCACGACAGCCGGGTAGGAGCCCATAGTCATATCGGTCCGGGTGCCGTGCTCTGCGGTAACGTCACGGTTGGCGTCTCAACGTTTATCGGCGCTGGCGCGGTGGTACTGCCCGGCGTGACCATCGGCGATGGTTCCGTCGTCGGGGCGGGCGCTGTTGTTACCCGCGACGTGCCTTCGGCGGTTCAGGTCGTTGGCGTTCCTGCGATTCAACAAGGAGGTTCGAGATGAGCTCGACCACACCCGCACAGGCCCCCTCCATGGAGATCGGCGGCAAGACCATCGGCGAGGGCAACCCGTGCTTTGTCATCGCTGAGGCAGGCGTCAACCATGACGGCGACCTCCAGAAAGCGTACGAACTGGTGCATGCGGCCGCCGATGCTGGGGCCGACGCAGTCAAATTCCAAACCTTCGACCCCGACGCGTTGACGACTCGTGATGCCCCAGCGGCCGAGTATCAAACCGAGACCGTTGGCGCGACCGATCAGCACTCGATGCTCGCCAAGCTGACCTTGCCCGCCGAGGCATGGGCGGCGCTCGCGGCCGAAGCCGCAGACCGCGGCCTAATCTTCATGTCTACCCCGTTCGATATCACCAGCATGCGCAATCTTGTGTCAGCTGGCATGCCAGCTATCAAGATCTCGTCGGGCGACATCACCAACCATCTACTGTTGCGGGCGGCTGGGGCGCTCGGGGTGCCGGTCATTCTGAGCACGGGTGGGTCGACCTACGACGAAGTTGCGAGGGCGCTCGACGCACTCAGCGCGGCGCCAAGCGTTGCGGTGCTGCACTGCGTAACGGCCTACCCCTCGCCGCTTGAGGAGTCGAACCTACACGTGATCCCAACGCTGGCCTCGCGCTTTGACTGTGTCGCTGGCTGGTCCGACCATACGGTGGGTCACGATTCGGCGATCATGGCGATCGCCATTGGTGCGAACATCATCGAAAAACACCTGACGCTCGACTCGACCGCAGCCGGGCCCGATCACCGAGCATCGGCCGACCCAACCACGATGACGGCCTACATGCGGGCTATCCGGAGCGCCGAACGCGCCCTCGGGAACGGTGAAAAGCAGCCAACCAATGCGGAAACGGCCAATCGTTTGCTGGTCCGACGGAGCCTCTTTGCTGCTCGATCGCTGCCGGCTGGCACTGTCTTGGGCGACGACGACCTCACCGCGCTCCGACCGGCGAGTGGGCTGAGCGCCGACACGCCGTTTGTGGGCCGAGTCACCACGAGGGCGCTTGCGCAGGGAGAGGCGCTGTTGGCGAGTGATCTCGCGGACGCCGGCGACGTGGACCAATGAGGCGGCTGCTCGTCTTCACGAGTGCCAGGTCCGACTACGGCATCCTCCGACCGCTCCTACGGCGGCTCCAGGCCGCGTCGGAGCTGGAGCTTGGGCTTTTCGTCACCGGCACGCATCTTGAGGAGGCGCACGGTGCAACCGTCACCGAGATCGAGGCCGACGCGATGCCCATCGTGGCCCGTGAACGAATCGTGTCGAGCGACGACAGCTGGGTCGGGTCGGCGCGCCTCACCAGTCGCTCCATCGAGGCCTCGGCGGCAGTGCTTGATCGATGGCAACCTGATCTTGCGTTGGTTCTCGGCGACCGGGTTGAGGCGCTTGGCTTTGCCATTGCTTGCCACTACGCCCAACTCCCGCTGGCTCACCTCCACGGGGGCGAAGTGACCTCCGGGGCCATCGATGATTCGTGCCGCCACGCCATCACCAAGTTCGCATCGCTCCACCTCGCTGCGGCCGCCGAGTTTGGCGACCGAATCGTCCAACTAGGCGAACGACCAGAGTCTGTGCACGTGATTGGGGCCCTTGGCCTCGACTCGATCCTGGAGGATCAGCGGCTGATCGGCGAGTCACCGCGAGACACCGGGCGTGTTCTTGTTACCTACCATCCGGCCACCTCGGGCGATGAAGGATCACTCGAAACGGCAACCGCGATGCTGCACGCGTGCATCGAGGCCGATCCGCTCGAAGTGCTCGTGACGCTCCCAAACGCCGACCACGGCAGCGACCTGGTTCGCACGGCAATAGATCGCGTCGCCGCACAATTCCCCGGC
>JAWKIN010000021.1:0-57976 GCA_041394345.1 Acidimicrobiales bacterium | reverse complement strand
AGCAGGCGAACCTCACCTGTCAACGTTTCGAGCGTTTCAAGGGATTGGGCTTGTACGACGCCAACATAGTCAAGGGTGGCCAGTGGCTCAGAATCGACAACCCAACGCATCACCTCTGCCACCGCTGACGCGGACCGCTCGCCCGCTTGGATTGCGTCGAGCCCGGCGTCGAGCGCGCGGCGCAACACGATGGCGGCTGGGCGCTGTTCGTCGGTGAGATACACGTTTCGGCTCGACATGGCGAGTCCGTCCGGCTCGCGGATAATGGGGCATCCGATCACCGTTACCGGCAGCGAAAGGTCGGCCACCATGCGTCGGATGATCGCAAGTTGCTGGTAGTCCTTCTCGCCGAAGTAGGCGGTGCACGGCCCGACGATGGAAAACAGTTTGGTCACGACGGTCGCAACCCCTGCGAAGTGGGTTGGTCGCGTGATTCCTTCGAGCCGTTCGGATAGTTGGGCCACCGACACGCTGGTGAGCACAGGACCGCCGGGGTACATCTCGTCGACTGATGGCACAAACAGTGCGTCAACGCCGATGCGTTCGGCGAGAGCCGAATCGGCTGCGAGGTCGCGGGGATAGGTGGAAAGGTCTTCGTTGGCTGCGAATTGGAGCGGGTTGACGAAGATGCTGGCGACCACAACGTCGTTGTTCGCGCGGGCCGCTTCCATCAACGACGCGTGACCTGCGTGGAGGTAGCCCATCGTCGGCACGAATCCGACTGATCTACCAGCGGCCCGATGATCGTCGAGGTGACGGCGGAGGCCGTCGATCGTGGGGAACAGGTCGATAGTCAAGCGAGATCCTTTGGCGGGGTGAGTGACGTGAGCGTCAGCGCTTGGACGAACGCCGCCCGGTAGAAGTCGCGTTGGTCGGGCTCGATTGCGGCCAGGTGGCTGCGGATCGTGTCCCAATCGCCCCGGCTTGCGGGTCCGGTGAGGGCAGCGCGTGGGCCGAGCCGGCGGACGCTCTCGAGCGTGGTGATCATCAGCTCGTAGAACGGATCGGCCTCAAGTCCGGTCGACGCGGCTAACGCCTCGACTTGAGCGGCAAGCGCCACGGCGTGATTGGACGCCACCGTGGCCGCGGCGTGATAGCGGGCTCGGTTGTCGTCGGTGACTTCGGCCCAACGTCCACCGAGTGACTCGGCGATGTCGATAGTGATTGGGTCACCGGAGACGGCGAAGAAGCAGTTGTCGAGAAGTCGCTCGGACCCAACGCGGGCGTTTGGTAGTGAGACCAAGGGGTGGAGCGAGCCTGGTCGGGCGTGCGGAGCGAGCTCGGAGAGCGGGCGCGATCCGCTGAGGTGCAGTACGGGTGCGGCCTGTTGTGGTAGCCGGCGAGCCACCTCGGCGATTGTGTCGTCCGGGACGGCGAGGACAACGACGTCGATGGAGCGAAACAGGCCGGTGAGGTCGACCCCTGGCAATAGGTCGGCACGGCCGAGAAGGGGAGCGACGGTCCAGCCGACAGCCGAAAGGGCGTCGGCGAGAGACTGGCCAGCGCGGCCGGGGCCAATGATCTGAACGGACCGCGTGGTCGCAGAGTCTGGTCGCTCGGGCACCCGACGAGTCTAGGCCCGACGCGTTGCCTCAGCCGAGTTCGCGCATACCTGTGGCGATCCGGATGATGGCCGCCGAGAAGGCTGGGTATTCATCGGGCATGATCTGATCGAACAAAACCGACCGAACGTCTTCGACATGGTCCGGGGCGGCTTCGGCCAGCTTCGTGAATCCCTCGTCGGTGAGGGACGCGTAGAGGCCTCGGCGGTCGTCGTCGCAGATAACCCGGTCGATGTAGCCACGACGGACGAGGGAGTCGATGCGATAGGTCATCCGGCTCCGAGATACGACCGTGATGTCGGCCAGCTCGTTCATCCGGATCTTTCGATCGGGGGCCTCGGAAAGGTTGACGAGTATCACGTAGTCAGTGAGTGTCAGGTCGGATCGTTCCTGGAGGCGCCGGTCCATCAGCGTCTCTAATTGGCGATAGGCTCGAGGAAGTGTCGCCACGTTGTTTGCTCGTCGTCCGAAAGCCACCGTGTCATCGGCACACGGTATCAGCAGCGCATCGTCGAGTAGCCACCGGTCAGCGTCGCTGACAGATCGGGCACCACGTGGTCGTCCGAGCGTCGAGTTCTGCTCGTGAAAGTATCGAGCCGCAGCGATTGCACGGCTCGCCGCCGCGACCGTATGCGTGTAGCCGAGACTGGTTGTCCCCGCTTCCGCCCTCGACGGTCCGGTAGTCACGCAAGGTGGTGCCGGAGTTGTCGATCCCTTGTTGCAGCACCTGCTGGATGGCGTGGAGCAGGCGAGCGGCCCGAGCCTTGCCGAGCCTCGTCGCCCGAGGGTTGATTCCGGCGAGCCAGAGTGCTTCGTCGGCGTAGATATTGCCCACGCCGGCGATCGGTCGCTGGCTGAGGAGATTGGTCTTGATCGCTCGCTTCGATTGCTGAAGCCGGTGCCAGAAGTCGATCGGGGTCAGCGCTGGGTCAAACGGCTCGGGGCCAAGGCGGTGCAGGGTTGGCATCGAGGCGTAGTCGCCTGCGCTGACGATACGGATCCGGCCGAATCGGCGAACGTCGATGAACTCCATCACCTCGTCGTGATCGAGCTGCCACCATGCCCGAAGATGCGGATTGCTGTCGTCTGGCTCACCGGTCCGGAACCGGATCTGACCGGTCATACCTAGATGGATTACGACTTCGCGTCCATCGTCGGTCGGAATGATGAGGAACTTGCCGCGTCGCTCGACGCTCTGGAGGGTTGCTCCCGTGGCCGATCGGGCATCGACAAATTTGGCCGAGCTGTGCGACCCGGCCTCGAGGACGGTCCGCCCGGACAGTCGGGGAACGAGTTGGCGGCGGACGGTTTCCACCTCGGGTAGCTCAGGCATTGTGACCACCATCCCACAGACCGAGCTGCTCCTCGGCGCAGCGGGGTTCAGGTAGTGGGAGTAATTGCGGCCGCAAGGCTCGAACCGCGGCGTGAAGTCGACGATTGAGAACCGGCGACGCTGCGTTGTCCGGCGTGTGAACGAACACAAATGGGACGAGACCGGCATCGAGCCAGTCGACAAGTTTCGGAAGCCACTGGGCCCATGCTGCCTCGGTTGCGGCCTCGTCGGTAAGGCCAATCAGTCGCACAATGGGATGGCGGGCTGTCGCCACGGGGCGAACGGGAAGGCGTGGTTTCGAAGCAAACGCCTCGATCTCGGCCGGGGTCTCGGCTGGGCCGGAGAAGAGGGGACGGCTGTCGAGAATGACCCGGTTGATGCCCCGTTCGGCGAGCACGTCGTTGAGCGGACGTTCGGCGGCGCCGCCAGCAAAGAATGCGCTATGACGTACCTCAAGTGCCCAGTCGACGCTGGTCGGAAGCGAGTCGAGAAACTGTACAAGCACCCCGAAGTCGGCATCGGAGAAGGATGCGGGGAGTTGGATCTGCACTGGGCCGACCCGCGGGCCGAGCGGCTGAATCGTTTCGAGGAAGGCCAGAACGAGCTCACTGCTGTTTCGTAGCCGATGCTCGTGGGTGATCGTTCGCGGCAGTTTGAAGCAGAAGCGAAACGTCTCTGGTGTTTGGTCGCGCCAGCGCCGCACACTCTCGGCGGATGGTGTGGCATAGAACGTCGTGTTCCCCTCAACCGCCGTACACCACGTGGCGTAGGCCTCGAGCGACTGGTTGGCCGAGACATCGGCCGGGAAGATTCGGCCACGCCATTCCTTGTGGGCCCACATTGGGGCACCGACATAGAGGAGCGGAGGTGTCATGGTTCCATGATGGGTTCAACGACCCCGCTCTGCCTCTCCATTGTCGAAATTTCTGGACGTCTGCCAGACTTCTGTTCGTGAAGACCCCGACGACAATCGACGACATCCAAACCCCCGCCCTGGTGGTCGACAAGGCGGTGTTCGATGCCAATGTCGCCCAGATGGCTCAGGAGAAGCCGGGCGCTGCGCTGCGTCCCCACGTGAAGGCGTTCAAATCGACCGACCTCGCCCGGCAGCTGGTCGTTGCTGGTCACGAGACGTTCTGTGCCGCAACCGTTCGCGAGGTCGAGGGCATGGTCCGAGAAGGAGTCGGCACCGACCTCCTCTTGGCCAATGAGGTGCTCGACTACACCCGCCTTGGGGTGCTTGTCGACGGTGGGGCGAACATCACTGCCGCAGTCGACTCCGACGAAGTGCTGCAGGCGGTGGTCGCGGCGGGAGTTCGGCGGGTGTTGATCGACGTTGAGGTCGGACTGCCTCGGTGTGGCTGCGCCGTCAGCGACGCTGGTCGCTTGGCTGATGCGGCCCGAGCTGCTGGCCTCGATGTGCGCGGCGTCATGGGGTACGAGGGCCACCTGATGATGATCATGGACGAAGCGACACGGACTGAACGAGTGGCCGAGTCGATGGCGTTGTTGCGGCAGGCCCACGAGGCTGTCGGTGGCGACATAATCAGTGGTGGCGGAACTGGCACCTACCGTGTCAATAGTTGGACGACGGAAATCCAAGCCGGCTCTTACTGCCTGATGGACACCCACTACGCCTCGCTCGAGATCCCGTTCGGCATCGCGCTCAATGTGCTTGGCACCGTGATCTCCGTCAACAAGAAGGGGTGGGCGGTAAGCGATACCGGCCTGAAGTCGATGGGGATGGACCACGGCAACCCGAGTTGGCCCGGCGGTCGGGTGCTCTTCTGTTCCGATGAACATGCGACATTAGCCATGGACGACGACAAGCCGTTGCCTGCGGTCGGTGATCGTGTCCGGCTCCAACCAGCCCACGTCGACCCGACCATTGCGAAGCATGAGCGCTTGTGGGTGCTTGACGGAGAAAAGGTCGTTGACGAATGGCGCGTCGACCTTCGCCACTGGTGAACTACCTCGATGGCTACACGCACGTCCTCGCCTGAGTTCCGCAACTGGGCGGGCAATCAGGTCTGCCTACCGTCCGAGCGGCTCATGCCAACGTCGTTGGACGAGGTGGTCGCCGTTGTCATCCGAGCAGCAAACGCGGGCCTCCGGGTCAAGGTGGTTGGTGCCGGGCATTCATTCACCGACGCCGCCTGTACCGATGGCATCCAGCTTTCGCTCGACAAGTTAAACGCAGTCGAATCAATCGACCGGACGTCTGGCCGGGTCACTGTCCAAGCCGGTATCCGCCTCTACGACCTCAACGATCGCCTGGCCGAGGCCGGACTCGCGATGCCCAACCTGGGCGATATCGCGTACCAGTCGATCGCCGGAGCAATCGGCACCGCCACGCACGGCACCGGACTGGCCTATGGAAACTTGGCCACGACGATTGTCGGCATGGAGCTCGTGACCGGCTCCGGCGAGGTTTTGTGGTGCGACGAGGAGGTGAATCGCGACATCTTCCGATCCGCGCGTGTTGGCGTCGGCGCGCTGGGCATCGTGACCAGGGTGGTCATCCAATGCGTCCCCGCCTTCAACCTTCGCGTGGCCGAGACCATCGAGTCGCTTACGAGCTTGCTCGACAATTTTCATGAGTACGCGACGGCCGTCGACCACTTCGAGTTCTTTTGGGTCCCCGGCACCGACAACGCACAAGTAAAGCGAAACGAGCGGACATTCGAGGCGGCGAGTCCGCCAAGCAGGGCGGCTTATTTCCGTGACAAGATTCTGGCCGAGAACGTCGGCTTCGGGCTGATAAACCGCGTCGGTCGCCGCATCCCATCGGTCGCGCCGAAGGTCGCCACCATGCTGGCCGCTGGTATCTCCGAACGGAGTTTTGTCGATCGCAGTGACCGCGTTTTTGCTAGTCCTCGGCGCGTCAAGTTCTATGAGATGGAGTACGGAATCCCCGTCGAGGCATTGCCCGAAGCCTTCGGTCGGGTTCGCGACTACGTCGCTGGTCTCGCCATACCGAACTTCTTTCCTATTGAGTGCCGGGTGTCGGCAGCCGACGACATCCCGCTTTCGACAGCATGCGGTCGCACGTCTGCCTGGATCGCGTGCCACGTCTACCAGGGCACGTCGTATGACGCGTACTTCCAGGGCGTCGAGCAAATCATGAACGACTATGAGGGGCGCCCGCACTGGGGCAAGCTTCACTTCCAGAGTGCGACCACACTCGCTCCGCGGTACCCCGATTGGGATGCGTTTGCCTCGGTGCGCGAACGCGTCGACCCAGACCGGCGGTTCGCCAATGCCTACACCAATCGAGTTCTTGGAGCCTGATGATTATCGATACCACTGCCGGCCCCGTCCGTGGCACCGTTGAGCGCACGGTCGATGGCGCCGACGTCTACCGGTTCGCTGGCATTCCGTATGCTCAACCGCCGGTCGGTCCCCTTCGTTTCCGGGCGCCGCAACCGGTGACACCCTGGACCGATGTCCGCGACGCGACGATGTTTGGTCCGATCGCGCCAAAACTCGTCTTCGCTCGACGCAATGTTCCGCGGCCAACCTGAGCCTCGTAGTGAAGACTGCCTCTACCTCAACGTCTGGTCACCACCACCGACCTCGGCAGGCTCGGCGCGGCGACCGGTGATGGTCTGGATTCACGGCGGCGCATTCGTGACCGGCTCCGGGTCGCATCCGCTCTACCACGGCGACAAGCTGGCGACGAGGGGAGACGTGGTCGTGGTGACTATCAACTACCGCCTTGGCGCCTTCGGCTTTGCGCATCTCGGCGACCATGATCCGGCCTACGAGGGGTCCGCCAACAACGGACTGCGTGATCAGGTTGCGGCCCTGGAGTGGGTGCAGGCCAATATTGAACACTTCGGTGGCGACCCCGACAATGTCACGATCTTCGGTGAGTCGGCGGGAGCGATGAGCGTGACCGCTCTCGTTGCCGCAGCCTCCGATCGGGGCCTCTTCCACCGTGCTATCGCCCAAAGTGGTGCCGGGCACAACGCCAAGGGCCGTGAGGCGGCCGCAGCCGTTACCAACCGACTACTTGAGCGATGCGGTGTCGCAACAGTCAGCGAGCTCGCCGTCGTTGACGCACAACGCCTGGTCGATGCCGAGGCCGAACTGTCGCAGGTCGGATCTGTCATTGACCGTGTCCAAAGTCGTCGGGATCTGTCCGAGACGTCGATGCCGTTCCAACCGGTGGTTGATGGCGACTTCCTCACGGCGCGACCAATCGACCTCGTTGCCGCTGGCGCCGGGGCCCACATTGATCTACTGGCCGGGACCAACGCCGACGAATACCTGCTCTTCACGTTCATGGACACACGGCCGAGAACTCGCGACGAGTTCGTCGCTCGACTCGGCCGGGTCGGCCTCGACGAGTCGGTGGTCGACCGGTATGCCGACGGCTCAGACAACTACAAGGCAGCGACCGATCGCCTGATGACCGAGCTCGTGTTTCGAGGCCCAGCCGATGAGCTCCTCGCGTCTCATGGCGGGCGGGCGTTCGATTATGAGTTCACGTTTGCCTCGGCTGCCGCTGGCGGCGCACTTGGTTCGTGCCATGCCTTAGAGCTGCCTTTCGTCTTTGGCCATGTCGAGCACCCGGGGGTTCGAGCGTTCGTCGGCGGAGACGCCCCGGCGGGCCTTTCTGCGTCGATGCAGACGGCCTGGTTGAGCTTTGCCCACACGGGTGATCCCGGCTGGGCAGAACACCCGCACCGGCATGTGTTCTAGTGGCCGTGCCATGATGAACCGATGAGCGAGGCATTCGTGTTTGAGACGTGCAGCTTCTGCGGCTTTGATGCCGAGGAATGGAACGACCAGGACACCATCAAGACCGTGGATCATGCGGGGTACTTGGCTGACCACTGGGTCGCCGGGCTGGCTCCGGAAGTCGCAATGCAGGTCGGGGTCCGGCCCGCTCCGGCTGACCCGTTCTCGATCGTCGCCTTCGTGGATCACGTCGCAACGACCTACGACCGTATGCGTCGAGTGATTGAACTCGTCGTGACGGGGGCCGACGTGCCACCGGCCGATCTCGGCCAGCTTTCGGCCGGAGGAGAAGCCAGTGGACGATCGCTCGATGAAGCCGTTGCTCGGCTTGACGCCGCTGGTCGGGCCATGGCCACGACGCTGCGAACGCTCTCGGCCGACGACTGGCTGAGATCGGCATCGCCTGACTCCCCGACTGCTGGAGTGCGTTGGATCAGTCGGCACGTGGTTCACGACCTGCTGCATCACCTGATAGAGATCGAGCAGATACGCGCTGGGGCTGGCGATGCGGTCCCGTCGCAGTCGGGTGTGGTCACCCAGGTCAACAGCTCGGGCGGAGGGGTACCAAAGCACTCCGTCGACCTGGCGGTGGTTGGGCGACGTGGCGTCCATGGCGATGTGCAGAAGAGCCGCCAGTTCCATGGACGGCCATGGCAAGCGCTGAGCCTCTGGAGCTCCGACGTCATACGCTCCCTCAACGACGAGGGTCACCCAACGTTTGCCGGGTCGTGTGGCGAAAACCTGACGTTGACGGGACTCGATTGGGCCCGCCTGCGCGCCGGTGCAACGCTGCAAATGGGTGAGGTCCGCTGCCAACTCAGCGCTCCGGCCGAGCCGTGCTCCCAGCTCAAGGCTTCGTTCGTCGACGGCAACGTCAACCGGATCAACCACGACCGTCATCCGGGGTTCAGTCGCTGGTATGCGTCGGTGCTGATTCCTGGCACCGTCCGACCTGGCGATACGGTCACCGTCACGCCGACGTAGCAGTGCTGTCGGGCCGCGAGCGCAAGACGCGGCGCAACTATCCGAGTTTGGGCGTCGATCCAGGTACGCGTTCGCGGGTTCCGTTTGTGCGATCCTGCGAGGATGGAAGTATCTCTCTGGATCGAAGCCGAACACCTCGCCGAGGACATCACTGACTTCTGCAATGTTGTCGTCGCGATCTCGACGGGCGAGCGATATCAGCTCAACGTCTGGTCCTCTGACTTCTATGCCATGGCCTGGGCCGACGGTGAACCAAATGCGTCGGAGGAGGTGCGCTCGCTCTACATGCTCCCGCCCGACCTGTTTGTTGCCGACCTGACCCGGCCGACCATCGAGACCGCGGTTGCGGATCTGATCATCAATGGTCGGATGCCAAAACACTGCTTGGTGCCGGACGAAGTCCTAGTTGACGAAGCGCGGTAGGCCGGGGCTAGTCAGCGTTGAACGATAACCCGGCTGCCGCGAGGCCACCCGCAACCACCAGGGCCGCTACGGCTTTGGAACCTGAACCCGCCAACAAGAGGCCCCCCACGGCTGGCCCGACGGCGGCCGCTAACCCGTTGACGAGCGCCATGGCGCCCATGGCCGCCCCGAGATCAGCCGCAGTGAACAGCTGATGGCCTCGCATGCCGAGTAACGCCGAGTTGGCCCCAATCGACACGCCACCCAAGATGGCGAAGGCAACCGCGGCCGGCATGACGTCGGCCACTAAGACCACGAGGGCCGCCGCAACCAGACACAGGTAGGCACCGCCCAGTGAGGCGCTGAGGCCGATGCGACGCACCACGATTGCGAGGGGGAGGCGCCCAAGCAACTGGGCCAGACCCCGGGCGCCAGCGTAGGTTGATGCCGTTGTGAGACCCAGGCCAGCGGAGATGAGGAGCGGCACCTGGTACACGATCAGCGCCTGCGCCGCGACGGTACCAAGTACTGTCGCGGCGAGAAACACGGGTACACCGGGTCGCCGAAGTTCGGCTCGCAACGTCGAGACAAATGAGCGCCGTTCTCGGTCGGCTTGGACGACGGTTCGGACGGTCGCCATCATCCAGGCAAAGAGCGCGATCACGAGTAGTCCCGAGAGGACGTGGGCTGATCGCCAACCGTGACCGTCGGCGATCCAGGCGAGAGCCGGTACGAAGATGGGCGAGGCGAACGCCCCCCAGATGGTGAGACGCGTGATCGCCTCGTTTACGGCTCCGGGCGACAGTCTGGCCACGACAGTCTGGGTGATCGAGTAGAAACCAGCGGCGCCGATCAGCCCGCCGCCGATCACATAACAGATCACAAACATCGCCAACGACTGTTGTAGTCCGCCGGCCACGAAGACAAGGCCGCCGACCAGGCCGATGGCGCCGATGACGGCCGAGCCGTACCGGTCGAGGGTCCGTCCGATGATCGGCCCTGACACGCCAGCCAGGAGTTGTGCTCCGGAAAACCCGAAGGGGAGCACCCGGCCCCCGTCGGGGAACGATTCGGTCATGCCCGGTAGCAACACCCCAAAGCCGTAGGCCCAGGCGCCGTAGGTCGCAATCGTCAGCAGACCGAGCGACGCAACGTGGTGATTGGCAACCGCCGGCGATCGGGTCATGTCCGGCCGCGGGCCTCAAGGTCTCGAAAGTCGGTGAGTGAAAGACGCGGCCCGTACCTGGGTGCGCTGGTTGCCTTGGTCATGCGAATAACCCGCCAGCGATGGCCGGCGAAGGGGGCAAGAAGCTCGAGCATGCGAGCATCGTTACCTCGTGGTTCTCCGGCCAAAACCAGCTGACGTTGTTTGGGATGTGGAAATCGCCGAGGGGACAGCGTCGGCGTCGCCCATAGCGGTTGCCGTTACCAGCGGCCGTCCAGGGGCCGATGCCGCGAATGGCCTGGAGGCGAGCGGAAACCTGGGCTGGCGCCTTCTCTGTCAGGCCATCGAGTCGCCTCATCTCGCGAGCAACGCGGATGAGGGTGTCGGCCCGTTTGCGTTCAACGCCAAGCTGATGGAAGTCGGCATAGCCAAGGTTGGCTACGGTCTCGGGCGCCGGGAGGATCCACCCGCCGTTTGGACCCGGCGCCGTCTCACCGAACGTGCGACACAAACGGCGGCGGCTTTCGCGGGCCTTGGTTGTCTGCACCTTTGGCCGAGCACACCGCCGACGAGGGCATCCCAAAAGGCGATCTGTCCGCGCCACGCGAAACGGCGATCGTAACCATTGATCACGTAGCTGTCTGGGCGGCGTGAACCCGTCGAGTGAGTCCTCTGAGCCGAGCAGTCTCGGGGCCTGTCGCAACAGCCAGTCGGCACCATCGCCCCAAGCTTCGGCCTCGATCACCGTGTCGCTGCGCCGTCGAAGTGACAGCGAGCCGGTTCCATCGGGCGTTCGTGTGGCCCACAACGCCTCGGTCGGCCCGATCATCAGCGGCTGCTTGGCCCCTCGCACGGTTGCACTCAGGTTGATGTTGGCTGGGAAGTCAATGCGGATGATGGCCACGTTGAACGCTTACTCCCAGAGAGTGCAGCATCGTGTCGACCTCGTCGGCGATGCCAACGCCCTCGATCAGCGCCGGGAGCTGGGCCTCCTCGCCAATGCCAGTGGTCGACTGAGCAAACTTGTCGGTGATGGGCTCGAGGAACCGGCTCATTTGGGCGTAGAGATGGCGGTCGTCATTGGTGTAGCGGTTGACGTGATAGCGCAATGGCACCGAGATGGTGAGCTCATCCTTGGCTCGTGTCATCGCCACGTAGAGCAAGCGGAGTTCCTCGGCTAGACCGTCTTTGTCGCCGATGGCCATATCGCTCGGGATGTTGCCGTCGGCCGCGTGCAGCAAGTAGACGTGGCGCCACTCCATGCCCTTCGCCGAGTGGATAGTGCTCAGTGTGAGCCAGTCATCGTCGAGATACGGCTCGCCTGCTTGGTCGCCGGTTCGCTGGGGCGGGTCGAGTGTTAGCTCGGTGAGGAACCGGCTGCGTGTGTTGTAGGCGCTGGCCGACGTGGCGAGCTGCTCGACATCGGCGAGTCGGGCGGCAAAGTTGTCGTACTTTGACGGGAAGATGGCGGCACAGAACTCCCGAAGCCGGTCGATCTCTTCGGCTGGTGGAGTGGGGTGAGACGAAAGATCGCCGAGCGCTGATTGCAAGAGCGCGGCTTGGGGCGAGCTGCGCTTGGGAACGTGGCATTGCCATTGACAAATCGTGAGAGCGGATCGTCGCCGGCCGCCGAGCCATCGGCGGTTTCGACCCCAAGCTCGTCGACAAGCCGACGTATTGTCGCTGGCCCAACGCCATCCATCGAGCCAAGGACCCGATGCCACGCGAGTTGGTCGCTCGGGTTATCGAGCACGCGAAGGAGCGAAAGTAGATCTTTGATGTGGGCCGCTTCGAGGTATTTGAGTCCGCCGTACTTGACGAAAGGAATGTCTCGCTGGGCGAGTTCGAGTTCGAGGTGGTCGCTGTGGTGGCCGGCCCGGAAAAAGCACCGCTTGCTCGCGGAGGTCGATGCCCCGCTCCCGCATCGAGAATTGACTCGGCCACGAATTTTGATTGTGCGCCTTCGTCGGACGCAGTAACGAGTCGGGGGAGCGGGCCGTTGGCCCGCACCGACCACAACGTCTTTTCGTAGTGGACCGGTGCCTCGTCGACCGTTGGCGATTGGGCCAATGCGGCGTTGGCGGCTGCGAGGATAGGCATTGTTGAGCGGTAGTTTTGCTCGAGCGTGACGATTTTGGCGCCGGGGAACTGCACCCCAAAGTCCCACATGTTCGCGACGGTGGCCGAGCGGAATCCGTAGATGGCCTGAGCGTCGTCGCCAACGGCGCACAGGTCGGTGTCTGGCCGACACATGCCCTGGATAATGCTCGCCTGGATTGGATTGGTGTCTTGGTATTCGTCGATCAGGATGTGGTCGAACAGGCCACGGAGTGTGTCGCCGGCGGAGCTAACGGTGAGGCCACGCCAAAACAGCAGCAAGTCGTCGAAGTCGAGGACCTGCTGTTCGCGTTTGCGTCTGGTGTAGGCCGTGAAAACTACTTTGAGATCGTCGAGGTGTTCGGCGCACCACGGGTAGTCGGTGTCGAGCACCTCACCCAGCTTGGCCTGGCTGTTGACCATTCGAGAGTAGATGGCGGCAATGGTTTCTTTGCGGGGGAATCGTTTGCCCCGTTCGCCAAATCCTTCTTCGTTTCGCACGATGCCGAAAAGATCGGCTGCGTCGCCCTGGTCGAGGACCGTGAAGTTTTCTTTGAGCCCTGCTGCCTTGCCATAGTGGCGAAGAATCCGGTTTGAGATGGCGTGAAACGTGCCGCCCCAGATCTGCCCTGCGGCCCGATCGGTTGAGCTTCCGGCCACGCGACTGAGCATTTCGGCGGCCGAGCGGCGGGTGAAGGTGAGGAGCAGGATGCGGCTTGGATCGGCACCGTCCTCGATGATGCGCAGGACTCGAGAGACGAGCGTTTTCGTTTTCCCCGTGCCCGCACCGGCCACGATCAGTAGCGGCGAGCCAGTGTGACGAACGGCGTCGGTCTGCTGCTGATTGAGGTCTGCGAACATAAGTTCGTCAGTGTATCAGTCCTGAGCCTTGGCCTTGGGCCGAAGATCCGTCCAGATGGCTAGCGCTCGATGGCGGGAAGGGCGAGCACTTCGCCGGGGTAGATCAGGCTGGGGTCACCGGAGCGCAGCCGACTCTTGTTGAGTCGAATGAGTTCGGCCCAGTAGGCGGTGACCTGCGCAGTGGTTGGCTTCGTTGCGAGATGGTCGGTCAGCGTCGACTCGGCGATGCCCCACAGGTGGTCGCCGTCAACGACGGTGTGGTCGGTGGGAACGAGGTCAACGGTTGGGTCGGGCGAGGGTATCGGCGGGTTGGTCGGGGCGACGGTGGTGGTCGGGGCGACGGTGGTGGTCGGGGCGATGGTGGTGGTCGGGGCGACGGTGGTGGTCGGGGCGATGGTGGTGGTCGGGGCGATGGTGGTGGTCGATGGCTGGCGGCTTGGTGCCTCGACCTCGCCGACGTATGACAGCTCGGGCACGGCCGGGGTGGAGGGGCCGCACGAAGGAAGCACTGCCAACGAGACCATCAGCATCGCCGCCAATCGCTGCGAACCAGGAAGGCAGAAACGCTCGACCCAACGTCGTTTGGTGGCGGGACTTGTGAGGTAGCGACGCCAGTACGCGACGCTTGCCACGAGCCAGAGTAGAAGTGCGTTGGCAACAAGCCACAGGACGACGGTGATCGTCGCTTCTGGGTCGGTGGCCGCCTGGTCGAAGGGGAGACTGAGCCCGATGGCCGCAAGGGTCAAGCCGCAGATGATGGTGGCGAGTCGGGTTCGCCGCTCGATGCGTGCTGTATGTAACATGCGTTAGATGTAAACAAACGTAGATAGCATCTGTCAAGCGCTGGTCAAATCTTGCGTTGTTTGGCCGATAGGGGTTCGACGGAACGGAGGAATGCCGTGAATGTGCACGACGAAGACGCCGATCGAGACCTCCGCCGGATGCGGCAAGCGTTTCGAGAAGAGGTGGAGGAAGCGGAGGCCGTCGCGGCGGAATTTTTGGCGTCTCAGCGAGCCCTGGTGGACGTTGTCGTCGATGCTGGCATGGAAGGCACAGAAGTGACAGTAGAACTGCCACAACTCCAACTCGTTGGCGCAGTCACCCATGTCGGTGAGTCAGTCTTTACGCTTCTCTCGCCGTCTGGTGTAACGACGCTGATTGTCATCGACCAGATCGTCGGCCTACGGGTTGGCTCGCGACGCTCGAACTCGGGGCGCGTGGAACGGTCGTACCCTCAGTCCTTGGTTGCTGCGCTTCGAGGCGCCGTCGCCGAACGTTCGCGCCTTGCCGTCGAGCGAACATCGGGTCCGACGCTCATCGGCGACATCGACGCCGTCTCGGTGACGCACGCGCAACTGCGAGACAAGGCGGGTGCGGTCTGGCACGTGCCGCTACGAGCGATAACCGCCGTGCGAGACTCGTCGACGACCTAGGCGAGCTCGTTTGCCGCTTCAACCTCGGGGTTCACCCGATGGTTCTTGAGCGTCGTGATGACTTCTTCGAGGGAGAAGTGATACTTGCGAGAGCCGGGTAGGCGGGTGGCGGGGAGACGGCCGTCGGCAGCCATGGCGAGGACGGTTCGAGAGTTGAGGTCGAGCATCTCGGCCACTTGCGCCGTGTTTAGCATTGGTGGGTACGCCGCTCGGACTGCATCGAACCCGTCGGTTGCGTCATTCATGGTCGGCAGTCTACGCTTATTCGCACTCACTTGCAGCTACGTTCGCAAGAACCCCTCCCGGGCATCGCAGACACGGGGACCGCGCCCCATGTCGCCACCAGACAGACCTTCCTACGTTTGTCACCAATCACCCGATTGGAAAGGCGGCTGCGATGCAGCGGTTGCGATCTTCATCACTCTCCCTGGCCCACCTTCTCATGGTCGTCGCTGGCCTCGTCACGTTCGTGGCGATCGCCACGGTCCTGCGAGACCGTTCGACGCTGGTCGAGGTAGTTGTTGCCTCAGAGGCGCTCGACGCGGAACGCCAGCCGGCATCGCACCCTTGACGACCGTCCAGGTTGCGGCGAACGATCCGCTCGTTGGGTTCTACGTCGTTGGGGGCACCGACCTCGATGGCAGCTATCTCGCTCGTTCGATTCTCGAAGGCGAACCCGTACTCCGAACAGATCTGGAGCAGGCGGAGCAGGCGCCGGGGCGACGCACGATGAGCATCCCCGTTGCCCCGCTGGTCGTAAGCGGACTCGGTCTCCGGGTTGGTGACAAGATCGACCTCATCGCCACCACTGCGGCCGGCGAGTCGACCTTCGTAGTCACGGGCGTTGAAGTCGTCCGGCTGCCGGGCGCCGAGGTGATCCCCGGCTTCGGCAGTGCGTCGACGAGCTCCTGGGTCACGATCGAAGTCAGCGACCAACAAGCGCTCGCCGTTGCTGCGGCAGAGGCCAACGCCACGGTTGATCTCGTCCGATCATCAGGGGCCGTTCCGCTGGCCGTCGGTAACGATCGGAGCGACTCATGAGCGAAACAATTGTCGTTGGCCTTGCCATGAGTAGCCGGCCGTGGCGCAGCAGTCTTCACCGTCACTGCCGAGATCACGCGTCAGATGTTGCCATACGCCTGATTCGAGATGGCCGAGAGGCGCTTGAGGCCGGAATCGACGTCGTGGTTGTGGACGACGACACAAGCTGGTTGTCCGCACCCGTAGTCGCGGGAACTCGAGACAACGCCATCACCATCGTCGGACTCTTCGACCCCAATGAGTCAGACGGGCACGGTCGCCGCCACCTCCAGCGACTGGGCATCGACGTCACGTTGAGCGCTGACCTGGGGCCCGACGAACTCTTATCAGCGTTGCGGGTGCTGCGGCCCGACCGCGATCTGGCCGATCAGTTCCGCTCGGTTGTCGGCAATGACGCAGGACGCATTGCGCCGACAGACCGAACCATCGTTGCCGTTGGCGGCCCGGCTGGTGCCGGTGCAACGGAGGTGGCGATTGCGCTGGCGGCTGCGACCAGTGAGCGGACCATCCTTGTCGACGTCGACGAATCTCACCCCTCCATCGCTCGCCGGCTCGGACTGAGCATTCATCCCCACATCCTCACCGCCATCGAAGCTCTCCGGGGCGAACGCATCCGTCCCGATGGCACCGACGGTGAAAGGCTCGAAGACTGTTTGGCCTCCCGTGTCGTCGGTGGGGCTGCCCTGCCCTTCGACGTTGTTGCTGGGCTCGCCTGTCGTGACGATTGGAATCTCCTCCGGGCCGACGACACGCTCGAACTCGTCGAGGAGTTGGCGGCCCGTTGGCCTGTTGTCGTCGTTCGCCTCGGACCTCGACTCGAAGATCTCTCACGATGGGTTGGTCGCTTCGACGTGTCCCGCTCGGTCGCGGCGAAAGCCGGTCGTGTTGTTGGTGTGTGTGAAGGGACAACGAGCGGCCTTTTGCGGTTCGTCGACTGGCTGGTCGATGTCACCCTGCTGGTGGGCGACGCCCCAATCGATGTCGTCATCAACCGAGCGCCGTCATCCGTCGCCGCTCGGGCCCAACTAGAGCAGCAGCTACGAGAGATCGTTGGGTCACGAGTTGGTCGCATCGAAACCGTCGGGTTCGACAAGCGCATCGAACGGGCGTCGTGGGACGGCGAACTCGCCAACCGAGGCCCGCTCGTCAAAACAGTGAGGGAGTTCGCATGACCATCATGGCACCAGGTGATACGTACGAGCATCTCCGATCGATGGCCCTGCACGAGATCCGCACGATCGACATTGACGTCGAGGACCGCCAAGCAATCCTTCATCTCAGTCGCCGGCTGGTGGAGGACTACCAGATTCGCGCCACTACCGGCATCGGGGGCCGGCCCCTCACCAATATCGATGGCATGATCAGTCGACTCGAGCGGTCGCTGACGGCCTACGGCCCGCTGACACCCTTTCTTGATGGCTCGATTCTCTACGAAGAACTCATCATTCACGGTGACGAAGTGTCCTACATCGACGATCAGGGTCGATTGGTCGCTCACCACGAGCCGATCTCCGACGCCGAGGTCAGGCATGTTGTGTCCAAACTGCTGGCCTCAGTTGGCGCGTCGGTCGACGAGTCGCACCCGGTCATCCAGGCCCAAGTCCTCGACGGCAGGGCCCGCCTCGGCGTCGTGCTTCCGCCGATAGCAGATCGGATCGACGTTACCCTCCGGCGCTACCTCGCCAAGCGAGAGACGTTTGATGAGCTCATCGGTTGGGACGCAATCACGCCAGCCGCTGCGTCACTGCTCGCCGCGTGCATTCGCACGCCGACCGGCATCATCGTCACCGGGCAGCCGGGTTCAGGAAAGACGACCCTGGTCAACGCGCTGCTTCGTTCGGCTCCGCCCGCGTTGCGTCTGATCGCTTGCGAAGACACGCCGGAGCTGTCGGTCGATCACCTCAACGCCGCTCGGTGGCGCACCCGTCCCCCGGGCCCAGACGGATCGGGCGAGATTGATCTTCGCCAACTGGTCAAGATGTCGCTCGGGATGCGCCCCGACGTAATTGTCGTTGGCGAGACTCGCGGTGGCGAAGCCTACGAGCTGACGAGAGCAGGCAACGCAGGTTGTGGCATGGTGTCGACCATCCACGCCAACGGTGCCCGGCAGGGCCTCCAGGCCCTGGTGTCGACGGCCGTGATGGCGGGTCCCAACGTGTCGAACGATCAGGTTCGTGCCGTCTTCAGTTCGATCGTCGATCTGGTGGTTCACACCGCGAAGGAACCATCATCGAGTGTCGATGGGCGAGGCGGTCGCCGTCAGGTGATGGAGATCGTCGCGGTACCGCCGCTGCAGGGCAACGAGTCTGACTTCACCGTAGAGCCCATCTTTCGGAGAACGGATTTCGGTACGCCGCTGGAATGGACCGGCAGCCCGCTACCTCACGACTTCGAGCGTCGGCTTGAGCGAGTGCTCCGTCCGATCGGGCTGTCGACGCTCGACCTTCTCGAGGGACGAGGTTCGCTCCTATGAGGCTCTTCGCCGCGTTCTCCGGGGGCGTATTCATCTACCTCACCATCGGCTCGTTGGTTGGTGTCACGCCGAAGTTCCTCCGCCGATCCAGTCCCAACCGTCGCACGGCGGCCCGCATCCAAGACTGGCTCAACCAGGCCGGCGTTGCGGTGAGCCCCGTCCAATTTGTCGTGACTTCCATTGCCGCCGGCTTGGTCGTCGGCCTACTGGCGGCCGCGTTCAGTGGGGCAACGCCAATTGGGCTCGCCGCTGGGCTTGCGACCCTGTCGCTACCGCGCTCGGTCTATGCCCGCAAGGTGCGAGACGAGAAGCGGAAGCGTCTGACCGCGTGGCCCGATGCCATTCGCGACGTGGTGGCGCATCTGCGAGCCTCGCTCTCAATCCATGCCAGTCTGTGCGAGCTCGGCCGATCGGGCCCCGAGCCGCTTCGCCTAGCCTTCACCCGCTACGAGCGCCTGGCTGCGGCGCTCGACCACAAGGCGGCACTCGAGGTGGTCCGAGAGGAGCTTGCCGATCCGCTCTCGGATCGAATTATCGAGATCCTGCTCGTTGCCTATGACCAAGGCGCCACCGTGATCGTCGAGATTCTCGAAGACCTCGCCGAGACCTCGGCCCGAGACCTTCGCCTGATCGAAGAGATCGACACCGCCCAACTAGAGACCAAGCTCGAGGCCCGCGGCGCCGCCGCATTGCCACTCGCGGTTCTGGCCCTGCTGTGTTCGTCGACGCCCGGCTACCGGGCGTTCTACTCGAGTGCGGGTGGTTGGTTTGTCATAGGGCTTGGTTGCGCCATGAGCATGCTCGGTCTGGTTGTCATAGAGCGGCTGGGCAAACAGCCGACTGAGGTCCGAATCCTGGCGGCCGGGGGTGAGATATGAACCGCATGGTGCTCCTCGCGTCGTTGTCGGCCAGCGGGTTCATGGTCGGTGCATCACGTATGGTCATGACGCCACGGCGGCGGCTCGCAACCCGACTACGTCCGTACGCAGCGTTGTCTCGATCACGCTTGGGCACCGGCTATGCCGACGTCTCGGTTGTCGCACTGGCCCAGAGCCAAGATGCCTCGGTGGTTCGCCGGGTCTTCGGGCCACTCGTCAATCGGGCAGCCGAGTCATTCGGCGCCGTGATCGACACGACCGACGACGTCACCCTCGCTCGTCGCCTCCGGCAGGCGGGATACGGTGAGACCAGACCAGAGCAATACCGCATGCGCCAACTCGCATTCACCGTGGGTGGCGTTGCTCTCGGCCTTTTCTTGGGCCTGACGATTCTTGGCACGCCGCTCGGCACGCTCCTTCTGGGTGTGCTCTTTGGATTCCCCGCGGCGACGGTGCAACGTAACCGTGTCGAGAGGGCCATCGTGAGTCGCCGGGCCCGAATGCGAACCGAGGTCTACACGGTCGCCCAGCTCATCGCTGTGCATATCCGGACCGGTCACGGCCCGGTTGATGCGGTGAGGATGGTGTGCGTGCTCGGCCGTGGTCCGGTGATCGGCGAGCTTCGCGAGTGTTTGGCGTGGATTAGTTCGGGCACGGCCCCGCAGCGGGCCTACGAGAAGTTGGCCGAGGCGACGCCAGAACCGGCGGCCGGCCGGTTGTATCGACTGCTCTCGGCATCGGCTCGTTCCGGAGGCGATATCGGCTCGGCCCTTCTCGCGATTTCAGACGACCTGCGCAGCGAGCGACGTGAGGAGATTGCGAGAGCGGCAGTCAAGCGGCGGACCGCGATGTTGGTGCCACTCCTGCTCTTTATTGCTCCGGTCATGGTGCTCTTTGTCGGAGCCGCACTCCCTTCTCTCGTCCTGGGTCCGGGACGTTAGCAACTACCAAACAACTGTCATCTAAGGAGACACTATGTACCTATTGCAGGCAATCCATCAGGCAAACGATCACGGCGGGTCGGCCAGGCGCCGCCTCGAGCGGGGCGCTGGCGTCGTCGAATGGCTCGGGATCAGCGCTCTCCATCGGCCTCCTTGTCGCCGTCTTTGGTGCATTGGAGGGCGTGGGCCTCGACCTCGTGACGATGATTCGCAGCTCTCTTGGCCTCTAGGGTGATGCGACCGACTCAGCGTGGGTCAGCGGCGTTGCCGTCGCTCTTCGCGATAGGCATGTTTCTGCTGGTGTTCCTGCTGTTTGTGCAGGTCGCGGTGTGGCAGTACGCCCGCGGAGCACCTGCGCGGCGGTGATGGAGGCAGCCAGGGCCGAGGCGCCGTATCAAGCCCCGACGGTGCGTGCGAGCGGCGCTTTGAGAGCACTCGCACTGCCTTACTCGGCGGCTCGATCGCCGAGCAGGTTGGCGCGGCGACCTGCGTCGTTGGGCCCGAAACGGTGACGGTATCGGTCGACGCAACGCTCGAAGCGTGGCTTCCAATCTCGCCAGATTGGTCATTTACGGTCGAGGCAATCGCCGTCAAGGAGCAGGCACCATGAGAAGCACTCGGCCGCGGTCCGAGCGCGGGAGTGCCCTGTTCGAGATGCCCCTGCTGGTCGGCCTGATCATGATTCCGTTTGGTTTGCTGGTCATCACGGTGCCGACGTGGGTCGAGCGCCAAACGGCCGCTCGAGACGCGGCAGGCGAGGTTGCCCGCTCGATTGTCGTTGGCGACGTTGATCAGGCCAGCATCCTGGCGTCGATCGAGCGCGGCTATGAGCTGCCATCAGGCACGCTCCGGGTAGCGAGCGGCTCGTCGTATCTCGCTGGCGATTCAGTTGTGGTGGTGGTCGAGGTGGCAATGCCAGCCGTCGACTTGCCTCTGTTCGGCTCGTTTGGGCACCTGTCGTGGAGTACCGAGCACGTCGAGCGCTACCCCGACTTCGGCGAGGATCGGTGATGGCGCAGCGATCTCATGAACGAGGCTCGGTGACCTTCTTCGGAATTGGTCTGGTGGCGCTGCTGGTGTTCGCTGGCGGGTTCAGCCTCGATTTGTGGCGAGTGTATTCCCAGCGCCGGGCGCTGGCCGAGACCGCTGATGCCGCGGCCGCAGCGGGGGCCAATGGGCTCGACCTCGGGCGGTATCGGGCCGGTGAGGGCATCTGGCTCGACCCGCCAACGGCCGAAGCGTTGGCATGGCAAAACCTGGCTGAGCAGATCGATGTCGAGGCGCTTGTCGGCATGCCGGTGGTGACCTCCTCGGACATCAGGGTCGACGTCGAGCTTGTCGGGTCAGTGGAGCTCACCTGGCTCGGGGCGTTTACCGACGACGGGGCAGTCGAGTTCGTCGTTCGAGCCGAGTCGGGCCCGCTCGCCGGGTGACTAGCGAAGGCGGACGCCTTGCCGCTCAAGCTCGCCCTGAACGGCCGTAATGTCGATGTCGGCGAGCGGCGTGTCGTCTTTGAGTGATTGGGCTGCCGCGACACCGGCGCCTTGACCAAGAACCGCACAGCACGCCATGTTGCGGGTCGCCGCGTGCGACACCCGATCGCCTCCCGTGGCTCTACCGGCGACGAGCAGATTTCCGACTCCCTTTGGCAACAGGTTTCGGTATGGCAGCGCAAAGTAGCGGCCGGTCGTGGGGAGAACCAATATCCCGTAGCCATCGATGAACTCGGGATAGATACCGATTGAGTCCTCGAACTGGGCCTGTTCGCGAACATCGTGTTCGGTCATGTTGTAGACCGCGTCGATCTTTCGGGTATCGCGGACACCCAGTGTCATGCCGAAGTTGCGAAGGCGGGCGCCTGTGCATCCTGGCGTGAACGAACGCAGTGCGTCGATGGCGTGCATGGCCTGGCGCCTGCCCTCGATCTCGCCTCGCGTGAGATCATCAGGATCCGTGCCATCGAGACCGGGAAGGTGCACGAGATTCAGGTAGGTGACCTCGCCCGAGTCGTGGACGGCGCCCCAGGTGCCAGCCAAGGTGGTCAGTTCGGCCGGAATAAGGCCGGCGTCGATGGCTTGGCGAAATGGTTTGTGGAGGAACGGCGAGAACATGTCGTCCTCCTTGCCCGACGTTTCGATGTTCCACTCGCCGTTGCCGGCCCAGTCCCGATACGTCTGCGGATCGGCGGCAACACCAGCCATGAACGCACGCTTGTCGACACCCGCCAGATGGAACATGACCGACACAGCCATCATGTCTTCGCGCGGCGTTTTGTGAGTTGGGGCACCAGCGCGGTGCGCAATGTCGGCGTCGCCGGTCGCGTCGATCACTCGTTGAGCCAAGATGGCTTCACGCCCGGCCTTCGACTCGGTGATGATGCCAACGACCTGGTTGCCGTCCATGATCGGAGCGACGAACAGCCGGTGCAGCATCGGGTGAATCCCCGCTTCGTCAACCAAGCGATCGGCCACCACCTTGAATCCCTCGGCATCGATCTCATAGGACTGCGACTGACTCTCGGGGACGGCGGCCCCCATCTCGTAGGCGCGTGTCTCAAACTCGCGGCCGATGCCGTTGGCCTCGATTGTCTGTTCGTGGCGGTACCACGCCATTCCCTCGACCCCGACGGTGGTGATAGTGCCGCCAAAGCAACCAAAGCGTTCGACGAGGGTCACCTCGACACCGGCCCGGGCGGCTGCGAGCGCGGCAGCAAGCCCGGCGGGACCGGCGCCCACGACGAGGACATCGGTCTCGTGGATGACGTCGACGCGCCGCGCCGGTTCTGAGATCTGCTGCAACCGTCGGCGAGACGACGTGCCCATTGTGGTCGCTCCGAACTAGCGCGTGGGCGGTTGCCCGAGTACTACTTGCTGGCCTTGATCGAGACGGTTACCGGCGTCGGCAGCCTGTCGAGCGGTAGATGACAGGTGATGTCGTGGCGCGGCGCGACGTTGATTGTTGGCGGTTCGAGCACGTCGCATTTGCCCGGCATCGAGTATTGGCAACGCGTATGGAACACACAACCAGGAGGAGGGTCGGCCGGCGACGGGATTTCACCCGTCAGTGGAATACGATCGCGACGTACCGTCGATCGCAGGAACGGCCGACAAAAGGGCCTCGGTGTAGGGGTGAACGGGACCATTGAACACGTCGTCGGTGAACCCGCGCTCCATGATGCGGCCGACGTACATCACGGCAATCCGGTCGGCGAGATAGCGAACGACGCCGATGTCGTGCGTAATGAATAGATAACTGGTCTTCTCGTCCCGCTGGAGCGTGGCTAGCAGGTTGAGAATTGCGGCCTGCACCGAGACGTCAAGGGCCGATGTCGGCTCATCACACACCACAACTCGGGGATCGCCAGCGAAGGCTCGGGCGATGGCCACCCGCTGTTTGAGGCCACCCGACAATTGGCGAGGCCTCATGTCGAGGTGGCGTTCGGAGAGGCGCATGGCCTCGGCGATTTCGCTGACCCGCTTGTCGGCGTCGGCCCCCTTGATGTCGGTGAGCTGGGTGACCGTGCGGCGGAGAATGCGGCGAACTGTCCAGGCCCGATTGAGCGCCGAGTCGGGATTTTGGAAGACCATCTGGATGGCCTGGATAGCCTCGTTCCGCCGGTCAGTGGCCTTGGCCTTCATTGGCCTGCCGTCAAGGGTGATGGTGCCGCCGTCGTCGTCGGGCCCGTAGACGCCGAGCATGGTCTTGGCCAGCGTCGACTTGCCGGAACCGGACTCGCCTACCAATCCGAGGGTCTCGCCCTCGGCGAAACCGAGATCCACCGACACCAGAGCGGGAACATCGTTGTTTCGTTGCCGGAAGGTCTTGGAGATCTGGTTGAGTTGGACAACCTGCTCGCTGCTGATTTCGTGAACGGGCACGGCTGCTTCGAGTTCGACGATTTCGTCGAGCTTGTCACTGTGGTGGCAGCGGGTCCATTGTCCGTTTGGCAACTCGACCACGGGTGGCCGCACGGTCCGGCAGAGGTTGGTGACGATCGGGCATCGGCTCTCGTACACACAGGCCGGTAGGTCGGCGCCGATCGGCGGCATATTGCCGGGGATCGTGGCGAGTGCCCGATCTGTCTTGCGAAGGCCGAGGCGAGGAATCGCGTTGAGCAACCCGATCGTGTACGGATGCTTCGGTGCACTGAACAGTGTGTCGGCGGTCGCTTCTTCGACCATCTTGCCGGCATACATCACGCCAACCCGGTCACACATGGTGCGGATGACGCCGAGATTATGGGCGATGAGCAGCACGGCGGCGTCAGACTCACGCCTCAGTTCGCGGACAAGGTCGAGGACCTCGGCCTCCACTGTGGCGTCAAGGCCGGTTGTTGGCTCGTCGAGAACGAGAAGGCGAGGATCCTTCGCCAGACCCATGGCGATCACGACACGCTGGAGCATGCCGCCCGAGAGCTGGTGGGGATACCGCTCCATGACGCTGGACGGCGCCGCAATGTGGACCTGCTTGAGCCCCGCCAGGGCAAGGTCGGCCGCTTCTGACTTGCTATGCCCAAGAATCGTGAAGCACTCGGTGATCTGCTTGCCGATTTTTAGCGTGGGATTGAGGGCCTGCACGGGATCTTGGTAGATCATCGACGCTTCGGTCGCCCGGAAATGCTGGAGTTCCCTCGTCGACATATTGACGACGTCGTTGTTGTTGACGAGCACTCGACCCGAGGTGATTTTGCCGTTCTTCGGCATATAGCGAAGGGCGGCGTAGGCGGTGGTCGACTTGCCGCAACCAGACTCGCCGACCAGGCCGTAGGCCTCACCGGGAGCGATGCGGAACGAGACGCCGCGAAGTACTTCGCGGTCGACGCCTCGCACGGTGTAGGACACTCGCAGTTCGTCGACTTCGAGGGCTGGTGGCGTAGCTGTCGACGCCAGGTCGTCGATTGTTGTCGTTTCGCTCATTGTCCGTCCAGTACCGACTGCACGGAGTCGGCGATCAGGTTGACGGCGATCACCAAGCTGGCGATGGCCATGGCGGGAAAGAAGGTCGACCACCAGTAGCCCGAGATGAGCGAGTTGTAGCTATCGCTGACTTGGGATCCCCAGTCGGGCGAGGGTGGCGGTGGTCCGGCGCCGAGGAACGACAGGGTAGCAACGGTGAACACGGCATAACCGATGCGGACGGTCAATTCGACAATGATCGGACCCGTGATGTTGGGCAGGATCTCGCGGAACATGATGAACCAACCAGGCTCACCACGAAGCTTGGCCGAGGTGACGTAGTCGAGTTCTCGTTCGGCCAACACCGCCGCTCGCACGGTACGGGCGACGACTGGCGTGAAGAGGGTGGCGACAACGCCGATCACGACCCAGTTTGAGTTGCCAAGTGTCGTGACGGCGAGCAGGCCGAGTAGGACCACCGGAAGCGAGAGGAATGACTCGACGATCCGGCTGGCGACGGTGTCGAAGCGGCCACGAAGGTAGCCCATGAACATGCCGAGTATGACGCCACCCATAACGCCGAGGAGGGCGGCCAGAGGGGCGATTTTGAGAACATCAGTTGCGCCCGCGATGACCCGGGAAAACACGTCTCGGCCGCCGCGGTCGGTGCCAAACAGGTTGGTCCACGATGGGGATTGGTTGTTGTCGACGCGGTAATCCAGCGGATCGAACGGGGCGATCTGGTTGGGGAAAATGCCGCAGGCAAGCCAGATCGCGGAGATGACGGCGCCGATAATGAAGCCGGGCTTGCGTCGAATCAGGCGCCAGTTTTCCTGTCGGGCGATCGATCGTTCGGTGATCGGTTTTTCCTTTTTCTGAACATCGGCCGACACGGGGCCTTCGAGGTTGTTCGTTTCAGGCGAGCTCATCAGTCAGCTTCCAGTCGAACACGGGGGTTCAGGTAGGCGATTAGGAGGTCGGCCAGCAGGGTCGAGATCATGTAGATAGCGCCGACCATTAGGACGCCGGTCTGAAGAACCGGGATGTCCTTCTTGCCGACTGCGTTGAGGATGGTCGAACCGAGCCCGGCGTAGTTGAAGATCTTCTCGACGCCGATGATGCCGCCGAAGAGGTAACCGATCTGCACGCTGATCACCGTGATTGTCGGTGCGAGCGCGTTGCGCAGGATGTGTCGGCGCATCACGGTGCCCTGATCAAGGCCCTTCATCGTGGCGGTGCGAATGTAGTCGGCGTGGAGGGCGGAGATTACGCCTGCTCGGGTCATTCGAGCGATGTAGCCGAAGTAGGCGACCACCATCGCTAGTGCCGGGAGTAGCAGGTATTCGAGCTGGCCAAAGAAGCTTGATCCGGGAGGCACATTGGCGTAAACCTTCCCGATTGGCCACTTCACGGCGAAGAGGGCGAGCAGCACTGATGCGGAGACAAACTCGGGGATCGACGACGAGGCGAGGCCAACGTTGACGACCACTCGATCGGCCAGGGTGTCTTGCCGACGGGCTGCGAAGATTCCGGCGGCAATCGAAATCGGGATCGTGATGATGAATGCCAGCAGGGCCAGCTTCGCGGATCGGCCGAGAGCGGGGAGCAGGAGTTCCGTGACGGGGGCCGCCGACTGGAACGACTCGCCGAAGTCGAAGGTGAAAATGCGTTTCATCGAGACCCAGTACTGCTCCAACATTGGTTTGTCAGTACCGAGGCGTGCGTTGAAGGCAATGACGTCGGCTTCTTTGGCCGTTGGGCCGAGAACCTTTCGACCAACATTGCCGGGGAGAACATTGACGAGCAAGAAAACAATCGTTGCCAGCATCCACAATGAGATGACGATTGAACCAAGGCGCCGTAGAAGGTAGCGGGCCACAACTAGATCCTCCGAGTAGTGTCGCTAACCGCGCCTCGCCCCCGGCAAGCGCCGGGGACGGGGCGGACTATTAACCTGTGTCGTTTCTGGGGGAACGCCAGACTCACGAAGTGAAGCCAGCTTGACCGGCGTAGTAGTGGCCGAGGCCCGTACTAATGATGCCAGTCACGTTTTCCTTGTATGCGGTGAGCAAGTTGTAGAAGTAAGGAATGACATACGGGATGTCGTCGTGCGCGATCTGCTGGACCGGCTTGATCGCTTCCTTACGGGACTCAAGGTCGACCGTGGCCTGGTAGGCCTTAACGGCGGCGCGGAAGGGCTCGGAGATGTAGTGCGCCGAGTTCCACTCGCCGGTGGCGTAGGCCGCCACCAGGTAGCGGTCGGGCGTGCCACGGTTGCCGTAGTCGACGATGCCGAACTCTTCGCCGCCATCACAACCCGTTGGTTCAACCGTTGAGTCGTAGACCTCGCACCAGCGGCTGTAGAAGGTGTCGGTGCTCTCGACGTTGAGCGTGATGTCCATCCCAATTTCCTTGAGCTGGGACTGAACAACCTCGGCCAACAATGCGATTTCTTGGAGGTCGGGAGCGTGCATGGTGATCGCAAGGCCAGCGGCGCCTGCTTCTTCGAGCAGTGCTTTTGCCTTCTCGATGTCGCGCTCACGCTGGGGCAGGCTCGCATCGAAGTATTCGTAGACCGGCGCGATTGGGTGATCGTTGCCGACGTCGCCTCGACCCTGGAGCACACGCTCGACCAAGGCTGGACGGTCGATGCCGAGGGCTACTGCTTCGCGGATCTTCTTACCGTTGTCGCCCGAGAAGGTTCCTTCACGCACGTTGAACCAGATCTGGCGGTGGCCCGCTGACTGGTTTGACTCGATGGTGACACCGCTTGCGCTGAACAACGCGTCGGCGTCGCTCACGGCGAACTGGATGACGGCATCGACCTGGTCGCCAAGGAGACCGTTGATCTGGGTTGCGTTGTCGTCAGCGAAGACGATCTCAACGCCGTCGAGATAGGGAACGCCACCCCACCAATCCTTGTTGGCCTTGTAGGTCGCGCCGATCGCCACGTCGTAGGTGTCGAGGATCATGGCACCGGTGCCGTCTGGACGCTGGTCGAACAGTGTGCCCAGCTCGTAGTCGGCTGGTGTGATGAGGGCCTGCGGGTTGTAGACCGACACCTGGTAGGGGAACTGGCCATCAGGCGAAATAAGCGGGACTTCGACCGTGTAGTCGTCGACGGCCACGACCGTACCTGGGGTGATGTACGCCTGAAGGTTGGCTCCGGCGAGGCGCTCGAGCGTCGCGACGACGTCGGCGGCAGTGAAATCGCCGCCGGTATGCCACGTCACGCCCTGACGCAGGGTGAACGTCCACACGCTGCCGTCGTCGTTGGGGCTCCATGACTCGGCAAGCATCGGGGCCAAGGCGGCGCCTTCGCCCTTGCCGCACAAGTATTCCATCGACTGGGCGATTGGCGTGTAGCTGCCGATGTTGTCCATCGCAACCGGGTCAAGCGGGCTGCCGGGGCGCTGGGAGGCAATACGGAGGACGCCGCCCTGCTTGATGTCGCCAGCAGCGGCTGTTCCGCCTCCCGCTGCAGTGGTGGCGGATCCTTCGCCGGCAGCGTCATCGCTGCCGCAAGCGGCAAGGAGTGCGCCCATGGTTGAGACGCTGAGGCCGAGTACGGACCCCTTCACAAGGAAGGACCGACGGGAGAGGGATCCCGACGCAAAGCTATCGACGAGCTCGTTTTCGAGGGGGCCGAGATCTTGTTTCATTCGTCGTAGTGACGGGCGGTTCATAGTTACCTCACTGTTGGGAACGACCACGGATTGTGACCATGGGCATAGATCGGCACCGTAACAGACGATTTCCGGCCTCGCTGGTGGACCGGGGATCGCAACATTGTTACAAGGCTCTATAGCGCGGGCGAGTCGGGCTGAGTGACAACTGTCACTACTCGGCTAAACCAGCGGCCAGGGCCAGCGACGACCGTCGGTGTCGTCGCTCGGAAAGCAACCTTCTTGGACGACTGCTTTGGCCCGGCTCACCATCGCATCGTTTTCGAACGGGTCCAGCAGGACCGCAAGGTCAGGCGCAGGTCCAACGTCGATGAGCTGAGCGACGGCGTCGAGGATCGCTTGATCGATCGGCTCGCCGACGTAATCCCACAACACGGTACGAAGCTTCCATTGCGTGGAATGCCAGTCCGTTGTCGATTCCGTAGACCCGGCCGTCTACCGCCAAGAGGCAATGGCCTGACTTGCGATCGGTGTTGTTGGCGATGAGGTCGAGAACGCAGATCTTGCGGAGGTCGTCCTCGCCGATCCCGTCGTCGTGAAGGGTGAAATAGTGCTGGCGGAAGTCGGCATTGACGAGTGCCTGCACCGAGCCTTCGCCGTGGGGTCCGACCCCAACGGTGGTTGGCGGGATGACGTCCCACCCCAGTTGGCGGCAGAGTCGGTACATCGCCACTTCACGCTTGAACAACCCGTCGGGGAAGTCCCACAGCGGCCGCTCGCCCCGGTGCGGCTTGTAGATGGCCTGATGGCGGAGGTCGCCGTCGGTCACGTTGACGAGCAGCGTGGCGTTTGAGCTGTAGGGCATGCGACCGAGGACCTCGATGTCGCCGTTCTGAAAGAGGTCGATCAGCGTGTCGGCCGGGAGCCCGAATGCGGATTGGGTCGCCTCTGTCTCGTCGTTCGTCACGTTAGGCAGCTAGTTCAGCCGAGGGCACGCGTGGCCGCCCGGGTCTTCTGGCTGGCCGCAAAGCCGGCACGGTGGGCGCCCTCCTGCGAGCAAGATGTCGGTCGTAGCAATAAACGCCTCGGCTTGGGCTGGCGTGATCTGGACCCGGAGGGAGGCATTGAGGTCGTCGAGCCCAAGTGGGTCGTCGTCGTCCTCGTCTTCGTCTACGAAGCTCAACTCCTCGACGACAATGACCACCGAGGACGCCGCTTCGTCGACACCGACAGCGATCTGGCCAACCACCCACTCGGGCAGAGCGGGCTCAATGAGTGCAACAAACGAGTCGACTGGTTCGTCCGGCGTTGGTAGGTCGTCGAGGACGGTCCGCAAGAAGCCAGCGAGCGCAACGACCTGTTGCTTTTCGACCTTGACCGAAACGTAGTGGCTACCGTCGCCTGCCTGGAGGTAGAAGACGCGGTTGCCTGGCGTGCCGATTGCGCCAGCGGTGAAGTGAGTGGCTTCACGGAACTCGAACGATTCGCCCATTAGCTTGGCACCAATGAGGAGAGATCGTCGCCCATCGAGTTGACAGCCAACACCACGGGGCCATCAAAGGTATAGAGCACCGCGCTAATGGAACACGGGCCGATCACGATCCGCTGGAACTGGTCGAGGTGGGTCCCGAGGGCAGCGGCAACCGCGGCCTTGATGATGTCGGCGTGAGAGACGGCGACGATTGTCTCGCCGGGGTGCTCGCCTACGATCGCTGCGATTGTGGTCGTGATTCGAGCCTGCATCTCGGTGAACGACTCGCCACCGGGAAATCGGAAGCCCGAGGGGTATCGCTGGACCTGCGACCATTCGGGCAGCTTGCGGAGGTCGGCCAGGTTGGCGCCGGTCCAGCTGCCAAAATCTGCTTCGAGTAACCCCTTGTTCACCCGCACTCGGTTGTTGGTTGCCTTTGCGATCGGAGCGGCCGTTTGGCGGGTTCGCTCCAGCGGTGATGCGTAGACGGCAGCGACCTTGTTGTTTCCAAGGGCGCCAATGCGCTCACCCGCTCGTCGCGCTTGTTCGTGACCGGCGTCGGCCAGATTGAGGCCCTTCGCTCGACCCGGTAGCACCTGCCCCGTCGTCGGAGTCTTCCCGTGGCGAACGAAGAGCACCAGCGTGGGCTTCGGTGTCTTGGTTGATGCGGTCTTTGACTTCGTCGAGCGTGGCATTGGCGCCCACGCTATCTACGGTCATAGCGATGACGTCTGATCGGACCAAGAGTCGTGCTGGGGGAGCGAAGCGTCAGCTGGCTGAGCTGGCTTGCGAGGTGGGCGAGTGCGGCAGTGTCCTCGCCTCGTTCAGTGGCGCGAGCAGGTTGCCGCCGAGAAGCGAGCCGCCTACGTCGATGACGAGTATTGGGGTAGGGGTGTGCCCGGTTTTGGGGATCCCGCCGCCAAGCTCATGGTGGTTGGGCTGGCCCCCGCGGCCCACGGAGCCAATCGCACGGGCCGGATGTTCACCGGTGATCGATCGGGTGACTGGCTCTACCGAGCGCTCTACCGGGCCGGCTTCGCGAATCAACCCGAATCGGTCTCGATCGACGACGGACTTCAACTTGATGGCGCCTTCGTCACCTCGCCCGTCAAGTGTGCGCCGCCCGCAAACAAGCCGTCCGTCGGCGAGCGCGACACCTGTCGCCCGTTCCTCGATCGCGAACTTGAGCTGCTCCGGCCGCAGGTATTCGTCGCCCTTGGCGGCTTTGCCTACGCTGGCCTCGCCACCTACCTCGGCGTTCGTCCCCGCCCGAAATTCGGTCACGGCGCAGAGGTGTCGCTCGGCGACGGGCGCACCCTGCTCGCCAGCTTTCACGTGAGCCAGCAAAACACGTTTACCGGTCGGCTTACCGAAGACATGCTCGACGCAGTTTTCGATCGGGCGCGAGTTCTGCTCGGTCGCTCGGGGTGCGGCTGACGGAGGGGGACTCGTGGTATCTTCCGTTCGGTGCGCATCGTGCGATTAGCTTGCATAGCTGGTGTTCTTGCCATGGCGCTGACCGGGTGCGGCGACACAGAGCAGACCGATTACTCCTCGCAGAATCGTGACGAGTTCTTTGCCGCCTGCACGGCTCCGCTCACCGACTCGACGCTCGTAACCCGCATTTGTGACTGTGTCTTCGAGACGGCGCAGAAAGATCTCGCCTACGAGCGTTTTGTCGCCATTGAGAATCAACTCGTCGCCGACGAGACGGCCGCGCTCGCGCCCGAGATCTCCCAGATCATCGCCGATTGCATCAAGGAAGAAGCAGCGCTCTAGTCGCTCGACTGGGTCGACCCCGTGGCGGGAGACTAGGTTGACCCGATGACCGATCTTGCCGCCGCTGCGCCAGCCTCGAAAACCCGTTGGACCTTCCAATGGAAAGAACTGTACGACGAGGTCATCACGTCCGGCCTCTGTACGGGTTGCGCGGGATGTGTTATCTCGTGCCCCCACGACGTCATTGGCTACAAACACGAGCCCGGTGCCTACAAGCCATATCACCTCGAAGACGAGCTGGGGTCAACCAACTGTGGGCACGGCGAGAAGGGCTGCACCTCGTGCACCCGGGCCTGCCCACGTTTTCGAGACTGGGAAGGCGTTGCTAACGAGCACCTCTTTGGACGCGAACGCAACGACGATGAGTTTGCCGGCATCTTCAAGGACATTCTTCTGGTGCGGGCCAAGGAGGACGCGGTCTATGACAAGGGTCAAGACGGTGGACTCGTGTCGGCCATTCTTATTTGGTGTCTCGAAAACAAGATCATCGACGGTGCACTTGTCTCAATGCTCGAAGGTGGATCGGGTTGGAAGGCAACGCCCGGTGTCGCAACCAACCGAGACGAAGTACTCGCAGGCGCAGGTAGCCGCTATACCTATTCGGCCAACACCATCGCCTTCGACGAAGCCCGTGACAAGGGTCTCGAGTCACTGGCGCTCGTGGGTATGAGCTGCCAGTCGTCGATCGGCCCAGTCATGTGGCATCGCAAGGTCGGCAAGGTGTCCAAGCCAATCAAGCTCAATATCGGGCTGCTTTGCTCGAAGAGCTTCGACGACTCGATGTTTGATGAGCTGTTCGGGTTGAAGTACGGCATCGTCAAAGAAGACATCGTCAAGATGAACATCAAGGGCGTCTTCCAGGTCTGGATGAAGAACGGCGATTACCACGAGATCAACCTCAAGGAATGTCACGCCTGGACCCGCGAGGGATGCAATCACTGCCCCGACTTCGCCGCTGAGCATGCTGACATCTCCACCGGGGGTATCGGCAATGAGACCGACTGGACCCTCACCATCGTTCGGACCGAGCTTGGCCGGGCCATCATCGATGCGATGATCAAGGACGGAGCCATCGAGACCCGGCCCGGCGACGATGATCCCGCCGCTATTGCCCTGATGCATAAGCTGGCCGAGAAGAGTCGGGAACGGTGGCGGCGTGGGCCGACGGCTCCGTTCGCGCCGGGTTGCCCGAGCGTAAGAAGTAGCGCTCGGATAAGGAAAGGTAAACGATCCGATCCTGTCGTCGGGGAGCATTTGCCATCAGATACGTTTCGTTCCGGCCGCGAGATGCGGACCCTTCGTCGTTGGATCGGATCGGAAATGAACGAGATTTTTGGATTGCCAGCACACCCGCTCATCGTGCATGGAGCCGTCGTGCTGTTGCCGCTGGCGGCCGTAGCGACGCTATTAGTTGCCGGTTTGCCAAAGCTCCGTCGGCACTATGCGCCCCTTGCGTTGTTCTTCGCAGCCGCCGCCACGGTTGCGGTAATTCTTGCCGGCAGTTCGGGCGAGGCACTTGAGGAGCGGGTCGATGAGACTGCGATCCTGAAGGACCACACGCATGCGGCCGAGTCCGTTCTGCCCTGGTCAATCGCACTTACCGCCGTGGCGGCGAGCGTTGTGTTCGTTGAACCGGCGCGACGCAGGTTGCCAAAGGTGTCGGCCAAGCAAGCCACGTCAGCGCTGGTCGTGGCCGCAGTTATTGCTGCTGCTGGCGCCACCTGGACGGTCGTCTCGGTCGGCCATAGCGGCGCGAAGGCGGCCTGGGACGATCTTCCCGCTGAAGGTCAGTAGTGCCCGTTTCCGGGGCGTGAAATTGTGGCACGCAACCCGGCACATTCTTCGCGAACATGGCAACCGACGAGATGGTCGTTGACGACACCCATCGCCTGCATCGCGGCATAGGCCGTCGTTGGTCCGACGAATTTGAAGCCGAGTCGCTTGAGCCGTTTCGACAACGCCGTTGACTCGGCGTTGGCCGCCGGTACGTCAGTGAATGAGGTCGGCGCGTGTTCGTCTGGCTCGTGCGACCAGATGATCCCGGCCAGGGTGAGCCCCTGTGAGGCCAGCGTGAGAAAGACCTGCGCGTTGTTGATCGTGGCCTCGATTTTCTGTCGGTGACGGATGATTCGCTCGTCCTGCAGCAAGCGTTGGACGTCGGGCTCGCCCATGCCAGCGACCTTCTCGGGGTCGAAGCCGTGAAAGACCTCCCGGAACGCGTCGCGCTTGCGCAAGATCGTGATCCACGAGAGTCCGGACTGGAACCCTTCGAGGCACATCTTCTCGAAGAGGTCTCGATCGTCGGTCGTCGGACGGCCCCACTCGTCGTCGTGATACGCCACGTAGTCATCGGTGCTCGTGCCCCACCCGCAGCGAGCAAGTCCGTCCTCGCCAATAACCAAATCGCTCATGAGTTGACTGTACGCGCCATTCCGCTCACCACGTCGGGGAAGCCATTTTGAAAAAACTTGACCGTTCGGTCTAGTTTTGTCCGCATGGATCTTGACTACCCAGTAGAAGCAGAAGAGTTCCGGACTGAAATCCGCAGCTGGCTAAGGGACAACCTGCCAGACGGCTGGTTCGACGACGGCTTCGAGATGACCGAGGCCGAGCGAGCGGCGTTCGCTGACTCGTGGACAAACAAGCTGTTCGAAGGTGGTTGGATCTGCGCGTCGTGGCCAACCGAGTACGGCGGTAAAGGCCTTTCCACGATGCAATCGGTCGTGTTGAACGAAGAGTTCGCTTCGGCTGGAGCGCCGATGCGCGGCGACTTCTTTGGCGACACCCTCGTCGGTCCAACGATCCTGCAGTGGGGCTCAGAGGATCAGAAGAAGCAGTTCCTGCCGGGCATCCTTCAAGGCAAGACCCGCTGGTGCCAGGGGTTCTCCGAACCGGAAGCCGGTTCGGACCTCGCCTCGTTGAAGTGCAAGGCCGAACTCGACGGCGACGAGTGGGTGATCAACGGCCAGAAGGTCTGGACGACCCAAGCCCAACACGCCGACTACGTGTTCCTTCTTGCCCGCACCGATTCGGACGCCCCGATGCATGCCGGTATCTCCTACCTTCTTGTTCCCATGGATCAAGAGGGCGTTGAGGTTCGCCCCATTCACCAGGTCGATGGCTCGGGCGAGTTCAACGAGGTCTTCTTCACCAACGCTCGGTGCCCCAAGGACAGCGTCGTCGGCGGCCTCAACAACGGCTGGAAGGTGGCGATGACGACGCTCGGATTCGAGCGGGGCACCAGTGCAACGACGGGCTTCCGCCGGTTCCAAGTGAGCTCGATCAGATCATCGAGACGGCTACCGAAAACGGCAAGATCAACGATCCGGTGATCCGCCAACGAATCGCCGCCGCCCATACCAAGGTGCAGATCATGCGGGTGAACGGGTTGCGGAGCCTGAGCGCAACGCTGAACAAAGAGAAGTCGCTCGGCGTCGCTGCGCTTGGCGCGACCAACAAGATGTTCTGGTCTGAGTACCACCGAGATGTGATGGAGTTGTGGCTCGACGTGGCGGGCATGGACGGTCTCATCCTGGACGGCGTGTTCGACGAGTCGAGCGACAATCCCAACCGTCGACGAGGAAAGAAGTCCTACCCGGTCAACGCGATGCAGGCATCGTTTTTCTTCTCTCGCTCCGAGACCATCTGGGGCGGCACGGCCGAGATCCAACGCAACATCGTGGGTGAGCGGGTTCTTGGGCTCCCGAAAGAGCCAAAGCCGTCGGCCAAACCATCGGTCTAGCTGTGACCAATCAGTCGAGGTCGTGACGCGAATGCGGGGCCTAGCGTTGCTACGTTGTCAGGCGCTATGGAAACTGTCGATCCAACGTCCACCGCGGTCAAAGCCTCAAGTCATCGGCGGCGCCGGACCTGGCCCCAGCGGTTTCTCCTAACGCTTGGCGTCGTCTCCACCTCGATGGCCGTCTTCGCCGCTGGTGTGTTGGCATGGGGCAACGCCAAGCTTGAAGCGATTCCCACCATCTCCATCGCCAGCGTCGAAAAGGCCGAGCCCGGCGAAGCGGCCAACTGGCTGCTCGTCGGAACCGACTCCCGTGAAGGTATCGACCCAAATGATCCGAATGCGGGCATCTTCCTCGGCGAAGATGTCGGCGGCAAGCGAACCGACTCGATCATCATTGCCCGCGTCGATCCCGCCAACAATCGGATCGACCTCCTGTCGCTTCCGCGCGACCTGTATGTGCCAATCTCGGGTACGGGAGGCACCGACCGGATCAACACGGCCTTTGTCGGCGACGGCGGTCCCGACCGTCTCGTAAGCACCATCGAAGAAAACTTCGGCATCGATATCAACCACTACGCCGAGGTCAACTTCGTCGGCTTCCAAGACCTTGTCGATTCGCTTGGCGGCGTACCCATGTGGTTCGACAAGCCAATGCGCGACGCTGGTTCGGCCCTCGACATTTCTGTCGCTGGCTGTCACGTACTCGACGGCTTCCAGGCCCTCGCTTTCGCTCGCAGTCGCCACCTCGAGTATTTCGAGAACGGTGAATGGCAGAGCGACCCAACCGGCGACCTTGGCCGAACCAGCCGGCAGCAATACTTCTTGCGTCGCGTGGTCGACACCGCCCGATCAACCCTTGATGTCACCAAGCTCGGAACCGTCAACAATTTGCTTGATACCGGTGGCAAGAACCTGACGATCGATGAGGGTGTGCAGCCGTCCGATCTGCTCACGCTCGGCCAGACGTTTGCGAGTCTCGGCGGCGACCAAATCATTGGTCATGCCCTTCCGGTCGAAAACTTCCGCACCAATGACGGCAAGGCCGTGCTCCGCCTGTTCGAAGATGAGGCCCAGCCGACGTTCGATATCTTCCGGGGCATCGTGCCGGCGGCTCCCACCGACCCAGGAGCCGAAGCGGGGCCAGCCCTCGTAGCGAAAATTCTCAGCGGAAGTAGCGTCGCCGGGCAAGCGGCCGACGCATCGGAGCGTGCAACGATCGGCGGATTCGAGATTGCCGAAGTTGGCAATAGTGAGGCGACGTTCGAGCAGACAACGATCCGATTCGCGCCGGCTGATCGCTCGGTTGCTGAGGCACTCGCCGCCAGCCTCGGCTTTGCGCCACTCCTCATTGAGGATGAAACGGTCGGCGTGGTCACGACTCATCACCGGAAGCGACTATGCCTCGAGCGTCGGAACGCCTACTGCAGCGCCGACGACAACCGTGGCACCCGCTGCCGCTGCGCCGGTCGACGATGCACCAATTGGGGTGGTGCCTGAGGCAAGCCCCGAAGGAACCGCCTGCGGCTAGACGAGTTGGAGCTCGGCGATGAGTTTCGCTGCGACCTCGGCGCCCGAGCCGTCGGCCGGAACGAAACGGAACTCCGGGGAAGCCGGCGCCTCGTACGGGTCATCGATGCCGGTCATGCCTTTGAGCTCACCCGCCCGAGCCATCTTGTAGAGACCCTTTGGGTCGCGCGCTTCGCACACCTCGAGTGGCGTGTCGATGAAGACCTCATAGAACGGGATATCGGCTGCGACATGTAGCTCACGGGCGAGATCGCGGAGCGCCCGGTAGGGGCTGATGAGCGGCACGATGGCGATCGTGCCGCGTCAGCGAAAAGCCGTGCGACATGCGCAACCCGACGCACGTTCTCGTTGCGGTCCTCGACGGAGAACCCAAGGTTGCGCGTTGAGGCCGTGACGAAGGTTGTCGCCATCGAGCAGATACGCCGGGTGGCCCGCCTCGACGAGCTGGCGTTCGAGTTCGACGGCCACCGTCGATTTACCCGAACCGGAGAGGCCAGTGAGCCAAACCGTCACCCCATGTTGACCGGTGGCGCCGGCGCGAGTCTGACGACTCACGGCCGACGGGTGCCATCGGGTGTTTGCGCTCTGTTGGGGTTCGTCCTGAGCCACTAAGACGCACCAAGAATCATGCCGGCGCCGACCGTGGCATTGGTTGTCTCGTCGACGAGGATGAAGCTGCCGGTTGAGCGGTTTCGTGTGTACTTGTCGAAAAGGAGCGGTTGGGTCGTCCGGAATCTGATCCGCCCGATCTCGTTCAAGGACAATTCAGTAGCATCCTCGATGCGGTGGAGCGTATTGATGTCGAGGCGGTACTGGAGGTCTTTGATCAGTGCTCGAGCCCACTTGGTGGTGTGCTTGATCGCCAGCTTCTGTCCAGGGACAAGCTTTGTCTGGTCGGACATCCAGCAGATCATCGCGTCGATGTCTTGGCCGACCTCCGGCTGGTTGTTCGGGCGGCAGATCATGTCGCCCCGACTGATGTCAATCTCGTCGGTGAGGCGCACGGTCACGGACATTGGCTGGTATGCCTCTTCGAGGGGTCCATCGGCCGTGTCGATGCTCGCGATGGTCGAGGTGAAGCCCGAAGGCAGAACCATGATCTCGTCGCCGGGTTTCATGACACCGCCGTTTACCTGGCCGGCATATCCCCGGTAGTCGTGATACTCGGTGGACTGCGGACGGATCACGTACTGGACGGGGAATCGAACATCGACCATGTTTCGGTCAGAGGCAATGTGCACCTCCTCCATATGGTGGAGGAGGGTCGAACCCTGGTACCACGGCATGTTTTCGCTGCGATCGACGACGTTGTCGCCAAGAAGCGCCGACATTGGAATGAAGGTCAGGTCCGGGATGTCGAGCTTTGAGGCAAACGCCGTGAAGTCGGCCCGAATGGTTTCGAATACTTCCTGGTCCCAGTCAACGAGGTCCATCTTGTTAACGGCGACCACAAGGTGAGGGATCCGCAGCAATGACGCGATGAACGAGTGCCGACGGGATTGCTCGATGACGCCCTTGCGGGCATCGATCAAGACAATGGCCAGGTCGGCCGTCGAGGCGCCGGTCACCATGTTGCGGGTGTACTGAATATGGCCCGGGGTGTCAGCCATGATGAACTTACGTCGAGGGGTTGCGAAGTAGCGATAGGCAACATCGATCGTGATGCCTTGCTCTCGCTCTGCCCGCAGACCGTCGGTCAGCAACGCCAGGTTGACGTGTTCGTCGCCACGAGCGTTGCTCGTCGCCTCGATCGCTTCGAGTTGGTCTTCGAAGATGGTTTTCGAATCATAGAGAAGGCGGCCGATAAGCGTGCTCTTGCCATCGTCCACCGAGCCAGCAGTGGCCAGTCGTAAAGCTCCATTAGAAGTATCCTTCTTTCTTGCGGTCTTCCATGGCCGCTTCGGTTCGACGGTCGTCGGCGCGGGTAGCGCCTCGTTCGGTGATGCGGGTTGAGGCCACTTCTTCGATGACCTTGTCGATCGTGTCAGCGTCGGATTCAACCACGCCGGTGCAGGTGGCGTCGCCGATTGTGCGGAAGCGGACGAGGCGTTCCTCGGCTACTTCACCTTCCATCATCGTCATGAACGGTGTGATGCCGAGCCACATGTTGTCGCGTCAAGAAACTCTGGCGCTTGTGCGCGTAGTAGACGTGCGGAATCTCGATCTGCTCGTCGCGGATGTAGTGCCAGATATCAGAGCTCGGTCCAGTTCGAAATGGGGAACACACGGAAGTGTTCACCCAAGTTGTGTCGGCCGTTGTAGAGGTTCCAGAGCTCAGGGCGCTGCCCTTTGGGGTCCCACTGGCTGAATTCATCGCGGAAGCTCAGGACCCGTTCCTTCGCCCGAGCTTTCTCCTCATCGCGTCGTGCGCCGCCGAAGAGGGCATCGAAACGATGCTCCTCAATGCCTTGGAGAAGGGCGACCGTTTGGAGACCGTTGCGTGAGGCCCGCGGCCCGGTTTCCTCGGTTACGAGTCCCTTGTCGATTGCGTCTTGGACCGAGGCAACGATGAGTTTGATGCCGGTCTCGGCGACCCGCCGATCGCGGTACTCGATGACTTCTTCGAAGTTGTGGCCGGTGTCTACGTGCATGATGGGGAACGGAACTTTTGCTGGTGCGAACGCCTTGATCGCGAGGTGCAGCATCACGATTGAGTCTTTGCCGCCGGAGAAGAGCATGCAGGGACGCTCGAATTCAGCCGCGATCTCTCGAATGATGTGGATGGCCTCGGCCTCAAGCGCCGCAACGTGGCTCATTTGATACGTAGTCATTGCTTGTCCTATCGACCCCAGAAGTGGGGAGCTAATGGAAATTCTTGGATTCGTCGTGATACAGGTCGTTCGCCCCAGAAGATGGGGACCAACCGTCCGCTGAGTTGGCCATTGTGTCAACCAGTGTGGCAGAAGGTTGTGCACTACCAACCTCCTCCGCGGCGGAGAACTTGGGAGGATCTACTCATGCGATCGTGGTTTGAGCCGATTGAAACGGAGCTTGACTTGTACGCAAACGGCCCCGAACGATGTGATGTGACAGTTGTCGGTCACGAACTCGCGGCCCGGTGAAAGAGGTTCGTGATGGCCAGTGGCCATTCCGTAGTTGATGTGTCCGAATACACCTCCGCGCTAAAGCGGTGGTGGCCGATGATTTTGGTGACCGGCCTCGCTGGCGCTATCGCCGGTCTCATGTTGATTAAGACGCAGGCCAGCGTGTACGAATCAGTCGCCCGAGTTGAGGTTCGCGCCTTGGTCTCGGCCGGCGACGATCCGAACCTCGATGTTTCCCGCCAGGTGAGTATGGCGACCGAGGAGACTATCGCCGGGTCCCAGCGTGTCGCCGAGCGCGCCGCTGCACTGCGAGCTGCCGCCACCGAGCTTGGTGTGGCCAGTTTGGATGATCCGGCGGTGACAGAACTCGCATCGACCATTACGGTCGATACCGATGTCGTCAGCAATCTCCAGAGCACGGTCGAGGTTGAATCCAAGTTCGACTCGCAGATCCTCGTGTTCACGGCGTCTGCCCAACAGGCGAAACGGGCGCAGGAGAAAGCCGAGTCGATGGCGTACGCGTACATTGATTTCCGCGAAGAATACGCCAGCTCGTCTACGATTCAGTCTCGTCAAGCCCTCGACGACCGCGAGCTAGAGATCTATGCGATTCTCGATGACATCGAATCCCAAATCGGCCAGGCCGGTGAGGACACCGCTCGAGTGAGCGCGCTGACGAATCGCAAGACGGCGATGAACCAAGAACTGTTGAGCATCGGGGCCAAGCGTGCAAGCCTCGGTGTGCGAACGATCGATCCCGGTGAAGTGCTCGATGACGCTGAGCTGCCAACAGAAAAGGCTGGTATTCCGCCGATTACCGGCCCAGTCGGCGGCGCGATGCTCGGTCTCTTCGGTGGCGTCGGGTTGGCCTACCTGCTTGATCGTCGCGACGATCGGATCCGAAACCCCGGCGTCGAATTGGTCGAGATGGGTCTGCCGCTCCTTGGTACCGTCCCGGTCGGGCATGGTGTATTCCGACGTGGCTCTGAGTCTGCGATTGCCTCGATCGATGAAGACTCGGCCGAGCAGTACCGACGGGTTCAGACAAGCCTGTTGTTCAAGCTCGATCAGACCGACAAGTCGGTCGTGCTCATTGCCGGAACCAATAATCCACACTCCTCGACGACGGTGGCGGCAAACCTCGCCGTTGCCGCAGCTCGAGCGGGCCGTCGCACGCTCATCATCGGGGCCGATCTTCGCCGCCCTTCGCTTCATGATCGCTTCGGAGCGTCAAACCAAGCCGGCCTCAGTGACGTGCTCACCGGTCGTGTTCAGCTGGCGTCCGCATTGCAGCCGATCCCGGACATTCGAATCTCCGCCTCTTGTCGGCTGGCACCGTGGTCGACCAGCCGGCCAGCTTGTTGCAGAGCGAAGTCCTTGGTCGCCTTGTTGCGAGTGTCCGCAGCGAGTTCGATTTGATCGTGTTTGAAGCACCACCAATGGAACAGAATGCCGATGCCGTTGACCTGGCTCGCCGCTTTGCGAAGGCGCCGTGCTGGTCATCGAACCCTCACGAGCAAACCGTTCAGGAGTCACCGAGTCGGTCGAACAGCTCCGTCGCGTTGGCGCTGAGGTTGTCGGCACCGTCGTTGCGAGTTCGGGAACTTGAGACAGCGGCAATCAGGCGGGCGGGGGCTTATAACCCCGAAGCCCAAGCCGAATTGCCGTACTGGCCCTATTACCTGATGATCGCGGCCTACCCGTTGTGGTGGGTGCTCGGTCTAAGCGGCTTCATGTGGGCGATTCTTGCCGTCCCTATGCTCGCGTCGCTCACTCGTCGCCGTGGCTTAGTTGTGCCGAAGGGAATCCTCATCTGGATCCTGTTCCTCGTAGCCGTTACCGGCTCCGTGACCTCCATGGATGGTGGCATCGGTCGTTGTCGGGCTGGGTGCTTCGCTACGGCTACTACATCGGAGCCACGATCTTCATCATCTATCTGCTCAACGGCCGCCGAAGCATCAACGTGTGGCGTATTGTGCGGCCGTTGACGCTCCTGTGGATGGCGACCGTCATCGGTGGTTACCTGGCGTTCATCGTTGGGGCGGCCCGATTCAAGACACCGATGGCGTTCGTCTTGCCGCAAGTCTTGGTCGACAACGATCTCATCAACTCGATGGTGATCCCGAAATTCGCCGAAGTGCAGGACATCATCGGCTTCCCGATCCCGCGCCCGAATGCGCCATGGAATCACACCAATAGCTGGGGCTCGATGCTGGCTATTCTCACCCCGTTTGCCGTGATCGCACTCAAGGAGGATCGGGTGCAGGTCAGTCAGCGTCTCGTGCGGGTGCTTCTGGTCGCTTCGCTCATCCCGGCAATTGTCTCGCTCAATCGCGGTCTCTGGCTCAGCCTTGGGCTTGGGGTCGTGTACGCCGCCGTTCGGTTCGGCATAGCGGGTGATCGCCGCATGGTCGTCAGGGGAATGATTGGGGCCATCGTCTTGTCCGTCGTCCTGGTTTCGACTCCGCTTGGCGGTCTCATCGTTACTCGATTCGAAACGGGCCATAGCAACGAGGACCGAGCGAGGCCTCGCAACCGATGCGTATCACGGTGCGCTTGAGCGGCCAATCTTTGGGTGGGGCGGGCCGCGTCCGAATGACCGCAACCTCCATCGGTCGGCACCCATGGTCAGATGTGGTTCACCATGTTTTCCTACGGTTTCGTCGGCTTCTTTGGTTACATCGGATTCATGAACGCGCTGGCCGTCCGAACCTTCCGTCAGAAGACCGGCGTCGGTCTTTGGGCCCACGTCACCCTGGTGATCGGGATTTTGCAGTTGCCGTACTACCTTCAGGTGCCGCAACAGATGTTTGCGCTCTTTGCTGCCGCGGCAATCGCCCTCCGGCTGCAGTCGGACGACGAGATCCACTGTGCCTTCACTGAAGATTTGGGCGGACGAAAGACGGCGACGCTGGCGTTGCCCGCAGCCGCTGATGACATGGTGTTTGAGTCGCTCCTAGGTGACAATGCCCGACCAGCGTCTGGCCAATACTCGACTACGATCTACCGATGTTCTTCTTGCGGCGAAACCGGCGTTCGTTTCTTCGCGTTGGCCTTCTGGTGTCGAGCGGGTTACTCGCCGCCAGTTGTAGTTCGCTAGCTGATTCGACCGCTGCACCGACATCCGTCGCCTCAGTTGACCCTGTCGGAACATCTGGCATATCGACTGTCAAATCGGGTATCGCCGTGCCTGGAGGCGACCCTTCTACGCTCCAGAATGTCGAAAGCTCGCTTGGCGTCGACTTCAGCGTGATCCGTATCTTTGCCCGATGGAACACGGTGTTTCCCGACGCCGACGACCAAGCCATTCTTGATAGCGGCCACGCAATCCATCTCTCGGTCCGACCACGATCCGATGACGGAACAGTCGTTCCTTGGAGCGAGATGGCCGCCGCTCAGCCCGGCTCAGCCGTCTACTCCGAGAAATGGAGGCGTGGGCCGATCGAGGCGATTCTGGTTGGCGATGACGGCTACTTCACCCTCAACCACGAGCCCGAGACCAGAGACTCATCGGGTAACGGTGGCGCAGAAGACTTCAAAGCGGCGTGGCGGGCGTTCACCGCGATAGTGCGCGAACGGGGCGGCGCCAACATTTCCATGGCCTGGATCATGACCGGCGGTGCGTTCAGCGATGGTCGAGCCGACGAGTGGTACCCGGGTGACGATGTCGTCGACGTCGTTGGCACCGATCCGTACAACTGGCACCTCTGCCAAGGGACAACTCGGGATTGGCGACCGTTCGATTCGCTCGTCAGTCCGGCGCTCAGCCGCGGAAGCGCACAACAAGCCTCTCGTGGTACCCGAGTTCGCGAGTGCGGAGGACAAGGCAACGCCTGGTCGGAAGGCCGAGTGGATGCTTGACGCGGCCAGAACACTGGCCACGCCCAGGTATCAAGCGGGGGTCGAGTATGTCTCGTGGTTCAGCGTCCACGATGGCAACTATCCCAATTGTGACTGGAACTATGACAGCTCACCGGAGTCGGCCGAGGCGTTTGGTGCGCTGATGCGGTCACTCTCGTAGAGCGCCGCTAGACCCGCTGACGTTGGCGACGACCGCGTATGCGGCTTGGGTCGAGTGCGTCGAGGCCGAAATGCCGTCGTTGTCGTGCCACCAGAACGACGAACACAATGCCGCCAAGGCCGACGGTCGCCAAGGCGCCAGCGAGTGTGTCGGGGAGAATCAGGCCGAGCGGTACGACGGCAGCGAGCGAGGTCAGTGCTGCCCGGACTGACGGTTCCCCCGCACCTTGGAGCCCAGTCCGTCGTTTGAGGAAGATGGCGGCGAAACCGTTCTGGACGATGACTGCGGCGGCCCAGGCAATGGCGGCGCCATTGATACCCATTGGCGGCACGAGGGCAAAGTTCAAAACCACATCGGTGCCGAGCGCGAGAGCAGATCCGACAAGGGCGAGTTTGCTGAAGCCGCTCATCATGAGTCCGAGATCGACTGGGCCAGCGAACGAGCTTGCCAGCAGCCCGATGGCAATGATGGTCAAGGCGGCCGAACCCTGCTGGAGTTCTTGGCCAAAAAGGCCGCTGAGGAACGTCGATTTGGTCGAAACGAAGAGGAAGTAAGGCCACGCCGCAAGAACGAGCCAGCTCGTCGATTGCTGCATCAGGGTCGAAGCTTCACCGCTCACGTCTCGCTTGATTGCCCGTCGAAGGTTGGGTGAGATGGCCTGCGAGATTGAGTAGGCCAGGAAGTTCCCCGCGGTCGCAAATCGAGTCACCGCGCCGTAGACGCCGGCGACGGCATTTCCGGCGAGCGCTTGGATGATGATGACGTCAACACGTTCCAGCGCGATCTGCATGCCCGTGGAGAGCGAACGAGGACGGGTGTATTCCCAGAATTCCGCTGAGGACACCGCTCGAGGACCGGTTCCTTCGAATCCCCCCAACAGGCGCACCCACCAGGTAGCGACAAGCGTGCCGAGCACGATCGGCGCACCCCACGCAACAGCAACCTGTAGCTGGCTGGGATCCCCAATAAGGAAGAGTCCTCCGATCAGGGCGAGTTGCAAGAACGGCCGCAGGATCTGGTTGATCATGACCGTAGGGAGCATGGTGCCGAGTCCGCGAGACGCTCCCGTGAGGTTCGTCGATATGGCCAGGCTTGGCACGACGATGGAGAGGGCCCGGAGGGAGCTGACGTTTGAGTCGCCTCCCAGCACTGGCGCGGCGGCGAATACGGCGATGCCGAGAGCTACCGAGAACGCGACGACCGGCCGTAGCGAGACACCAAGAAGCGAGCGCGGGTTGTTGTGCTCAAGCGCCTGCGGGAGGAAGTAGACCAGGCCAGTCATTGTGCCGAGGCTGCTGGCCGTGCCGAGAATAGTGATGAGCGCCGTGGCCGCGAAGAACACCCCGGCGAAGTCTCGGCCCGGAATGAGGACCAGGGCGGCCAAGCCGAAGTTGGCAACTGTCGTGACAACGGCACCGATAAGCGCGAGGCCCGAGGCGACAGCGCTGGATTGATTCTTCCGTTTGCCCGTCGCTGACATTCGACTCCTGGATTGAATGGTCACGTTCTCATCGGCCGCGACTGGTCTGGCTCAAGTGCAGCGGCGGAATGCTCTATGCCAGTCGGCGGGTGAGGGCGTCGATCAGTGGAGGTTCGAGGGCACCGAGGTGCTCGGGCCGCCATCCCTCGCCAGCGAGGCGAGTCTCGCGCACCAGCAGCTCGCAGAGGTAGAGGTCGACGACTGCGTCAACCGGAGCGTGCGCAGGAGCAAGGATGCGTGCGGCGTTGGCGAGCACGTGATCGACTGCTGCTTGCTCACCGCCATCGGGTGCCCGTCGAATCGACTCGAAGGCCATGTGGAGCAGGTCGAAGCCAACCGGTCGGTCGGAGTCAGCAAACTCCCAATCCCAGATCAGCAGTTTGCCGGTGGTGGACGCAGTGTTCCAAGGCGTGAGGTCGCCGTGCCAGAGTCCGAGTCGGATGGGCACCCCGTCATGCTTGGCAACGAGAGCGTCAAGGTCGACGAGGCTGTTGACGGGAGACTGCCGCCACTGGGCCAGGAACGGTAGATCTTGCGTAGCGTGGGTGCCGCCTGGCCAGATATCGGCGATCGCCAGGGCAAGGTCGGCACTGAGCGGTTCGGTTCGACCCGATGCGGCCGACACCCGAAGCGCACCGCTGACGAGGACCTCAAGGTCGAGATCCCAGTCCTGCTGGCGGATCTGGTGCAACACCGTTGGAGCAGTCACACCCTTCGGGAGTTTGTTCTCGACTCGCTTGAGCCAGCGTGCCTCATTCTCTGTCAGTGCGCGAGACAAATCGGACCACCCGATTTTGGCGAAGCCAACCACGACACCGTCTGGTCGAGTTAGCTGCACGACCGGTTTGCGGTTGCGGCGGCGAGGTCCGAGGCTAATCGTAGGTATGAGTTGGGGCTCACCGAGGTCGTTCGCCAGGCGATTGATCAGGCGAAAGGGTGGCAGCGTCAATAGCTCGCCCGGAGCGTATTTCAGTAAGCCAGCCAAGCCGATAGCTTGGCCAGCCATGCCTTCTACTCGCTCTTTGGTCGACTTACCGTCGTGAAACCGGCGCATCGAGGCAAGAGCCACTCGACGTGGCGTCGTCGGGAGAAGCAGCTGGGGGTCGGACGCATTTGGTCGGCACAAGAACGACTGTCCGGGGCCGTCTACGGTGCCCCCAAGGCCGTCGATAATCCATTCGAGCTCAGTCTGCGTATGTGGCGCTTCGGCGTGACGTTCCATATTTCCTTTCAGCCGGCTCAATCCTAGGCATCGCCTGCCGACTCTTCCCCTAGGAGGATTCTGTGAAGACTCGACTTTTGCTCATTTCCGCCATACTTTTGATCTCAGCCTGCACCGATTCGTCATCGACTGCCGGTGACGAGAATAACGCTGCCGCGACCAATTCGCCCCTTTCGACGTCGGGGGTGTCTGGCCCGGTTGAGGGTGACGAACTTCCACTTATAGACGCCGACGGTGCAGGTCATGACCCCGACACACCAACGGGCGACAATGCTGACGCTCCGGTGGGTGAGGACCCATCGCCTGAACCGATCCAAACCGATGGTGGGGCCGGAGGGAGCGAGGGTGAGGAGACAGCCGAGGTGGCAGAAGTAGATCCCGAGGTCGCAGCGTCAATCGATGCGTTTACCGCGTGCGCAATTGTCGAGGCAGGCTATATCGCCGCTCTCGACGGCGAGCCAAATGTCGTCGAGTTGTACGGCCGAGGCGCACAGACTGCGATAGACAGCAATGCCTCACGATACGTGCCGCTCGGCGAAGCACTGCTCGCCGCTGCGGGTCAATCGGATGCCAACACGAAGGCCGACATGCTGCTTGACCAGTGCGCGTCCGACGGGTTCGAACGGCTTGCCGGATGAGCCCACTCAGCACCCCCAACGAGATGCGGGCAACGGCGGTACGTCGTGTCCTCTTCGTTTCGTCATCAGGCGGTCACCTGTCGCAGCTCATTCAGCTACGACCGTGGTGGGTCCAACACGAACGTCGCTGGGTCACCTTCGACGAGCCGACGTCACGATCCAAACTCCAGGGCGAGACGCTCATCCCCGCGTTCCACCCGACGACGCGCAATGTGTTCAACATGATGCGTAACTTCAAGCTCGCTCGGCGAGTGATCAAGGACTGGCAGCCGGACGTCATAATCTCCAATGGCGCTGGCGTTGCCTTTCCGTTCTTCGTGGTTGCCAAAGCGCGACGAGTACCAACCGTCTATCTTGAGGTCTACGACCGAATCGATTCCAAGACGGTGACCGGTCGCCTCGTGGCACCGATCGCTACCAAATTCCTTGTCCAGTGGCCTGAACAACAGGCACTCAACCGTGGCAGCGAGCTCGTCGGCCCGCTGTATTGATTGGATTGGCTGTGAACCGACTCATTGTGGTCTCGGTCGGGACCGATCATCACCCGTTCGATCGTCTCGTGACGATGATGGATTCCTGGGCGCTCACGCACCCCGGCGATTCGGTCATCATTCAGTACGGCACGGCCATGGCCCCCACCACGGCGACTGGTCATAAACTCATCCCTCACCCCGAGCTGTGCGACTTGTTCGGCCGGGCTGATGTCGTCATTTGTCATGGTGGTCCGTCGACGGTCATGGATGCGCGCATGGCTGGAAAGAAGCCCCTGGTGCTGCCGCGAGATCCTGCCCGGGGCGAGCACGTCGATGGTCACCAGATCCGGTTCGCCAAGCACATTGACCGGCACGGACTGGCCCGCACACTCAACTCCGAGGACGACATCGCGCAGGCGATCGAAGACGTCCTCGCCGACCCGCTGCACTACTCAATAGCGTCCGAACAGCGGGAGGCGCCCCCCGGGGTTGTCCAGTTTGGTCGGGCGATTGACGACTTACTCGGCACCTCGACGCCCCTGGTCAGGCCATCAACGCCGCAACGAGAAACCCCAGGACTTGGCTCATGACTATGACGCCTGAACCGCTGGTCGACCAATCTGTCTCGGTCGTCATCTGTACTCGTGACCGTCCTGAACTTGTCCGCCGGGCGATTGGCGCGGTGCTCACTCAAGAGCATCCGTTCCCTATTGAGATCGTCTTGGTCTTCGATCATTCCGACCCAGACGAGACACTGGCCAGTGACGACGACATGCGCCGAGTTCGGGTGACGACAAACGATCGCCAGCCAGGGTTGGCTGGTGCTCGAAACAGCGGCATCGCCGCCACCAAGAACTCATGGGTCGCCTTTTGTGACGATGACGACGAGTGGCTCCCAGGAAAATTGACTGCTCAGTTCGCGCGCTCTCTTCGCTGGCTGGCGCCGGTATGGCCACGACGTGTTCATCAACTACGGTGATGACGCGGCAAGGATTCCTGACCCGGCGAAGATGAACTTCGACGGGTTCCTCAACGACCGTATGACCGAGGTCCACCCGTCGAGCTTCTTGTTCAATCGCGATGTGCTGGTAAACGACATCGGGCTTGTCGACGAAGATCTCCCCGGCGGCTATACCGAGGACTACGACTTCCTTTTGCGGGCATCGAAGGTCACCAAGATCGCAGTGGCCGATCAACCCCTCGTACGGGTGTATTGGCACGGCGCCTCGTTCTTCTTTGAGCGCTGGAAGACGATCGATGAAGCGCTGCAATACCTGCTCAACAAGCACCCCGAGTTTGCCAATCAGGGTCGGTCGCGGGTCTTGGGTCAGCAAGCGGTGGCGAAGGCGGCGATGGGCCAGCGCAAGGCGGCGTTCAGTACGATCGTGGCGACGATGAAGGGTAACCCGCTCGAAAAGCATGTCGGTTGCTCTTGCTTCGCCGCCGGATTGCCGGCCGGCATGGCACCGGCCGCCCACAAATTGGGCAAAGGAGCATCTGGGAGGTTCACAACCCGCTGCACCATGTGTTCTCCGTTGGCCCTGTAGCTCAGTGGATAGAGCATCGGTTTCCGGAACCGTGAGCGCAAGTTCGATTCTTGCCAGGGGTACACAGCCAGAATGGCTTCTGACCAGGCGATGAGTCATGCGGAAAGACCGGCGAGTGTGCCCGGTACACGGCGAATACCGCCCTTTCATCCTGATTCTGGTCCACCCAGGACGCAGAGTGGGTAGTCCGCCAAGATTCGCTGGCCTTGAGGCTCGGCAAACACGATACCCAGCCGTCCTCACCAGAAGATCCGCACTGGCTTCGGTCAACGGCGTCTGGATCGAAGCGCCCCGTAGATTCCGGGTCGCCGTCTGGCCTAATTGGCGGTGCGACAACGGGCTGGGGGAAAAATCTCCGCCGCTGCCTCTCCTGGCAACGACCAGCTCGGCCGGCGCTCCATGCTGAGTGTTGCTACGAGGTCCAGATCCGTATGAATCGGTACGAATGACAGCTTCTCGGCTGTGTACTTAACTTTCCTCAAAACCTGGATCGAAAGTTGGCTGGGAAAACAAAACATTGCATTGCGTTTTTTCAAGCGCATCGGGATAGGCGGGACCGTGGCTGCTCTGGCGGTGAGTGGTGCAGGTCAGACCACCATAGGAAACCAGCCAGCGGGAGCGTTCCCGACGCAGAGCCACATCGGTTGCATGTCCAACAAGCGCCACCTTCGGTTGGCAATTCTGACAGCCCAAACTGGACCCCTGCACAACGGACCGCGGTCGCATCACGGTTTGCGCAGTGGGCTGATGTGGTAGGGCCAACCGGCGCATCCCATTTTCATCGCCAGTAGAATCGGCAACGTCATTTTCCAAGCAATGACTTCTCTCATGTTGCGCTCCACGAAACCCGGACACGCGCTTCCGGGGTTACAACACCCTGGGGACAAGGACGAGCTCAATTCCCTCACAGCGTTCAACGAACCGGCGATGCGAGATGTGGAGGATGGATTTTTCTCAGATCGATGACCGCGCAGGTTGGATACAGGCTCTCGGCAGGCGAGATAACTCCCAATGGCAGTTTTGAGTCAAATCGTTGGTGGTCAGCAGATGGGAAACGGGTTCCTCAGCCGATATACGGGAAATGCTCCCGCGGGTACCTACGCCGCAAAGCGACTTCAGCTCTCAGTCAGGCATGTGGAACAAGTCTCGCATCACTTCGCCTCCTCGTCTCTTCACGTCAGGACCAAGTTCAAGCGTGCGGGCACAGGCAGTGTGAGTTTCAAGTTTGAGTACCGAACGGTCGACTACCCTTCTGGGTCTACATGCGGCGGCCCGTACTCGCAGTGGTTGGGACTGGAACAATCCCTCGGTAACGAGCGGCTGGCTTCTTGGCGCTGAAGCACCTACTTCTTGCCCGTCAGGAGTTCCTGGAGAAACTTTGCCCAGCTTACGAGTAAGCGGGCCAGGCAGCGGGTCGGATAACCAGTACGATGCAGTAGACGTGAACGTCGAAGATCACTAACGACAGCAATGATTGCGTCTTTCTCGATCAAGCAGAAGTTTGGTGATAGAGATGCTACAACTCGCCCGAGTAAGCTTCGTCGCGGTCAGCCTGGCCATTACGGTTCTTGCTATTGGTTGCTCAAGTCAGAGCCCAGAAACCTCAACGATGCCGGGCGTCCCTGACGATTCGACTGATGCAACACTCGACGCAGCGCCACCGAGCGTGTCTTCCAGCGCCACATTCGAAGCGCGTTGCGATGTCGCCTCACCATGGCGTCTGCGTGGCTCTTCCCGAGACAAACGGCATGCTACCTGGAGAATCTGAGCAGACTGATGAGAGTCCGACCTGGGACCTGGCTTCGTTACGACACGCCGATGAGCTTCGTGGCGAGCGCAGTTCCCCGATGTCATTCCGTACGACGATTCCAAACCAAGTCTTACGCCTGTACAGCCCGCAGGCAGCCTCGTCGAGGTCCACCTCGGCTGCCTCCGGCAACCCGAAACACGATGAGGCCGCTCCCGAGTCAGAAGAGCTGGCAGCCCTGAAAGTCCCCTTTTTCGTGTTCGTGACCTACCGCCGCCGACGAGCCCGGCATTGCTGGCACAGCCCAGAGCAGGGTGATGGCGGCATCATGTTCGACGGACCCTGGCTGGAGATTCGAGGGCACAGCATTCGCAAGTATCGCTTCGGCGCTTGATGCTGAGCCGACGCTGGACTTTCGCTTCTCCAATGGCGAACAGATATTCGGGCGGGAAACTACCAGAAGTACCTAGCTGCCAGGTCGCTGCCGCAGAGGCTGTCGGCTAGCGCAGAGAACAACGGTTGAGTGCGGCGCCAAGCGGAAACACGAACTCTTCGGCCCGGTATTCCGGCATCAGTAGCGTCCCGTCTTTGATCTCGCGGCCTACTCGATGTGACTGACGCCTGGCACCGGGTAGCCAGTTGATTGTTCGGTCTGCATCAGGAGTCAGCAGCAGTGCACTCCTGAGGCGCTGCCGGTGCTCTACCGCCTGCTTCCTCGCTGGCGACGAGAGAGATCCGAGATCATGTGAAAGCGGCCGACGGTCATCAGGAGATCGTCGCTGCGTTTGATCCGACCGAGATCGATCCTCGGAATCGTTGTGGTGAGCGGAGAGGTCACTCGAGTGCGACTTGAGTTTGTTGGACCTGGCGAGGTCTCCGGACGATTCGCAATTAGCGATCCCAAAGCGCTTCGTGCGTCGTTGCTCGAAGAGAGTGGCTAGCAGAAGTCAGCACGTCTCACACATCAGTGGTCGAAGAGCGTTTCTCAAGCCAGTGTCAGCCCCGGATCTGGAGTGGTTGCGAGAGGCCGAACTTGCGTCACGGTGGCGTCACGGGGGCGTTCACCCGAGTCCCAGCCAGTATCAAGTCCTTTTGGCAAGGCGTCATAACTTCAGTTTATCTTTGGATCGCACGACTCCGAGCTTCTTGCCAGCTTGGCCACTAGTTATAACTTCGACCTTGGCTCGGGCTTTGGGTATGTGGCGGCAACTCGTTTGATTAGCGGTCTCGGCGATCGGAGGCGCGCTGGTGACCGCTGAGGCGTGGTGTCATTTGCTCGTCGACTATGCGTTTCAACATTTTCCTGTTCACAAACTCTGCGCGGAGGTTCCGGCCAGTAACTTGAGCCAGTTTGAATCCATGATCGGACCGGTATTCCCGCGAAGGTCGCCTAGTCAACCATGTTTTTCATGGCGGTGGACACATGTTGACCTTCATACATACTTGCGATTCATCGTGACACCTGGCAGAGGGACGCCATCATAGTGCAGATAGCAGGGATCGTAAGCGCCGAGTCTAGAGCGCCGATTGGACTACTGGCACTTTAATCCCCAGGCCTACATGACGAGACGGCTCGGCGAAGGAAGTCATTCACGGCCTCGAACGGTACATCGTCCGCGGATCTACCGGGTCGCCGAATCGACCTGTCGCAAACGGTGAGAAACAACTCGACACCCTATGGGAATGTCGCAGGCTGATTCACCAATGTCGGGTGATGTGCTCGCCTTCGGTGGGGCACATCGGTCTCCCGTTGATCGATCCGTTGCAGGTCAGCACAAGGGCTTCGCCCAACGAATGCATTGAGGTCCCCCGGCCGGACTGTCGGCGGCCGCCAGGACTGGCGCCGCTAAGTGAGATGCCGGCCAAACGGGCGGCAGGGTATGTCAAGGGCCAGTGAGGATCGCGTACAGGGAGGTTAGCGGGACGAGCGCTGGTGGCCTGGTCAGCTATCGCGCGGTGGTGGCCAGTAGAGCCGCGCGTTAAATGTCAGGTTAGGTCAGTGGTGTGACTCCTTTGCCGGCGGTGGCATGGGTGAGGCGGATACTGTCACCGTTGGTGATCACGACGTGGGCGTGGTGCATGAGCCGGTCCACGGTCGCGTTGGCGATGGTCTTGGGCATGAGTTCGTCGAACCCGGCGGGGTGCTGGTTGCTGGACAGCGCGATCGCTCGTTTCTCGTAGGCGGCGTCGACAACGCGGTAGAGCGCTTCAGCGGTCTCGGTGGCGACGGGTAGCAGCCAGCTGTCGCTGAGCCGGTTACACAAGAAACGGTACAGATCCCAGGTTGGGCGATCGTGAAACTCACTCTGGCGGCGCACATCGCGCCAGGCCGGCAGCTTCAGCACGAGGGGCGTTGCTTGTCGGTCTTCTCCAAACTCGATCACGAGCGCGGTGCCGGAAACGGTGACACCAGCGCTCGAGAATTCACGGCTCGAAGGAGTCGGCCTGGAACACCCAGTTGCCAGCGAGGGCGGTAACGAGGATGTTCGTCTCGTCGATCTTGTCAGCATCGATGCTGGTGATGTCTTGGTCGAGGATGACGAAGTCGGCGAACTTACCGATGCTGATCGAGCCGGTGGTGTCATCGTGGCCTAGGGCGTAGGCCGCATTGATGGTCTGGAGTTCGATGGCGGTTTCGACGTCGGGAGCGGCGTTGGCGTCACGGGTCAGCGACCGCTCGATGGTGCCAAGCGGCGGCAATGGTCCGGCATCCCAGTCGCTGGAGAGCGTGGCGGTTGCTCCGGCGAGGAGCAGCTGCGCAGTGGGGATCAGGTCATAGGCCCGATCGCCGATGTATGACGCCAGGTAATCGTGGTAGTCAGTGGTGGTGGCATCCTCGGACTGTTGAAAATCGGCGATCACACCAAGCTCAGCGAAGCGGGGAATGTCCGCCTCGTCGACCATGTAGGTGTGGGTTGTGCGATGCCGCCGGTCGGCGATTGCATCGGGGTCGTCGTCGATTGCCTCAATCGCATCAAGCGCCGTGCGGGCTGCTGCGTCGCCGATCACGTGGAAGTTCATTCGATACCCCATGGCCGAGAGTTCATTCACGTAGGTTCGTAACTGTTCGGGCTGGAAGTAGCTAAAGCCGGACGGATAATTGGCATCGAGCGGCTCGTCATATGGCTCCAGCAGGAGCGCCGTGCCGAGGTCGAGGATGCCGTCGATGTAGATCTTGGCCGTATCGAACCGGAGCATGTCCGAATCGTTCGCGAAGCGTCGTTCGAACTCAGCCAACTGTTCATCGACATCGAGTGCGGGATAGACGTAGAGAGTATTCATCGCCCGGACAGTCAGCGTGCCCTCCGCCAAGGCGCGCTCGAATGCAGCGGGGTGGTTCTGGGCCCAGTAGCCGCCAGCGTCGCTGATCGTCGTGACACCAGCTTCGGCCAAGAACTCTTGGGCGACCAGCAGGCCGTTGTAGTACGCATCGTCGTCTTGGGCTGCCGCGTTTCGCACTGCCTGTTGGGCATCTTCGAGCAGCAATCCGGTAAGGCGGCCATCCCGGTCGCGATGCAAGACGCCGCCTTGTGGATCGGGGTCGTCTGGCCCGATGCCGGCTGCGATAAGCCCACGCGTGTTGGTCCAGACGGCGTGGCCGAGGTCGTCCAGAATGAGTGCTGGCCGGTCAGGAATAGCACGGTTGAGCACATCGACCGGGTTTTCGGTGGTGTCACGGAGCGAATAGAGCGAGACGCCAGCGGCGAACCCGCAGCATCGGGTTGCGCCTCGGCGCAGCGAGCGGCCTGTCTCTCAAGTTCGGCGAGGTCATCACCTTCCATGAAACAGACCGTTTCGTTGACGCCGGCTTCGGGCACGTGCATATGGATGTCCTGAAAGCCGGGCCGTCCATGTTGCCCTGGGCGTCGATGATCTCCGCACCGTCGCCAGCGGCCGTCAGGACGTCGGCCTCGGAGCCAACGGCAATGATGATGCCACTCCCCGTCGTAGGCGAAGGCCTCGGCTGCCGGTAGATCGTCGTCGACGGTGCTGAACGACGGCATTGAGAATCACCGTTGTGCCATCGAAGGACCGGCGATCGTGAGATGGCGGGGTCGGCGTTGCTGAAGCTCGCACTCGATGTGCAGGCCAGGCCGAGCATGGCCGAGAGGCACGTCGCGCGCCGATTTTGAGTCAGATGATGCGCTCAGGGCGTCGTCCTTTGTTGGCAAACGAGCAAGACAAGTATGGCTTAACGCAGGTCGAGATTGTTGCGAATCTGTCGCTCGAGTACGGGGGATCCCAAACAGTGTCACAGGGCGGCGTCTGTTGGGTGGTATGGCATTCGGTCAATCAACTGGTCCATCACTTCAGGTCGTCAGATCAACACATTGCTTGAGCTTCTCAACAATGCGGGTCATGTCGACTTTACGCGGCACCCGGGCCGATGGGTTTCACCCAACGGCAGGCTGGAGGGAAGTTCACGGTCGACGAAGCGGCGGCGTTCATCGAGCAGCTTGAACAGGAAGAGTTTTGTTCGCGGCGACGTCTGGTGCGTGAGCGCCGCTCCAACGTTGTCGGCTGCGGAGAAAGCAGCCGAACGAGCGCTTCCAAGAACGTCCTCAATAACGCAACAGTGAGCAGCTCGCAGCCGAGCTACAACGACGGGGTGGGCGGTAATAGAGCCCTAGAGGATCTGGTTCTTGGCAGCTGTGGAGTCGATCGGCGCGCCGAGTCGAGTTAGCAAACGGGGCCAAGATTGACCCATGCTTCCGTGACGTGATCACCGGATCCGTCCGGCAGATGCGTCGAGCACAACCACATCAGGGACAGGCGCCGGGCTCCACCACGCCTCGATCGTGCCGGTCGCGGCCCGCAGGGCCATCCCAGGCAGCGTTGGGTTGGCGTTGTTCTTCGGCATGGGCGCTCCAGAGTCGTATTAGCGGCTCGGGAGGGTCGGTCGGCCCGGTGTACGATGGCCAGCTGTACCCCAGCCCAGGTGCTCAACTCATGAGAGAACAACTTCTCGCTGCTGTCCATATCGCCCTTGCCGAACTTGGTGTTGCCGAGGTGCCAGCTGGGGTGACCATTGAGCGACCAGCCAGGAAAGAGCATGGCGATTGGTCGACGAACGCCGCCCTGGTGTGCTCAAATCCTGGGCCAGAACCCCCGCGAAATCGGTCAGGCGCTGATCGACAACCCCTCACGGCCAATACGCCAGCCCATGTCGGAGTCCGCTCGAGATCGCCGGTCCTGGCTTCGTCAACTTCAGGCCTGGCCCCAACCTGGCTCTACGACGTGATGTGAGATCGGGCAGGCGAAACGAACTTTGGGCAACAAGACCTTGGTGGTGGCAAGACCGTCAATATCGAGTTTGTCTCGGCCAACCCGACCGGTCCGCTTCACGCTGGCGGCGGTCGTTGGGGTGCCTATGGCGACTCGCTGGCTCGCATCATGAAGCGCTGTGGTTTCGCCCCGCACAAGGTACTACATCAACGACCGCGGTAATCAGACGGTCATCTTCGGACAGTCATTGGTTGCTCGTCCGCGATGGCACCGAGCTGCCGGCAAACGGATACCAAGGCGAGTACGTGGCCGAATGGGCAGCCGAGATGCCTGTCGATGTTGACCCGACGGCGTGGGGGTTGGCTCGAGGCCATTGCCGACGTTCGCGGCGCGCTCGGCTCGATGCACGTTGACTACGACACGTGGTCAAGCGAGCAAGCGCTCGTCGACTCGGGAGCAATGGCGGCCTCGCTCAAAGAACTCGAAGCAAGGGCCACATCTTTGTGGCCGAAGGAACCACCTGGCTTCGCACGACCGACTTCGGCGACGACAAGGATCGAGGTGCTGATCAAGGCCGACGGCGAACCTACGTACCTCCTTCCGATATTGCCTATCATCGTGACAAATTCTCGGGGCGAGCTGGTCATCGACATCCTCGGCGCCGATCACCATGAAAAGCTGGCTCGAATGCGGGCGGCGCTGTTGGCACTCGGCTACGACGCTGACGCATACGAGGCGATCATCGGTCAAAGCAGTGAGAAGCTGGTGGCGAACGGCGAGGGAGGTCAAGCTCTCGAAGCGCACAGGCACGATGATCGAGATTGCGGACGTTATTGCGGGTCGGGCCCGACGTTGCGCTTCGCTTACCTTCTCCAGTCGATCGACACCACACAGACGCTTGATCTCGACATCCTCAAGGCGCAGGCTGCCGACAATCCGGTGTTCTACGTGCAGTACGCGAACGCACGTATCCATTCGATTACTCGCAAGGCGTCCGAGGCAGGGGTCGAGCGGCTTCCCCTAACCGACGTCGACCTCAGCTTGCTGGTCGATGAGAGCGAACTTGGCCTGCTTCGGAAACTTTCGGAGTTCCCCGAGCAATTGGCGTTGGCCTGCAGCGACAGGGCGCCGCAGAAGGTCACGACGTGGGTGCGCGAGCTCGCAAGCGACTTTCACACGTTTTATGGACGATGCAAGATTCTCCATTCTGAGGTGTCGCCTGAACTGGCCCAAGCCAGGCTCTGGCTCGTCGAAACGGTTCGCATCGGTTTGGCTACCGGGCTCGACCTGCTCGGTGTGAGCGCACCGGAGCAAATGTGAGTCCTGTTCCCTGGCATCTCCTGTCCGACAACGCGTCTATCGGTGCGACCGGCCAACTGCTGATTGCCGGTTGCGATGTTGCCGACCTCGCCGCCGAGTTCGGCACGCCGCTCTTTATCTATGACGAAGACCACCTGAGGGCTCGGTGTCGCGAGGCCGTCGAGGCGTTCGGCAAACGCGCGACCTACGCGTCGAAGGCGTTTCTCTGTAAGGCGATGGCCAAGCTCGCGCACGAAGAAGGTATGAGCATCGATGTCGCCACGGGGGGCGAGGTTGCCGTGGCCCTGGCGGCTGGGGTGCCC
>JAWKIN010000020.1:0-61936 GCA_041394345.1 Acidimicrobiales bacterium | reverse complement strand
AGCTGGGCCGCCGAAGAAGAGGGTGACGATGATCGCCCCCATGGTGACGGTGTTCATGAATTCGGCCAAGAAGAAGAGCGCGAAGCGGATCGAGGAGTATTCGGTGTGGAATCCACCGACGAGTTCTTGTTCAGCCTCGACGAGGTCGAATGGCGGCCGGTTGAGTTCCGCGGTGCCAGCGATCAGGAACACAATAAACGGCAAGATGCCCGTGGCGACGAGGTTCCAGTTGAGGAAGCCGTCGGATTGACCAATCACGATGTCGTGGGTACTGAGCGACCGACTGATGAGCAGAACCGCAGCGAGGGAGAGTCCGAGTGCAGCCTCGTAGGAGATGGCCTGAGCCGATGCGCGGACCGAGGCCAGCAGCGGGTACTTCGAGCCAGAGGACCAGCCGGCCAACATGATGCCGTAGACGGCAATCGAGCTCATCGCGAGGAAGAACAGGATGCCAATCTCAGGGTCGGCGACCTGCCAGTAGAAGCTGCGGCCGAAAATCGTGGAGGAACCGTCGCCATCGCCACTGAAGTTGCCAGCCACCGGGATGATCGAGAACGTCAAGAACGCCGGCACCAAAGCAAGGTAGGGCGCCAACTGGAACATGTAGCGGTCGGCTTTGGTGGGGATGATGTCTTCCTTGAAGAAGAGCTTGACGCCATCGGCGAGCGTTTGGAGCAACCCGAACGGCCCGGCAACGTTTGGCCCGATGCGGTTCTGCAGGCGAGAAACAACCTTGCGCTCAAACCAGACCATGAGCATGACCGACACCATGAGCACCGCGAAGCACAGGACGACCTTGACGACGGCGAGCAGGACATCACCGAAGTCGACGCCGTCATTGAGGTAGGTGACGGTTGGTTCGGCCTGAGCGAGGAGTAGCGCATTCATCTAGTTACCTGCCGTGACTCTGATGTCGGTGACGGTGTCGCCAGCATCGATCAAGGTACCGGGATCAAACCCGGCGAGTCGGAATGGGATACGACCGACGCCGCGAGGCAGCGATGCGTCAAGGCCAACCGGGACGCGGACACTGATGTCGCGAGTCTCGACCGTCACCATGTCGCCGTCAGTGACGCCGAGTCGCTCGAGCTCCGTGCGATTGAGGTAGAGCGCAGCCGAGCCGGCCAGATGGGCCAGCGATGGTGATTGGGCGACCATGGTGCCTTGATCCCACAGCTTGTGATCGACCAGGAGTCGAAGACCGTAGTTGTCGAGCGGCGGGACCATGGTGGCCGGTGGCGAGTCTGGGGTCCACGGACGATGGAGATCAGCGAGGACCCGTCGGCGCCAGTCGCCACGCTGGCGAAGTCGACCTGGTTGAGCGAGGCCACGGCACTGGTCATCTCTGCTTGGAGGCTGCTCAGGTGTCGAAGCCAAGATCCGCGCCCAGCGCATCGGCGACTTCCACGGCGATCATCCAGTCGGCACGAGCTTGGCCCGGCGCAGTCACCTGGGCTCGCAGCGGCGGGACGCGTCCTTCGAGGTTCATGAATGACCCGTCGGTCTCGCCAAACATGGCGGCTGGCAGCACGACGGAGGCCCGGCTGCTGGATTCGGTGAGGAAGGTGTCGACGGCCAGGATGGTATCGACGGCATCGAATGCTCGGATGACGAGGTCGCGATCGGGATAGTCGGCGAGTGGATCGGCGCCGAGCAGCACGAGTGTCGAGAGCTCGCCGTCGGCTGCGGCACGCAGGATGCCTTCGGCGTCGAGGCCGACGTCGGCTGGTTCGGTGGGCCAACCCGAAGGCGACGAACCAAGTTTGCGCCCGCCGGGCAGGAAACCAGGCGTGAGGCCCATCTCGAGGGCCCCGTTGATGTTGCCCCGGCGCAGGATAGGCAAGATAGCGGCCCCAGGGCAGAGCGCCTGGAGCTGGGCCGTGGCGTCGGCAACGACGGCGGCCGATTCGGCGAGGTTGGAGCGGCCGACAATGATCGTGACTGGCCCGCCACCTCGAAGCAGCGCGTGGGCTTTTGCGAACTCGCTGGACTGGACACCGCCAACGGCCCGGTCGGTTTCATCGCCGGCGAGGGCGGCGGCCACCTGACCGGCGGTGCCGGGCTGGGTGTGGAGGCGAGCTGCAGCGAATGGCGACAGGCTCGTTGCTCTGGCCGTGAGTTCGATGAGCTTGATGTGGCCGTTGGTCGCCGCGTGCCGAGCCCGGAGGAACAGCGTGGGCAGTTCCTCTTTGAGGTCGGCACCGAGCAAGATGACCGTTGAGCCAGCGGCCATCGCGCCGCTAATCGTTGACCGGGGCGACGCGAGGACGAGCTCGGGCGAGAGGCCATCGCCGAGTTGGGCATCGATGTTGTCGATGCCGGCCGTGCCTTTGAGCAGCTTGGACCAGGCGTATTGGCCTTCCAAGGGAAGACGAGCGCCGCCGAGTACGCCGACCTTGCTTGCACCGACGCCGAGTCCGTGGGCGAACGCGCGGGCCGCCGTCGCCCAACGGGCTTGGCGCAGGTCGCCTTCGTCGGCGATGAGTGGTTGTGTGACCCGGTTGTCGCTGTTGGCCGCCTCGTAGGAAAAGCGCTCCTTGTCCGAGAGCCAGCTCCAGTTGACGGCGTCGGAATCGACACCGAGCGTGCGAACGAGTCGGTCACGCGAGCTCTGAAGGACGACGCGAGCGCCGGACGAGTCGGTGGTCGCTGTCGATTCGGTTTCGGCGAAGTCCCACGGGCGGGCCTTGAATCGATACGGCGAAGCGGTGAGCGCGCCAACGGGGCAAATCTGAACAACGTTGCCCGAGAAGTAGGACGAGAACGGATGATCGGGGAAGGTGTTGACCTGCGTATCGGCGCCGCGACCCATGAAGTGGATGAGGGGGTCACCGGCCACTTCGTCGGCAAAGCGCGTGCAACGATCGCACAGAATGCAGCGTTCACGATCGAGGTGGACGAGGTCGCTAATCGGAATCGGCTTCTCGTAGTGGCGCTTCTCTTCGACGAAGCGACTTTCGCCGGGGCCGTACGCGTAGGCGTTGTCTTGGAGCGGGCACTCGCCGCCCTTGTCGCACACCGGGCAATCGAGCGGGTGATTGATGAGCAGGAGCTCGAGTACCCCGTCTTGTGCCTTCACGGTGGCATCGGACTCCGTGTTGACCTTCATGTCAGGCGTCACGGGCAACATGCAGCTTGGCTGGAGGCTCGGACCGCGGCCGCCGTCGACCTCGACGAGACACATCCGACACATACCAACGGGGGTCATTCGTGAGTGGTAGCAAAAACGCGGGATATGAACGCCGTTGCGTTCGGCCGCGTCGATCAACAGCTCGCCTTGCTCAGCTTCGAGCTCGCGACCGTTGAGAGTGAAGGGAACGCCAGTGGTGGCCTTCGTTGGCTCGGTAGCAGTCATTAGTGGTGATCTCCAACGGCTGGAGTGGCGTCGTGGTCCTGGTCGCCGTGTGCATGATCGGTTGGTGTACTCGCTGCGGCGGGAATCTTGGCTTCGAACTCATCCCGGAATCGACGGATCGCTGAGGTGATCGGCGCCACGGACGATGGGCCGAGCGGGCAGATCGTTGTTTGCTTCGGCGGGAACGGAACTGCAGCCAAGCCATTGGTGGGGAAGGAGGCAACGGGGTAGGGACCGGGGCTGATGTTTTCGCCGATCGACAACAGGAGGTCGATGTCGTTGGGTCGACCGTGCCCATCGAGAATGCGCTGAAGCACCTTCTCCTCCCAGGCAGTGCCTTCGCGACACGGGGTGCACTTGCCACAGGACTCGCGAGCATAAAAACGCACGAGGCGCAGGGCGGCCCGAACCGCGTCGGTCGTGTCGTCCATCACCATGATGGCGCCGGAGCCGAGCATGGAACCTTCTGGACCGGCGGCGCTGCCTTCGAGGGGAACGTCGAGTTGCTCTTCAAAGAACCACGGGGCTGAACCGCCACCAGGAACGAACGCTTTGAGGCCGTTGTCGTCGCGAATGCCCTGGGCGTAGTTGTCGCCGTAGAGAAGGTCGCGGAACGTGATTACGCCCTGTTCGACTTCGTACACACCAGGCCGCTTCACATGACCGGAGATCGCGACCATGCGCGTGCCCGGTGACTTCTCCGACCCGAACTGCTTGTAGGCAGCAGCGCCGTTGTTCATGAGCCACGGCACGTTGGCCAGGGTCTCCACATTGTTGACGATGGTGGGCTTCATGTAGAGGCCCTTGGCGGCGAGGAAGCGGGGCTGAGACGGGGCATGCCGTTTGCCCTCGAGCGACTCGATCAGGGCCGTTTCTTCGCCCACGATGTGAGCGCCGGCGCCCCAGTGCAGAACCACGTCGATGCTGACGTCGGTACCCATGATGTTCTTGCCAACGAAACGGCGGCATAGGCATCGTTGAGCGCTGAAGGCCACACGCTCATGCGCCAGCGGTATCTCGCCTCGGACGTAGAGGAAGCATTGATTCAGCCCGAGCGCGTAGCACGTAATGACACAGCCTTCGATGAGCTGATGGGGATCGCGCTCCATCAAGAGGCGGTCTTTATACGTCCCGGGTTCGACTCGTCGCCGTTGACAACCAGATAGCGGGGCCAGACCGGAGGCATGAAGCCCCACTTGATTCCGGCCGGGAAGCCAGCGCCACCACGACCGAGAAGGACCGCGCCTTCACGATGCCGGCAACGTCAGCCGGGCTCTTCGCCAACGCAGCTTTCAGGCCCTCGTAGCCACCGGTGGCCTGCGAACGATCGAGCGTGAAGCTGTCCTCAAAGGGGAACCGGCTCGTGACGATTTTCGGGCCCTCGTTGTCGACATAGCCAGGGGCGTGGGAGATATAGGCGTTGGTCGGCATTATGCCTTCTCCTCAGCGGGCTGGCGGCTCGAGAACCAGGCAGGGGTTCCGGTCGCTTCCGGGGTGTCGATGCCGCCGAGACGGTCGCTCGTGATGTGTTGACGAGTACGACCCAGCGTGCCGTGCGGGGGAATATCGGTTCGCTTGCCAGCACGAATATCGGCGATGAGCGCGTCGAAGTCTTGCAGCGAAAGGCGGTATTCATGGCGGTAGTTGACCTGAAGGCAGGGTGCCTCGGTGCAGGCCGCGATGCACTCGACGTCTTCCAGCGTAAAGAGGCCGTCGTCTGTGGTGCCGCCGGGACGAATGCCGAGGGTGTGCTCGGCGTGATGCAACAGCTCTTCGCCGCCCATCAACTGGCACGACAGGTTGGTGCAAATGTTGACGAGGTACGTGCCGACTGGCTCGAGCTTGAACATCTCGTAGAAGGTGCAGGTGCCGCGGACTTCGGCGGGGGTGATGCCGACAAGTTCGCCGATGTGTTCCATGGCGTCGTTGGCCACATAGCCATCCTGCTCTTGGGCGAGGTGGAGCAGCGGAATGGTTGCGGACTTCGGCCGCGGGTAGCGGCTGATGATCTCTTTGGCCAACGTGAGGTTGCTGGGGCTAAAGCGGCTCAACGGTCTACCTCGCCCATGATGGGGTCTACTGATGAAATAATGGCGACGGCATCGGCCAGCATGCTGTCTGCCATCATGTGGGGAAGCGCCGTGAGGTTGACCAAGCTTGGGCCGCGCATATGCATCCGCAGCGGCTTTGCGCCGCCATCACTCACGATGTAGCTACCGAGTTCACCGCGTGGTGTTTCGACCGCGGCGTACGCCTCGCCCTCCGGCACCTTGAAACCTTCGGTAAATAGCTTGAAGTGATGGATGAGCGCTTCATCGATTCATCGATGCGATTAGAGGCGGGGTCACCTTGGGGTCTTGCACCCGATAGTCGCCCTTCGGCATCTGGTTGACGATCTGGTGAACGATCCGGATCGACTCGCGTAATCTCGTTGAGGCGAATGGCGTAACGGTCGAACGAGTCACCATAGGTGCCAACGATGACGTCGAAATCGACCTGGTCGTAGGCGAGGTAGGGCATGTCGAGCCGCAGATCCCATTCGACACCCGTCGAGCGCAGGATCGGACCAGTGGCCGAAAGGGCAATTGCCTCTTCTTGAGACAGCACGCCGACGCCCTGGAGACGTTCGCTTTCAAATTGGCTGGCCGGTCATGAGGATGTCGTACTCCTCAAGGCGCGGCGGCAGCATCTCGAGGATGGCCAACACGGCGTCTCGCCAGCCGTCGGGTAGGTCGGCGGCGACGCCACCCGGGCGGATGTAGTTGTGATTCATCCGTAGGCCGGTGACCAGTTCGAAGAAACGCAGTACTTGTTCGCGCGCCAGCCATAAATCATCATGGAGACGGCACCGAGGTCCATGCCGTTGGTCGCCATAAACAGCAGATGGGACGAGATGCGGTTCATCTCGCTCATCAGCATCCGGATCCACGTTGCCCGCTCGGGAATCTCGACGTCGAGCAGTTGCTCGACGGCCAGCGAGAACGCCAACTCATTGAACAAGGGGGAGGCGTAGTCCATGCGGGTGACGTTGGTGCAGCCCTGCATGAAGGTGAGCTCTTCGCCTTGCTTCTCCATGCCGGTGTGGAGGTACCCCACAATGGGCTTGGATCGACGGACGATTTCACCGTCCATCTCGAGCATCAACCGAAGCACCCCGTGGGTCGACGGGTGGGGCCGGACCCATATTGATGAGCATCGTCTGGTCGTTCTCATCGTCGAGAAGCTCACCGGCAGTCTCGGCTGCCTGCACCTCGGACATGCGGAGCACCGTGACGCCGGGGAAGGTGATGGAGTTGGCCAGGCGCATTCGCCTCGGCATCGCGGCTCGCAGCATCAGTGCTCTTCAACAACAGTCATGTGGTCTCCTCAGCGCTCAACGAGCGCCAGGTGCTCCTTTGAATTGCACGGGGATGGAGCCAACCGCGTAATCCTTGCGCAGCGGATGTCCGACCCAGTCTTCTGGCATCAGGATTCGGGAAAGGTCGGGGTGGCCGAGGAAGGTGATACCAAACATGTCGAACACTTCCCGCTCAAGCAGATCGGAGCCAGGATAGAGCGCGTAGAGCGAGTCGATCTCCGGCGCCGATTCGGGCACCTGGACCCGAGCGCGCAGGCGCTCACGGCGCTGATGGGACAAGAAGTTGCCAACGACCTCGAAACGTTCCGCGGTAACGCCGGCCGGCAGCTCACGAGCGATACCAGCGCCGAGGTAATCGACTGCGGTCACGTCGATGCAAACATTCCAACCATCGGCCAGGAGGGCTTCGGCGGTGCTCCGCCAGGTGTCGACGGTCGGATGAATGACTCGCTGGCCCCGAGAATAGGAAACAGGCGCGCCGTAGGCGGATTCGACCTCGGGCGCTGCATCGGCTTCTGCTCCTTCAACGTCGCTCATCGAGCCTTACCGATCGTTACCAGCTGGGGTTCGCCCTGGCCGTCGAGCTGTTCGATTACGAGGCCAGCGCCGTGTCCGGTTGCGGCCCGCCGCCGAAGAAGCTCGCCACTCTCGATCTGCGTGTGCAAGGTTTCGATGGCGTGCAGCAGGGTCTCGGGCCCCGGCGGACAGCCAGGGGCATAGACATCAACCGGCACGATCTGATCGACGCCCTGGACGATCGCATAGTTGTTGAACATGCCGCCGCTGGAGGCGCAAACGCCCATGGAGATGACCCACTTGGGCTCCATCATCTGGTCGTACACCTGCCGGAGGACGGGGGCCATCTTCTGGCTCACGCGGCCAGCGACGATCATGACGTCGGCCTGACGAGGCGACGCCCGGAATACTTCCATACCGAGCCGAGCGAGATCGTAGTGCGAGCCACCGGTGGCCATCATCTCGATGGCACAGCACGCCAGACCGAACGTTGCGGGCCACGACGAGCGCGAACGGGCCCAGTTGACCAGGTTTTCTACCGATCCCGTGAGCACGTTGTGCTCGAGTCCGCCAAGACCGTGATCCTGTACGTCGCCAATGATGCCCATTAGGCAGCTGCTCCTGCGTCGTCACGTGCGTCCGAGCCAGCGACTGCTGTCTCGACATAGCGGCCTTCAAGCCCAACCCGGCGAACCGTCGACGTGGACGTTCGCTCGGTTCCGACCATCGGGTTCTGCCGCGTGTTGACCTGAAGCGAGCCCCAGTCGAGCGCTCCCTTGGCGATGAGATACACGAACGACTCGAAGACCATGGCCGAAAATACGAAGATCGCCACCATGCCGAAGAGTCCGAGACTCCGATTGACCAGGACCCACGGGTACAAGAACACGATCTCGATGTCGAAGATCACGAAAAGCATCGCTACTAAATAGAAGCGGACGGGAAATCGTTGTGGCGTTTCGCGGCCGGGAATGATCCCGCACTCATAGGGCGCGTATTTCTCCGCCGTTGGCCGACGCGGGGCCAACAGGCCGGAGGCAATGAAGCTACCGGCCGCGAAGAGTGCGGCAAGGACCAACAACGCCAGAATAGGTAGGTACTGGGCCATCGATGTCCTCCGATCTCAGTTGTCGAATGTTCGGTTAGCTAGCTTTTGCGCGAATAGCCATCTCGCGCTTGTCACGGGTGTGCGACGCCCAGGCGAAGAGCGCAAACAGGATGCCATTGAAGATCGCAAACATCGCGGGCACGAATCGAAGACCACCGAAAAGCCATGGGAACGGTCCCCCGCGTTCGCGGGTGAGGATGACCGTGTACACCGGCGCCGATTCGTCGAGCGTAGCGACGGGAGGAGCCTGGCCAGGCAGCGTTGGCTGGTCGATCACACCCTGGACCTGGATAGCCATCAGTTCTTCGCTGTGGATCGGGTGGACAAAGATGCTGCCCAGCTTGTGAGCTACCCGATCAGTCCAGGCAGGGTCGTCTTTGAGGACCGGCTTTCCACCGGTGGTATAGCCGCCGAAGGCGAGCGGCAGGTAGTCGGCGGTGCCTGCGAAGACACCTTCTTCGGCCAAGTAGACGTCGGCTGAGGACTGGGCCTCACCGCGGATGGCGTTGGAGGACGGCAGGAATCGCCAGTCAGCCAGCTTGTCTTGATTCGCCTGGCTGTTCTTATAGGCCTCTTCTTGCCGCGCGTCCGGGTCGTCAGATTCGATGCCAGCCGAGATGTCGTAGCTCTGAAGGGCATACCCAAGCTCTACGACGCGTTCATTCTCGGCTTCTATGAGGCCATCATCGGCCACTGCCGCCTCGTCTCGGGCGATCTCGACAAGTCCCCAGGTCGGCGGATCGCCACGCCAGCCGATGCCATAGATCGTCCAGAAGATTCCCATGAGGGCCATCCACCCAAACAAGCCGCAGCCAGCAAGGAGGAAACCCAGCCGAGTGCCGGTGTTGGTGGCGACAATGAGGTAGGTGCCGCCGATGAGCACAACGACGCCAACGAGGACGCTGAGGAGTCCGCGGAAGAAGGGGTCGAACCCAACACCTTCAAGGAAGGAGAGCAGCAACATCAGAGACCTCGTTCGTAGTCAATTACGGCCTGGATGTACTCGACCGGCAATGTCTTGCCGAACCCGGGCATCTTGCCGGAACCTTGGCCACCGACACCATAGGCAGCGCCGGCTTCGGACCCGCTGTAGACGAAATCGAACTGAGCCTGGCTCGTACGTTCGGGCATGTCGATCACGGTGCAATTCGCAGCGATTCGGCCGTCGCTCAGGGTGATGATCTCACCACCGAGGTTCATGGCTTCCACCTCGGCCACGGTCAGTTCGGCTGGGTCGTAGAACCCCTGCGTAACGTCTCCCGAGCCCGCTCCGTCGTCGGCGACCAGAGGTACCGATGGATCGAACGGATACGAGTCGGCCACGCGACCGCCTGGCTCCCAGAGCGAGGAGACGAACGTGCAGTCGGCAACATCACCGTCGTGCTCGGGGTCGGTGAGGATCAGGTATTCGATGAGTTCGCCGGCCTCGTCCACCCGGTCGGTGACGGGGTTGCCCTTCGCATCGAGCGGGATAATCGTGCCATCCATGGCCTGGTATCCCTTCAGACCATCACCGATGTCGATCCGCCGGCCGGAGCCCACGAGCCATCGGGGAGCTTCCACGAATCGTCAGGGAAGCGATGTTCGAGGGAGTCGCCACAAAGGTTGAAGCCAATGCCCGACGGGGAGCCACCACCGCAGCCAGCAATACCTTCGTCGAGCAAGTTGGGAAACACGGAGGTGCCGAGTGACCAGCCTGCGGTATGACAGCGCCCACAGCTCAAGGAACCTGACCCGTAGCCGGAGAACAAGCCGAGGTTGAAGACGGCCTCGCCCAGCGAATCGAATTCGCCGTCAGCGAGCGAACGATCGACCTCGGTCTTCATGGCCGCCACGAGTTCATCGGCGGCCGCTTGCTGGCCCTCAGGGTCGTCGGCTTGAGAGATATCGATGGGGTCGAGGGACTGGACCTGCAGCGTCTCGATGTACTTGATGACGTTGGAGACCTGCTGCTCGGTGAGCGGACCACCGCCCGGGGTACCCCATGCGGCCATCGGCGAACCGGGGCGACCGTAGTTGAGGATGTACTCGACCTCCGCAAAGCTATAGCGGAGCAAGACGTTGTTAAGCGCAGGCGCGGTCCAGTTGGCGTTGGTAATGAACTGGCCGTCGGCGTCTTGGAGCACGTAGGACTTGGAACCACCGATGCCACCGGCGGAGTGGCAGTTGACGCACTGGGCGCCAACGGTATAGGTGCCTTCGCCGCGGCTAATGAAGTTGAGCTCATAGGCCTCGACGCCACCCTCTTGCCGACCCGGTTCGGCCAGCCAATAGAACGGCAACGCCAACGCAACGAGTCCGAGCACGACGAGGGCGAAGCTGAGCGACTTGTCGAGCTTCGGTCCTTCGAGTTCTTCGTCGTCGTAGTAGGGCTTGCGGTTGGGCGCGATCTCGATCTCGCTACCGAGTTCGTCGCGGGCTTGGAAGATGTTGCGCACCCACAGGGCCACAAAGGCCACCATGAGTAGGGCAAAGACCGTGATACCGATGGCGCGGAAATTTGCGGCAATCAGAATGGTTGACAGCATTTAGTGCGAACCTCCACCAATACAGTGCGGACCTTCGGCCTCTTGACCGGTGGTGTTGGTGCCAATGGTTGGCCCGGGAATGACCGTGCCCGTGTCGACGACGAGCTCGAGGGCGGCATTGACTTCCATGGGGAAGCGGTCCATGCCGCGAGGCGCAGGACCACCCTTCTTTTCGCCAACTCGGTTGTATTGCGAACCGTGGCAGGGGCACTCGAACCACTGCGAGGTGCCGCACTCAGGCACCCGGCAGCCAAGGTGAGGACAGGTCTGATAGAGGGCCGTGACACCGGCCTTGAGTCCCTGCTCGACCTGGGGGAAGAACTTGTATTGCGTCGTCGCTTTCTCGATTGCGCTGTGCGGATACTCGGTGATCCACATACGGCCTTCAGGTACATAGAAGAACCCACCGCCCGCCTTGATTGACGCCTCGATGTCGGCAACTCGGCCGACATTGATTCGCGAACCGAAGCCGGAGCCGCCCGACGGCCACAGGAACGCCAGGCATGCCGCACCAAACCCCGAGAGCCCAAGGACGAAGAACGCCAGGATGCCCCGGTTGAGAAATTGGCGTCGAGCCACACCGAGCGTCTCGGGATCGGGTGGGACGTAGGCGACCGGCGGGGCAGACGCAGCGACCACGAGGCTGCCGGCCTTGGCTGCTGCTTCGACCTCTTTGCCGGTCGGAGCAGGCGCGTCGAGCGAAGCCGATGGCGTGAACGCGCTCTTGTCTCGCTTGACGGTTTCGCCGGATAGCTGGCCGATCGCACTCGTGGTGTCGTTCCGGCGGAGGCTAAAGGCGCCGACGCCAACCACGAGGACCGCGAGGGCCGCAATGATGATGATGCCTAGTACTAGGGGATCCACAGCAATACCTCGTTAGAGCTCGAAGAACAGGCCGTCTTGCCACGGAAACACGAAGTTGAATCCGGGACCACGGAAGAACGAGCCAATAATGACCAAGACTGCCCAGAACATCATGAAGAAGGTGAAGATCGACACGGCGAACTTCCGATCTTCTGGCTTGTTGCTGGGGTTTTTATCGATGTAGGGGGCCATCGTCAAGATGATCAGACCGATGCCGGGAATCGTCACGCCAGCGACCATCGGGTGGAACATCGTGAGGAGTTCCTGCAGGCCAAGGAAGTACCACGGCGCTTTTGACGGGTTTGGCGTCTGGTTGACGTTGGCCAGCTCGAGCAGTGGTGCGTTGACAAAGATCGAGAAGAAGAGCAGGAACGCCGTGCAGAACAACGCTGCGCCGAATTCGACAATGATCAAGTGCGGCCAGGTGTGCACCTTGTCCTGGGGCTTCATCTTGATGTCTTGGATCGAACCGCTCTTGACCACGGTGAGCAGGCGCTGGGTGTGTCCACCCGGTCCACTCATCCCCGGGGCCGCGGCCGCTGGTGCGGCCGTAGCCACACCACCACCGGCGGCTGGTGCGGCGCTCACCGCAGCACCACCACTGCTCTTGGCCGACTTGGACCGCTGCAGCAAGTGGGCCGGGATCTTGGAAGCCGAAGGATCGGCACTCGGGGCGTCGGCAGCGACTGGCTCGGCGGCCGGCGCGCTGGCTTGTGCCTTCTCCCGAGCTTGTTCGGCTCGCTTGCGAAGATGTTCGGGGATCTCAGTCATGGGATGTTCTCCGATTCGATCGAGCGGGCCTAGAGGGGACCGGAAATGCCGCCGTCTTTGCGAACCCGCCAGAAGTGGATCGCCATGAAGATGACGGTCACAAATGGCAGGAGCAAGACGTGCAGGACGTACCAGCGAAGCAGGGTGTCGGTGCCAATAACCTTGCCACCCAGCAGGACAAACTTGACTTCTGGGCCAAAGACCGGGGTGTAGCCCATCATGTTGGTGCCAACGGTCACGGCCCAGAGTGCGAGCTGATCCCACGGGAGGAGGTAGCCGGTGAAGGAGAGCAGCAGCGTGAACTGGAGCAGGAATGTGCCGATAACCCAGTTGAACTCTCGTGGCGCCTTGTAGGCGCCATGGTAAAAGACCCGAGCCATATGCAAGAAGACGGAGAGCACCATGAGGTGGGCTCCCCATCGATGCATGTTGCGGACGAGCAGGCCGAACGTTACCGAGGTCTGCAGGGTGTAGATGTCGGTCCAAGCGGCGGCCGCCGTTGGGCGGTAGAAGAACATCAAGAAGATGCCGGTAATCGTGAGCAGGATGAAGAGGAAGAAGCTCAGCCCGCCAAGGCACAAGGTGTAGCTGACCTTCACGGCATGCCGCTTCACCTTCACCGGGTGAAGGTGGTAGAGCACGCTGTTCATGATCACATACGAGCGATTCCGCGGGCTGTCGGTGTAGCCCTTACGGAATACCGAACCTGGCCGGAAGATGGAGTTCCAGGTCTGTGAACCCTGAACAGAATCTCCGAGACCGCTAAGCGTTGCGTTGAGACGCTCAGCCGCTGTCGGCTTGTCTTGGATGGACTTTGCCATGGTGGATGGTTCCTATTTCCTACTGATCAGATCGTGTACGTACGGAAGCGAACTAGGCGAGCCGCATACCATAGCCGTAGCCATGGGATGGGGTCCGCTGATGCAGGTCGCCGGTTGCGGGGGCAGGGCCAATCTTGCCGAGAATGATCACGCCGGTCGGGCAGCGATCGACACAGAGGGCACATCGGGTGCACACATCGTCGTCGATCGTGAAGATTGATGAGTCGGCCGGATCGTCGCCCGGCTTGGTCACACCAAACGCCTCCGAGATGGCCTCGGTGCTCACCAGGTGGATGCACTTCCACGGGCAGATGTCGACACAGCCCTCGCAGATGATGCACTCGGATTGATCGATGTGGATGAACTGCTTTGGCTTGACGGCCCGACCCAGATAGTCGGCGTCGACCTCGACCAGCACGTAGTCGTCACGAAATTCTGGGAGCGGCGGATTGGCATCGGTATATGCCACTAGCGAACCTCCTCAGCAATAGTCAGGCAACGAAACACGGATCAGCCTCGCTTAACGAGTGGTCGACCATACGTGCTCTTTACGACCGCGGCACCCGTGGTGTCTTTCCCACGGGTCTGCCACATTCCCCACAGGGCACTCATGCCACCGAGAAACACGATGTAGAAGATGGCGGCGACCGAGTCGGAGATCGTGCGATACGTAATGGTGAACGGGAACCAGCCACCGGCGGCCTTGGGCTTGACGACGTCACCCGGCCCGAAGAGCATCCGGTCGGCCGTCCAGCTCCACTCGTTTTCGGCCACGGTTAGCCACTGGTGGGGCACGATGCCAAAGGCGATGAACATGATGAAAAAGACGTAGCACGCCAACCATGGCCTCGCCCCACGTGACTGGGCGATCGGCGGGTCGACGCTTGGCGTAGACGACGATCAGCCCGGACATGACCAGGGTGAAAAGAATTGAAGTGACAAGAGCGACCACGGGGTGACCTCCAAGGTCGGTGTCCGGGTGGGCGGAACGGCACCCCAAGGGTGCCAGCGGAGTAATGGAAGACAATCTAGTCCGGACTCAAGACCCAAGGGCAAACCCTAGACCCGAGACTCGACATGGTCGTTAGGCACAACGCGTGCCCAAAGACCCCGATTGGCGGCCCCACGCTAGCGGGTGTTCGCTCGCCCGCACGCCTAAACGTCGCGGAATCTGGTTTCGGGCACACAAGCCAGCGCGTGGCTGCCTCGTTACTGGCGTTCCGTCGCATCGCGCTGAGCCATGCACCACCGGATCCGGCCAAATATCGCGGCGGAATAGTTGTGTTGGTCAAAACCGCCTAGAGTTGCAGCCCGATTGGCCGAATTGTTTTGTGTGCCGCCAGTACGACGAATGCCCAGTACCACGAATGGCGCCCCTGACGCCCAGAGGACCCTGTGACTGAGATCCCCGAACACCTACTCAAACGCAGCAAGGCCCGCAAGGGCGGCGGCGACGACGCAGCTCCTGCTGCTGATGCCGCATCGACTGCCGTGTCGCCTTCAGCGCCTCAGGCCGCCTCGGCACCGGGTGCACTAGCGGCCGCCGCAGCGGCGATTCCGGCCGACAAGCCGAAGCCACCGGCCAAGCCGGTACCGGCCTACGTCGCTGCCTACGAAAAGCGCAAGCGCATCCCCGTGTGGGCGATGCCGGTTGTGGCTGCGTTGCCGCTGTGGGGCTGGTTCTACGCCGGCACCATGCAAGAACCAATCCGTGAAGACCCGCTCTACACCGAATCGGCTGCGCTCTACAGCGCAAAGGGTTGTGCCGGCTGTCATGGCGCTGCCGGAGGCGGAGGCACTGGCTACCAACTCAGTGGTGGCGAAGTGCTGGCCACATTCCCGAACGACATCGACCAGATGGTCCACGTTGCCCGCGGCTCCGACGCCATCAAGGGCCTGGCCTACGGTGACCCGGCCCGGCCTGGCGGCTCGCGTGTCGCTGGCAACCTTGGTGCGATGCCCGCCCAGGCAGCGGCTGGCCTCACCCAGCTCGAGCTTGAATTGGTCATCTTCCATGAGCGAGTGGTGCTGAGCGGCGAAGACGCCACGTCCGAGGCCTACCTGGCCTACGCAGAAGAACTTCGTCACCGCATCGCCGCGGGCGAGGCAACGCCAATCGACCTCGCCGCGCTATTGGCCTGTGCCGATCCGAACACGACGCCCGAGGCAACCGGCGACGCCGCCCCCGATACGTGCTTTGGCCCCGTTGGTGCCGAGGCGCGCGGCGGTCACTGACACTCGTCGCAGGGCTAGCCACCGGCGCCCACACAAAACCCACGCACCTACGACAAAGGCCCCGGCGGGGCCTTTGTCTGCTTTTGGCTCCGATTCGTCAAGGCTCGCCTCATCGACGCCGACAAATGCCATTAGGCTCGACGACTTGGGTTCAATTACCGGCCATCGTTGCCAAGAACTCAACCCCTGGGTTCCCCAGGAACGTGGCGAAAGGCATCCATGCGCAAAGTACTCCCGGCATTTCTCGCTGCCCTTCTGGCAGCGCCGGCCCTGTTGGTCTCCCCTGCCGGGGCGCAAGAGCGCACCAACAATGAGGTCATCGCCTCCGCTCCCCCAATCCTCATCGCCGAGCCCGCCGACGACAGCGTCGATGTCGCCAGTGCTCAAGCCCAAGCGCTCTTTCGGGAGCTTCAGGCCGACCTCCCCATAGACCCCGAATCCAGCGAGCCAACCCCCGGGATCGCCGCACGAACGGCCAACGCCACTGCGGGATTTAGCGTCGACTACAACTCCACCTATCCAGCGCCCGCCGCCGTCCGCACGGTCATCAACGCCGTCGTCGACAACTGGAACTCGACCGTCGCCACCACCACCGGCCCAGTGGAGATCGAGTTCTATTGGCAGTGCCTCGACCCCGGCCTCCTGGGACTCGCCGGCCCCGTCGGGTTCTACCGTCACAGCGGCCTCCCGACGTCCGATTGGTACCCGGCCCCGCTTGCCAACACACTGCTTGGCTACGACGTTAACGATGACTTCGAGGGCAAGCCTCTCCCCGAAATCCAAGTCATCCTCAACGCCTCACTTGCGGCCGGCAATTCGTGCGGCACCACGGGCGGCGCCTGGTACATCGGCACGTCTGGCTCGCCAAGCTCCTCCCAAATCGACCTGTATTCCGTCGCGCCACGAGATTGGCCATGGCTTGGGCTTCCTGAGCTCGGGCAGCAACACGGGCGGCTCCCCGGCCTTGAGTCGCCCTACCCCTTCGTGTTTGATCGCCAACTGCTCTACAACGGCTCGTCGCTCATCAGCGATTCGAACCCGAACGCCCGGCTGACCTCAGACGCGCTCACCATCGGCGTTGGAACCGGCTGGACCTACGACATCTATGCCCCAACAAGCTGGGCCCAGGGCAGCAGCCTGAGCCATTTCGACGAAGCCGCGTCGGCCCCAGGAACACCGGGAGCAATCATGACGCCAGCACTCGGCAACGGGCAGGTTGAGCGGGTCGTCGATGCGCCAACGGCGGGCGTCATGCAGCGCATCGGCTGGCCGATGAAGCGTGAGGCCGTCGGCCCGACTGGCCTCACGGCCTCAGTGTCTGGCTCGACGGTGGCCGCAAGCTGGACCATTCCGATGACGTCGGCCGGGCTGCCACCCACCTCGCATCTCATCAAGCTCTATGTCGACGGCGTCCTCACCACCACCACTACCGTGGCGGGCACCGCCACCAGCGGGTCCGTCGGCGGCTTTGTCGCTGGCAAAACCACTCGCTCGAGGTCACAGCCAGCGGCCCCGGCGGCGCCGCCGGTAGCGCATCGTTGTCATCCGCCGCTCCCGCCACGCTCACCGCGCCCGGCGACAAGACGAGCCGCACCGTCACCTGGCCCGCCGCGGCGGCGTCGGCGCCGGTGAGCTCCTATGTGTTGCAGCAACAAAACAATGGCGGCGACTGGACCACCATTGCCAACCCAACTGGCCGCAGCGTCTCGGTTGGCAATCTTCCCGCTGGCTCAATCGTCCAGTTCCGGGTACGGGCAAACACGTCACTTGGGGCCAGCCAATGGACCTACTCCACCCTGATCGGTGTCTCAAACGGCCTCGTTCGCCCGTTCCCCCTCGACGGCCAGGTCGGGCGGCTCTACCTTGCCTATTTCCTCCGTGAGGCCGATGCTGGGGGCTACTCGCATTGGCTCACCCAGCGGGCCAACGGTCTTGGCATCAACGCCATCTCGGCCGCCTTCGCTGACAGCTCCGAGTTCCAACAGCGATACGGCTCCCTGAGCAATGCCCAGTTCGTCGATCTGATCTATCGGAATGTCCTCGGTCGGCAGGCCGACGCCGAGGGCCGAAACTTCTGGACAACGGCGCTCAATCGGGGACTCTCTCGCGGCGAGGTCATGGTTGCCTTCGCCGACTCGCCCGAGTTCATCAACAAAACGAAGACGGCCCCGGTGCAAGGTTCGGCAGAGGGCCAGATCTACCGCCTCTATCTCGCGTTCTTCTTACGCTTCCCCGACGCTGGCGGCATGGATTTCTGGACCGACATGCGCATTGGCGGCACCAGCCTCGACGCGATTTCGGGCGAGTTCGTCAACTCCGCCGAGTTCCAGGCCCGGTATGGCTCACTTAGCAACGAAGAGTTCGTACAGCTGGTTTACGAAAACGTTCTTGGCCGCGAGCCAGACGCCGCGGGACGTGACTACTGGACCTCACTGCTGAACAACGGCCGCTCACGCGGCTCGGTGATGACCGGGTTTTCCGAATCGGTCGAGTTCATTCTGCTCACCGGTTCGGCGCCCTAATCAACGCCTACAGCGTGGCTGCGACCTCAGCGGCGATCTCGCAGGTGTGGTCGATGTCGTCGTCGGTGTGGCTCAGACTCACGAAGATCGATTCGTATGGCCCCGGGGCAAAAGCGACCCCTCGCTCGAGCATGCCGTGGAAAAACGCCGGATACGTGCCGACATCCGCGGCCTGCTTCGCGTCGTCGTAGTTGCGCACTGGCTGGTCGGTGAAGAACAACCCAACCAAGGTGCCGACTTGCGGCACACTGGCGGCCACGCCGGCTGAGGTAAACGCCGCAGTGAGGCCCTCAGCCAAGCGGGTCGCCTTGGCCTCGAGCACGCGGTAGTGGTCGGGGGTGAGCTGACCGAGCGCCGCGAGTCCGGCGGCCGTGGCTAACGGGTTTCCCGACAGCGTGCCACCCTGGTAGACGGGTCCGAGGGGCGCAATATTGGCCATGACCGCACGGGAGGCGCCGAACGCGCCGACCGGCAGTCCGCCTCCGATGATCTTGCCGAACGCCCAGATGTCGGGAGTGATCCCCGACCACGCGGTGGCGCCACCCTGGCCGAGCCGGAACCCGGTGATGACTTCGTCGAACAACAGGAGGGCGCCGACCCGATCGCATTCGTCGCGCAACGCCTGCAAGAACCCCGGCTCGGGGGCAACAAGGCCCATGTTGGCGGCTATCGGTTCGACGGCAAGCACCGCAACGTTTTCATCGAGCGTCGGTACGACGTTCCAGGGCACAACCACGGTGTCGGCCACCGCCGAAGGTGGGACGCCGGCACTGCCAACGAGACCCTGGTTGGCGACACCAGAACCGCCGGCCGCCAGGAGCGCGTCGGCGTGTCCGTGGTAGCAACCAGCAAACTTCACGACCTTCGAGCGGCCGGTAGCGCCTCGGCCCAGTCGAATGGCCGACATCGTTGCCTCGGTACCCGACGATGTCATGCGAATCATCTCGAGACCGGGCACCCAGGCGGTCATCAGTTCGGCTAGCTCAATTTCGGCCACAGTAGTGGCGCCATAGGTCGTGCTCTTCACCGCCGCCGAGCGAATTGCCGGTTCGACGACGACGGTTGGCGTGACCAAGAATCGACGCCCCACAGCTCTGGACATAGTCGAGATATTTCTTGCCCTCGGTATCCCAGACGAACGCCCCTCAGCCCGGTCGACAAAGTACGGCGTCCCCCACGCTCAGGAAGGCCCGAACCGGCGAGTTGACGCCGCCGGGAAGCACGGTCTTGGCTCGCTCGAAGAGCACTTCGGCAGATGTGGCGGGATCATTCGACATGAGAACTCCGTTGGGCAGCGACGTGGTTGGGCAGCGACGTGGTTGGCAGCAGGTGGATAGCAGGAGGATGAGTGGCGGCCGGTTCAGCCGCGGCGTAGGAGACCAGCGACCTCTTCGGCCAGGTAGGTAAGGATGAAGTCGGCGCCCGCCCGTTTGATTGAGGTGAGGATTTCAATGGCGGCTGCATCACCGTCGATCCAGCCGTTGGCCGCCGCCGCCTTGAGCATCGCGTATTCGCCGCTCACGTGGTAGGCGGCCAGGGGGCAATCGACCTCGGCCCGCACATTGGCGATGACATCAAGGTACGCCAGCGCGGGTTTGACCATCACCATGTCGGCACCCTCCGCAAGGTCGAATCTGACTTCTTCGAGGGACTCGCGGGCATTGCGGTAGTCCTGTTGGTAGCCCTTGCGGTTGCCCCCACCCTCGATGGTCACATCGACGGCGTCGCGGAACGGTCCGTAGAACGAACTGGCGTACTTCGCCGAGTAGGCCAGGATCGAAACATCGGTGAACTCGTCTTCGTCGAGCGCATCACGAATCGCCATCACTTGGCCATCCATCATCCCCGACGGGGCCACGATGTCGGCGCCCGCGGCTGCTTGGGCAACAGCCGCATTGGCATAGAGCTCAAGCGTCGCGTCGTTATCGACCCGGCCGCGAGAATCGACGATGCCACAGTGACCGTGGCTGGTGTACTCGTCAACGCAGAGATCGGCCATCAACAAGATTTGCTCGCCGTAGTGGGTCCGGAGGTTGCGTAACGCGACCTGCACGACGCCATCGGGGTTCCATGCTTCGGATCCCTCGGGGTCCTTGGTTGCCGGGATGCCGAAGAGGATCACACCCGGGACGCCGAGCTCGATAAGCCGACCAACCTCGTCGACCAGCGACTCCTGCGTGTTCTGGTACACGCCGGGGAGCGACGAGATCGCGACCGGCGCGGTCGCAGCCTCGCTGACAAAGATCGGCGCGATGAGATCGTCGGCGGCGAGCGTCGTCTCGGCGACAAGTCGTCGCATTGGCTCGGTGGTTCTGAGGCGGCGAAGCCGGCGCTGGGGGAAACTCATGAGTCGATCTCTCGTGCGTGGATGGTGGGGAGAGGCTACCTGCGCGTTGCCAGGGTCTGGCGAGCCGCTTCGACCAATCCTTCGTCGTTATGCGGCTCGGCGACGACGGTTGCCAGACCAAACTCGGCGGCCCGGGAAGCCGTCGTCGGCCCAATACACACGAGGGGCTCGACGATGGCGTCTGAGCCGAGTACCTCGACCAGGCGGTCGACGACAGACGGCGCAGTAGCGAGCATCAGGTCGGCCGCACGTACTGCGTCGACCGTCGCCTGGTCGTGGTCGGGCTGGATGCTTCGGTACGCCGTCACTCGATCTGCGGCCAGTCCACGAGCCGTTAGCCCGGTTGCCAGTGTGTTGTCGGCCAGTTCGGCGAGCGGGAGCATGACCGTCCCGATGGCCGGCAGTTCGATCGCCAAGGCAGCGGCGGTCGAGGCCGACGGAACAAAGTCAACATGGACGTCGGCGGCGACCAACGCTCGCTCGGTCGCGTCGCCGATCGCGGCCACGAATCCGGTGCGGATCTGGCCGAGGATCCCCGCCGCCTCGCATGCCGCGACTGCGTTGGCGGATGTAAAGGCGGTCCAATCGGACGGTCCAAGCATGGCGGCACTCGCCCGAAGGGCGGCTAGGTCGTCGGGCTCGAACACGACCTCAATAAGCGGAAACCGAAGAACCACCGCACCCTCGGCTGCGAGCCGGTCGACGAGCGAGGCTGCTTGGGCGGCCGCCCGAGGCACGACAACGGACCGGCCAGCCAACGGGGAACGATCACTCGTCGCGGCGGCCATGGCGTCGTTAGTCGTCGTCTGCGAGACTGTCGCGGAGCTGGCGGGCAATGGAGGAACCGAGAGCGACACCGTCGGTGCCTCGCACGGTGGCCCGGAGGAGGCGTCCGCCAGAGGCGTCACCCGTTGCGTCCTCGTCGGCCAGCATCGCCGTGAGCACCAGTTGATCGCCGTCACGCACACAGTGGGCACCGGCGGGAAGGTCGCAGTCGCCGCCAAGCTCGACCAGGAAGGCCCGCTCGGCCGCAACGACGTCGTGGGTCGGCGCATGATCGATCAGCCCGAGTGCAGCAATTGTCGCCGCATCATCGGCCCGGCACTCGACTATCAGGGCACCCTGCGCAACCTGCGGGATCATGTCGTCGGGGTCAAGCGGATCAACGATCTGGTCGGTGATGCCAAGACGTTCAAGCGCGATTCCCGCCATCACGATGGCATCGAAATGGTCGAGCTGCGAGAGGCGCTTGGCTATGTTGCCCCGGATGCCTTCGATCACCAGATCGGGACGCAGGAGGTGGAGCTGAACGCGACGTCGGTTGGAACCCGTACCGACCCGTGCCCCTGGGGCTAACCCGGTGAGTGTGTTGCCGACGAGCACGTCGCGAGCATCACCCCGGGCCAAGATGGCACCAATAACGAGACCGTCGGGGGTGATCGCCTGGAGGTCCTTCCCCGAATGCACCGCAATGTCCGCGTGGCCGGTGAGCACCTGGGCCTGAATCTCCTTCGAGAACGCACCCTTGCCGCCGAGTTCAGCGATCGGCACGTCGAGCCGGCGATCGGCGTTGGTCTCGATTGGCACGAGCATGGTGTCCAACGACGGGTCGGCCGCGGTCAGAAGATCAGCAACGTGGTTGGCTTGCCAGAGGGCAAGCGGGCTTCGGCGGGTCGCTATCCGCAGCGTCACGAGATCGGCAGCGTCACGAGAGATCGAACAAGTCGCGGGTTGCCTCGGCGAGGCGCTCACCGCGGCGGCTTCCCGCCGCGTCGCGGAGCCTACTTGAGGGGGGATGCAGCAACTTCTTGATCATCGCTTTGGTAACGGCATCGATGGCCTCGCGTTGGACGTCGTCCAGATCGCCGAGGCGCGCCTCGTATTTGTCGAGTTCGTCTTGGCGAATTGCTTCAGCCCACAGATGGAGCGAGCCAAGCAAAGGCGAGACCTCACTGGCACTGAGCGCGTTGCGATAGCGCTCGATCTCTTCGTCGACGAGGACCCGGGCCACGGCTGCTTGGCGTTGACGCTCCGCAAGGCCCCGGTTGGCAAATGTCTGAAGGTCAGACAAGACGAGTAGATCGACGAAACCGAGTTCATCGGCGGCCGGATCGATATCTCGCGGCACCGCTAGGTCGAGCATCAGGAGTGGGCGTTCGGGGTCTCGATCGGCTTCGATCTGGTCACGAGTCAAGACCATGCCCGGAGAGCCAGTCGCACTGATCACGATGTCGGCGTCGGCGAGTTCTTGATCGATCGCGGCGAAGTCGACGGCGGTGGCGTCGAGTTCGGCGGCCAGGGTTTCCGCTCGAGAACGGGTTCGATTGGCGACTCGGATATCGAGTTCGGCCGATCGGTTCAGCGCGTTGGCGACACCCGCACCGAGCTCGCCAGCACCGATGAGCAACACCCGGCTGCCGTCAATGTCGTGGCGCCGTTCCGCGATGAGGTCGACGGCGGCGGCCGAAATTGACACGGTGCGACGGCCAATCGCCGTGTCGGTACGGACCCGCTTGCCACAAGCGATGGCGTGGGCGAAGAGCGGGTTCAGGAGGCTCCCAGCCGCGCCTTCCGCCTTGGCTGTCTCCCAAGCAATCTTGCATTGGCCGAGAATCTCGTGTTCGCCAAGAACAGCCGAATCGAGACCCGACGCAACACAGAACAGATGGGTGATGGCCTCTTCGTGGAAGTGCACGTAGAGGTGTTCGACGAACGAGTCGTCGTCGACACCCGCAAGGACCGCGAGGCTGTTTCGCACGTCACGGTAGGCCTCATGGAATCGCTCGGCGTGGACGAAGACTTCGGTCCGGTTGCAGGTCGACAGGACAACGGCTTCGTTGACGAACTCGCTGCTCGTGACCTCGGCCAGCACCTTCGGAATCGCTTCGGCCGAGAACGTCACCTGTTCGAGCACCGATAGCGGCGCCGAGCGGTGATTCAGGCCAATGGCGATTACGGTCATAGGGAAACCCCGTGGGGATGCGTCTGGCACACACCCGTAAGACGGACTCGGCCATCATACGGACTTTTTATTCTCGCCCCCCGGGTCAAAAGACACCAGTTCAAAACTGGTGTTTCTCGTCACAGGGCCCTACCAGCCTATTGGTCACTGATGTTGCGGTCCAGATCACGTCGACGAATCTTGCCGACGCTGGTCTTCGGGAGCTCGCTCACCGAAACGATCCGACGAGGAACCTTGTAGCGAGCGAGCTGCTCGGCGCAGGCATTGAGGAGCTGGGCTTGATCGATGACGTGACCTTCAGCGGGCACCACGTAGGCCACGATCGCCTCACCCGTCGCTGGGTCGGCAATGCCAATGACTCCCGCCTCGGCAACCGACGGGTCGTGGTTGAGCACCGACTCGACCTCGCCGGGGTGGACGTTGAAACCCGAGACGATGATGAGGTCCTTTACCCGATCGACGATCGAGATGAATCCGTCATCGTCGACATTGGCGAGGTCGCCGGTCTTGAGCCAACCATCAGCCGTCCGAGTCTGCGCTGTTGCCTCCTCGTCCTGCCAGTACCCAGGCGACAGCATGTCGCCGTACACAATGAGTTCGCCGGTGTCACCAACGAGCACATCGTCGCCGTCCTCGTCAACGATTCGAGCTTCGACGCCCGGCATGATGAGGCCTACCGAACCGAGCGGGGCATCGGTGCCGATCGAGGAAGTAACCGTGGCGCATGTTTCGGTCAGCCCATACCCCTCGCGCAGATCGATTGCTAGACGGTCGCGCAGTCCGAGAGCGATCGATGGATCGAGCTTGGCTGCTCCGGAGATCGCCCGGCTCAGCGTTACGAAATCGGCGGGCACGAGTCCCGGTTCGTCGAGGAGGGCACGCCAGAGCGCCGGTGGGCCTGCCAGTTGGGTAACCCCGTGAAGTCGGACGAGTTCGGCCGTTCGCGCCGGTGCTTCGTAGTTGGCCAACACCATCTTCGACCCAAGGAACATGCTGAGATTGATCACGACACTGAGGCCAAACACGTGAAACAGCGGGATGACCGCCAGCGCGACCTGTGGCTCGTCTCGAATATGGGGCTGGGCCGAGATCATTGAAACCAGGCTGGCCCAGAGATTGCCGTGGGTAAGCATCGCCGCCTTGGGCGATCCAGCGGTGCCGCTGGTGAAGAGCAGGCAGGCGATCGCATCACGTTCGACCGGAACGATGGCCGTTGCCTGGCCGGCGTCAAGGACCCCGTCGTCGGCGTGAAAGACGTGTTTGATACCAAGCGACGCAGCATCGATTTGGCTCCAGGTCGCGACACCAAACGGGCCGACGATCATGGCCTCACACGACACCGCTTCAAGCTCGCGTACCAGTTCGGCGGGAGGTGATTGGGGATTGAGCGGGACGGCGATAAGGCCGGCTGAGAGGACCGCCAGATAGCCAACGACAAACGCATCGCTGTTGCCAGCGAGCAAGCCAACCGTCGCTCCTGGCCGCAGCCCGTGATCGATCAGCGCTCCTCGCCAGCGGGCGACCCGATCGACCAGCTGACCGTAGGTTGTCTCCTGATCCTGCACCACCATCGCCACGGCGGATTTATCCGGATGCGGAAAACGTTCAACAAGATTCACGGCCGAAAGTCAACCACAGTCAGCGATTGCGTGCCTCACTGACGCCAGTTTCGCGACTAGTCGGCCGCCATCGGTGGGATTCAAGTACTTCGAGCAGCCCGAGGGCCGAGGACTTTCTGGTTTGCCCTCAAGGTTCGGCCGATTCTGGACGTTATTGCCCTTGGCGTGATTACGGCTCGCTCGAACTGCCCAAGGATCTGTTTTGAAGAAACGATGGATAACTCTGCTCCTGGCAAGCCTGCTCACGCTTGGCGTCAGTCTGTCGGCGACGTCCGCTGCAACGGCCGGAACCAGCGATGACGAGGCCCTATTCATTGCCTTGATCAACGACCTTCGGGCCAGCAAGGGCCTCGCCCCACTCAGTTCGCACCCCGACCTCCGTGCTGGCGCTGCATCGTGGACCGCCACCCTCGTCAACAACGGCGAACTGAGCCACGCCCCCGATCTCTCCGCTGGCGTCACGGTCAACTGGGCGAAGCTCGGCGAGAACGTCGGCGTTGCGTCGGCGGGCCAAACCCAGCAACTCTTCGACGCCTTCGTGGCGAGCCCCTCGCACTATCAAAACCTCGTCGATCCAGATTTCGCGTACATCGGCGTCGCGGTCATGTACGACGACACTGGTCGCATGTGGACGACCCATCGGTTCATGAAGGTCTTTGCCAACACCGTGGCAACACCGCCGCCCACAACCGCACCAGCGCCGACGCCAACCACGGTGCCTCCCGCGGTGACGGCACCGTCCACGACACCCGCTCCGGCTAAGCAGCCGACCACGCCGACGACGACAACGACCGAATCCACGAGCACCACCGTGGACGGCCAACCGGCCGAGCAGGCCACAGGTCGACCGGCGGTGATTGAACCAACGGCGACACCGCTTGATCCGACCTTTGTTGCCGGCGTGCTAAACGATCTCGCGGCGGCTGGCATCTGGACCTGCCGATCAGGTGTGTCCTACCTGGTCATGCCGTAGAGCTGGATGGCCCCGGCACCCAAAATGATCAAGAGCAACAGTGCCAGCGTCAGAACGGTTGCTTTTCTCATAGGCCGTCGAGTGTACGGGCTGGCTTGCTGGTGAGTTGCACCTTGGTGGCATGACCCGACGCCTCCGCGGCGGCGAGTTTGACCGAGTCGCCCTCGGCGAGTCGGAGATCCATCGCCGCACTCCCCCGGTCGACACAGAGCGCAAGCAGTCCATAGCTGTCGGCTAGCACGCCGATCGAGCCAGTGGGGATCTCGCCGAACGTCGTGACCTTCTGAGCGGTGCGGTTGACCCCATCGGCAGTCACGCGGACGGCGGCGGGGAACGCGTCGATGTCGGCAGGGTCGACATTGAGCTGAACATTGCCGTAGCGATCGATCCAGAGAACTTCCGCCGTGATGACCCCGTCGTCGTCTTTCTCGCTGACGGCGAGGACGCCGGGGAGCAGTTTGTTTGGATCAATGAGCGTGCCGACCTCATCAAGGGGCACACCGTTGCACAGGTGCGCCGCCACGGGGGCAAACACATCACGTCCATCGAACGTGGCCCCGATGGCGGGCAGATGGTAGGCCGCATTGTCCAACACGGCAGCCCGAGATGCCCCACCAATCATCGATACCGCAGGCGCGAAGAGGCCATTGTCGGGACCAACCAAGTAGGCCTGGCCGTCACCGACTTCAATAGCGATGGCCTTCCGCTCCGAACCCACACCAGGATCGACCACGCCAAGCACGATGCCGGGGGCCAGATACTGGACCGAGCGGGCAAGTGCGAGACCACCCGCCCGCACACATCGAAGGGCTCGATGTCGTGGGTGATGTCAATAACCCGAACCGCCGGGCTCACGGTACGGATTACCGACTTCACAATGCCGACAAACTCATCACCCAGGCCATAGTCGGACAAGAAGGAAATGGTGTTGAACCGGAGGTCGCTCATTGGGCGTCCGCCTTACCGAGCTCGTTGGCCCGAGCCGTGGCCGCTACCACCGCGTCGATGATCGAGGCCCGCACACCGCCGAGTTCGAGGCTGACGGAGGCCCGCGGCGGTCGTTCCGGCGGGTGTCGTGACGGCGGCTCGAAGCTCGCTCGCTGGCGTCCGGTCTCCACCAGCATGGTGGCCGCGCCAAGCAGGGTTTGATGGGCGAGGATCTTGGCTGTGTCCCGGGGCAGGCCCGCCGTGACTGCCCCATCAACCAACGCCTCAGCAATGAGATACACATAGGCCGGACCGCTGCCGGACAGACCAGTTACGGCATCGAGTTGCGCCTCGGTGACGATTTCGGCCTTCCCCACCGAGCGAAGCACGCCTTGGGCCCACGCAAGGTCGGCACCCGAGGCGGCGGTGCCTCCGGCGAGCCCCGCGGCACCCTGTCCGAGCAGGGCTGGGGTGTTGGGCATCGCCCGGATGACGGGGGTGCCAGCGGGGACACAGGCTTCGATTGCTGCGATCGTGATGCCAGCGGCGATCGACATCACCCGGGTTGGCGTCGGCAACGCCGAGCACACCTCGGCGACGAAATGGGGCTTGACCGCAATCAGGGTGTCGGCATTGGCGATTGGTTCGGCCACGATGTTGGCCGCCGGGAAACGGCCAGCAAGCACGGTCCGCTGAGCTTCGGCAACTTCAACAATGGTGATCGTGCCGTCGCCGACCCAGCCCGAGGCGATGAGACCGCCCACGAGCGCCTGGCCCATTTGTCCCCCACCGATGATTTGCAGATCAGTCATGGCCGCAAGGGTACCGTCCGGCCGGGACGCCAGCCGCGGGTGGTGGACCTATGACGAGAACTTGGAGGCAAATCCGATGCGAATCATTCGCTGGAAGCTGTCTTCGACCCAGACGTACAACGAGCCCAGAATGCGATCAAGTTCGTCTTTGCGGTCGATCTCGGTCGCCGCAATCTGGCCCTGAATGAAGATGGCTTCCTCATCACCGATACAGAACGAGGCGCCGTACATCTTGGCGTTGCGACGAAGGAGGTAGGAGTACAGCTCCTTGTCGTTCTCTTCGGGTGCTGGCATCACGTAGGTCTCGTAGAAGAGCGTGCGCTGTTGCAAATTGAAGCGAACCGTAAACACGTCCTTGGCCTCGCCGAGGAGCCGGACGTACCACCAACGGGCGCCGCTTTCGTCCCGTTCGACGGAGTCGACACCGGGGTTTGTCGCCAACTCGTCGGCGAGCCACGCTTCGAAGACCGTCTCGAGGCGGCTGAGTTCGGACTCGCTTAGCGGCGCCGTCATGGCCGGTCCTCTACTCGCAAGGAGCGAGGGCCTTGGCTGTGAGATCGGCGTAGAGACGACGCAAGCGGGCTGCCGACGTGCTCCAGGTGTAGCCGCGAGCTCGGGCCGCGGCCGAGACCGACAAGCGCCGAGCGAGCACAGGGTCGCCGAGAATCGCATCAATCCAGGCCGCGTATTCGTCGGGGTCTCGGTTTTCGACGAGGTAGCCGGTGTGGCCGTGTTCGACGAGTGTCAACAAGCCACCGACAGCCGATGCAACCACCGGTGTGCCACAGGCGGCCGCTTCGAGTGCGACCAAGCCGAACGACTCGGAGCGACTCGGCACCAAGCAGATGTCGGCCGCCCGATAATAGGTCGACAGCAGGTGATGGGGCTGCGGCGGAATGAACTCAACCCGATCGACTAGACCAAGATCGGCGATGAGTTTCTCGACCCGCTCGACTTCGGCCTTTCCACCAGCGCCACTCGCGCCACCCACGATCCACAGTCTGGCATCGGGGTGCTGCACCTTGGCGAGGGCCTGCACCGCAACATCGACGCCCTTGAGCGGCTGGATTCGGCCAACGAAAAGCAACAAGGGTCGCTCGTCGGTGTTGAGCGCCCAGCGGGCGCCAGCTTGATTTCCCGGCGAGAAAAAGGCGTGGTCGACGCCGGGCGGCACGATCTCGATGCGATCGGGGGATGCGTCGTAGTATTCCGCGAGTTGATCGGCCTCGGCGTCACAGTTGGCCAACACGGAGTCGGCGCAGTGCATGACTGACGCCTCGGCCAGCGCCCGCCGCTCTGGTTCGGCGTCGCCACTCTCGGCCTTGACGCGAGCCAAGGTGTGGAACGTCGTGACGAGGGGGATGTTGAGCCGACGCTTCAGGATCTGCCCGGCCACACCCGACAACCAATAGTTCGCATGGATGAGCTGGGGGTCGAAATCGACGATGTCGTTGGCCACCCAGTCGGCGTAGTGCTCGACGTAGCTTTCGAGCTGCTCTTTTGGTAGGTCAGCAGGACCGGCCGGAACGTTGACCACCTCGAAGCCTGGTTCGACCGTGACCCGGCAGCGCGCTCTCGTCGGATCGCCGGACGTAGGCGCGGCACTGGACGCCCGCCTGGGCTGGCGCGGAGACAAGCTCACGCACGTAGACGTTCATCCCGCCACCGTCACCCGTACCTGGCTGGGCCAGTGGCGAAGTATGGAGCGATAGAACAGCTACCCGTTGCACGTCAGCACAAACTCCCGATCATCGAAAATGGTTCCGCGTTGTCCAGTCTCGCAACAAAGTGCGCCGAAGTGAAACTTCAGCGCAGCAGATTACTCAGACCGCACAAAGGATTGATACACGCTGAGGAGCGCTTCCTTCTGATCGGCCGTGAGATCCGTGGCCCTGCGGATTGCGGCTGCGAGGTCATCGGACTGATCGTTCAACGCATCGGAGTCGTCGAGTATTCCGGCTTTCACGTACAGCGTCTCGGCCGAAATCTGAAGCGCCTTGGCGATCTGTTGGATGATCTCGGCCGATGGCTTGCGCAACCCACGCTCGATCTGACTCAGGTAGGGATTTGATATTCCCGACAGATCAGCGAGTCGTCGAACCGAAAGTTCGGCCAGACGGCGTTGCTCGGCGATGAAATCACCGAGTTCGGAGAGCGGGTCGGCCATGACCTAGGAGAGAAGCGTGTCGACTGAGGCTTCGCCGTCGCGGTAACGCCGGGCGATTTCGGACTGGATCGCGTCGATGCGTTCATGGAGGCGGCGCCGGAGAATCGACAGCTCGACCTCGTGGCCGCGTAAGCGTTCGAACACCTCGCGAATCTGAGTGTCGTCAAGCAACCGCACTTCAGCGAGCTGAGATGGCGACGCAGCCTTGTCGAGTTCGATCGTGAGAAGATGAGCAACGACCCCAGGGCCAGACACGTCGATGGGGCGGCTGCCCGGCACGGCCGAGCCGCTTCGGGGTTCGTCGGCCATGATGTCTGGCATCTCGAATAGCAATGTCGACACATCGGCCTCGCCATCAGTCGCTCCCGCTCGGCGTCGTACGTCGTGGCCGATGATGTCGAGTCGACCCTGAGCAACTCGTCGCACCAGCGACACGTCACCCTCGGCCTCCGAACACTGAACCCGCAGCGCTCGCAGGTCGGTGATGGGCTGGGTGCCGAGTTCGTCAAGAAGGTCGTCGGCGAGGAGCTGTTCGAGCTGTTCAATCACGCCCGTAAGGCTAGCCGCACGATGCGTCAGTAACTGAATGGTGCGGTACGAGGAGCCGAGATTGATGCGTGTGGCCTAGGTCGCTCCGGCAAGCGACGGCACGAGCAATGCCCAGAGCAGGGCGATTAGTAGGTACGAGTCGAGGCGGCGCAGCGCGGGCGCCCACGCGATCCCGTGGGGCAAGATCGCCGATCCCACGTGCTGTCCACGGACGCAACACACCGCCGCCATTGCGGCGAACGCCGGCATAGACGTTGCGTCGAACGGGTACGGCTGCACAAAGGTCATACCGACGCCCAGTACGCCGACGCCGAGCAGACCCGCAATCGGACCCTCGATCGCGTTGTCCGCCCCCGACCCGATGAGGAAATCGCCAGCTTCGTAGGCCGAGACAAGTAGTAGCAGGGCGACAAATGCGTCGGGCCAGTCCGTTGCCAGCATGGCCAGCGACGCCATTGCGAGCCCGGCCGGGATCGACGACCGGACCATCACGTCGGCAAATCGAATCAGTTGCATCGGCTCGGTGACCCCAACCGCCAGTCCGTCGGCAATGCACACCACGACACCAATGAGGACACCAAGGCCGACGGCGGTTAACCCGAAGAAGCCACAGAGGGCGACGATTCCTGCGACGAAGGCGGCAACGAGCCGATCGGTCGATTCATCGGCCGACCAAGCGAAAGCCGTCTGAAGTGCGCTGACCGACGCGATAGCCACGAGCAACGGCATCAGGGCTCGTGGGTCGAGCGCAAACAGCCCGATCGCCAGAGCAAACCACGCGAAGCCGAGGAGTACTTTCGGGCCATCCAGGGCGTAGGGAACGGAGAACCGATTGTTGGCCCACCGCTGGTCGCGCTGATCAGCCCGCTGTCGGGCCAGTGCATCGCGACGCTGGCGCCGCTCACCACCAGCCTGAGGGGCGGTCATCCGCCCGACACCGGCGGAAGGAGCGCCACCTCATCCCCGGTGGCAACGGCGTCAGTTCGCTCAGCCTGTTCCCCGTTGCGCCAGATCCGGCACATCCCCACGACTGTCGAAAAGTCGCCGCCAACCGAAAGGATGGCTTGGTCGATGACATCGCCAACGGTAGCCACCTGCGCCTCGTCAAACTGAAGCCGATTCGTTCCCGCCGCCTCGCGGGCTTGGGCGAAAAGTCGGAGCGTTACCATCCGGCCAGCATAGGTGCCGAATGCCCCCAGGTTTGTGCGAGCGGCAAACCCACGACCAGTCAGCTGAGGCAGGCAAGTGTGGTACCCCTCCTGTACGGTCACGTGGTGACCACTTTTTTCCTCGTTCGACACGGCCAATCCACCTGGAACGCCGAACGCCGCTGGCAGGGACAGGCAAATCCGCCGTTGTCTGAGCTGGGCCGCAGCCAGGCGTTCGAGGCAGCCAGATCCATTGGACAGGTCGACCTCGTGATTGCGTCTCCCCAGCTCCGGGCCATGGAAACGGCGATGATCATTGCCGACTCCATCGGGGTCGGACCCATCATCGCCGTCGATGATCTACGCGAACGAAACGCCGGCAGTTGGTCTGGTCTCACGGTGGAAGAGATCGAGGCCCAGTACCCCGGTTGGCTCGCGGCCGGCCGCCGCCCCGACGACTTCGAACCCGGCGACGCGCTTGAAAAGCGAGTGCTTCAGGCGCTCCATCAACTCGCCAATGAGTATGCGGACGCCACGATGCTGGTCGTCACCCATGGCGGTGTCATCCATAGCATCGAAGAAACCTTCGGACAGGTAGAGGGCCGGGTGCCCAATGTTGGCGGCCGCATCGTCCACGCCGACAAGACATCGTGGTCCCTGGGTGATCGCCTCCGACTCATTGGCGAGCCAACGGGCGGAAGTCCGGAAGGCGCCAACGACGAACGGCTCTAGACGTGGACCAACAACTCGACCTGGATGACCCACGTATCACCGAGCCGGCGCCGGCACCTCCGGCGTTCGAGGTAGTCGTTACGCGTAGTGCAAAGCGTCGCAAGACAGCGCAGGCAACGCTCGTCGGAAACCGCCTCGAGATCCGAATCCCGAGCCACGTCTCCGCCAAGGATGAGGCCGACTTCGTCCAGTATTTCTCCGAGAAGTTCCGACGGAAGGCCGACAGCAGCCAACTCGACCTCGATCAACGTGCTCGTGAATTAGCCGCCCGGTACGGGCTCCAACGCCCCGACAGCATCCGATGGGTGTCGAACCAGGCGGGACGGTGGGGATCGTGTACCCCATCGGAGCGAACCGTTCGCCTGTCCGATCGGCTCGCCCGCTTTCCTGAGTGGGTCATCGACTATGTGATCGTCCACGAATTGGCGCACCTCGACGAGGCTGGCCATGGCCACGACTTCTGGGAACTCGTCAACCGCTATCCACGGGCGGAACGGGCACGTGGTTTCCTTATCGCCCAATCGTGGGGGTCTGGCCCCCAATCCCACTAGCTCGTACTCCCACCAGACCCTCGGGTCACATTCGGCCCGCCTCGCTCGGTGTGCAAGACTCGATCATGCCCCAGCCCACAACGAACACCAGCCCGGAGGCACTCGCCCAGGCACACGCCATCCATCGCCAATGCCTCGTGCTCGACGCTCACGCCGACATCATTCTCGACCCAACGAATTCGCTGATGCTTGGACCCGATGGCCGTTCGCTCGTGGCCCCCGAGAAACTCGTCGCCGGCGGCGTCGGTGCCGTGGTGATGTGCGTTGCCGTCGACTGGGCGCCACGCCAGCCCGCGTACGATGCGGCCGGTCGAGCCATGGCCGACGAGAAGCTCGCCGCCATTCTGGCCATGGTTAGCGAGAACCCCGAAACGCTGGCGCTCGCCACCACCGCAGATGAAATCGTCGCGGCCCGCCACACCGGCCGAACCGCAATCGTCCTTGGGTTTCAAAACGCACGATCGCTCCAAGGCAACGTCGAGGCACTCGATGACTTCTACCGCGCTGGTTGCCGAGTTTTCTCCCTTGTCCACATGGGCCACAACGACTACTGCGATTCGTCGCGACCGATCTTCCACGGTCGAACCGCTTCCTACGAACCAACCGAGGAACACGGTGGGTTGTCCGCCCTCGGTCGAGCGGCGATCGAACGGATCAACGCGCTTCGTGGAATCGTCGATGTCTCCCAGATGTCCAAGGCCGCGACCCTCCAAACGATTGACCTCTCGTCCACTCCGGTGATCGCCAGCCACTCGAATATCCGAGCGATGTCCGACGTGGCCCGAAACCTCTCCGACGAGGAGATCGATCGGATCGCCGAGACCGGGGGCGTGATCCACATCGGCGCGTTCGGCCCGTCGTTGGTCGAGCTTTCTTCGACCGAGGTTCGCTCGGGTATCGCCGCTGTTCGCCGTGAGTACGGCCTGGCCCCCGACTACAGCTACCCCTACGAGCTCTACTGGGAGCTCGCCGACAACAAGCAGAAGCATGCGTTCCAGATGGCGATCATGGGTGTCATCGGTGCCGGCAGCGTCGCCGACATGGTGCGCCACATCGACTACGTCGTCGAGCGCGTTGGCGTCGATCACGTCGGCATCGGCAACGACTACAACCACGGTGGCGGCAGAATCGGCGGCCTTGGCGACGCGGGCGATTCGCTCAACCTCACTGCCGCCCTCGTCGAGCGCGGCTACGGGGCCGCGGACATCGCCAAGATTTGGGGCGAAAACTTCATGCGAGTGTTCCGGGCGGTGGAGTCAAGCGGAGCGTAAGCGCGCGCCGCGTGCGACGCCGCTACTCGGCTTCGAGCTCGGCCAGCGTCTGGTCGATCGAGTCGAGATCGTCGCTCAAGGCATGGAGATCGCCCATCGTTGGCAATGCTGGCGCTGGTTCACCGGATGGCCGCTCACTGGCCTCGAACTCGGATGTCGACACTGGCTGATTCGCTTGCACGGGTTGAGACTACTCATTGACGCCGCCAACCCGTAGCGGAATTCGGGCAAACCTCACAGCGGCAGCGTCGGGCGCAACCACGACCTTCGGCTGATCGGGCTTCGCAATATCGATCACGACGACTTCGGTGGGGCGCTCCGTCTCGCGTGTAAACCCAATCCGAGTGCCGTCGAAGGTGAGCGAGGTGACCTCTTCGCTGACACCTGCGATTGGGAACCGGATCGTGCTTCCGGTTGCGGTCTCCGTCACGACAGCCTCCGTGAGTTCGATCACGCCGTCGGAGCGGTAACTCACCTGTGTATAGGCGTAGAAGTCACCGCTCGGTGTCGTCGCAACGTGGGTGAACGACGGCAGTTTGAGCACAGGACAGTCGGAGACCTGCGGAGCTCGCAGGCTCACTGGCTCGCCGGAACTGTTGCGGAACGCAAGCTGGCCACAGGCCTCATCGGCCAGCGCAACGACGAAGAGGCCGCCACCCGAGGTCAGGTCGAGTACCGACTCCGTGTCGGCGAACGTTGCGAACGCTTCTCGATTACCCGAAACCAAGTCGTAGCTAACGATCTCACGGGGTGAGGTGGCGAAAAGCGCAACGCTCGAGCCGCTGAAGCCGACATCGAGCAGGCGATCACCGCCATCGCCGATCGTGATGCCGGCATCGGATTCTTCCGCGAACCAGAGCGTGCCGCCGCCGGGCGCATCGATGACGACACCGCCGAAAAAGTCGTCGAGCGCCAAGGTGGCGCCAGTATCGACGGCGGCGAATGTCAGGGGTTTGATTGTTCCAGCCGTGAGCAAACCAACACTGTCGGCCGACGAAACAAGTAGCTCCGGCACGTAGCCACTTGGTCGTTCTGGCATGAAGGCCGGGATCGTCGAAACGGTCGACGCGTCACCTTCAGCCTTCGCGGGAGCGTCGGCAATGTCGATGGCAGGTTGGGCGACGTCGCCGGGAGCCGCACCGAGGTCGGGCTCACCCAACTCGGCGCAGGCGCTAAGGAAAACAAGGGCGCAGGCGAGCAGGGTCGCTGGCAAAGCAGTCCGGAATCGGGCGTTCATTGCTCCCATGTTTACAGCCCACACGACCTTCGAGGGGTCACCGCGTGCAAATCAGCCGGTCAAATTGGCTAGCCTGTCGCCCGTCGCCTCTGTAGCCAAGCGGTAAGGCAGCGGACTTTTAATCCGAAGAGCGTGGGTTCGAATCCCACCGGAGGCACGAAAACGACACACCAACGCCTAGCGGTGCTGGTCGAACAAGATCTGGTTGCCATCCGGATCGCTCAACATGAAGTGGCCAGGGCCGCGGTCACCCTCGACCGTGGTGCTGAGTTCGATCCCCGCTTCGACCAGCCGTTTCTGGATGTCGCGAATGTCGGTGAAGTCTGGGTCGGTCTCATCGGGCGCGCCGCCGGGATTGAACGTCAAAATGTTGGTCGGAAACATCCCCTGAAAGAGGCCGATGATCGTTGAACCGCTGGCGAGGATCGCCCAGTTCTGTTCGACCTCGCCCGCTATCTGGCGAAACCCAAGCGTTTGGTAGAACGCCATCGACGCACCCAGATCGGCGACATTCAGACTGACGGAGAAACTGCCTAGCTCGTCCATAGGCCGAACCTAGTCGATTGAACGAGCGCTGCCCAGGGGTAGGTCGCGCCGCGACCGGCGTGGCCGCTTGGTGCTGGCTGGGTACTGTTCCTGTGTCGGTGCGAGGCTTGTCCCGTTAGTCTGTGGCCTGGCGTGTTTCCGACCGGGCTGCCGCTCGAACGAGATCCACCTATTCGCTGCGAACGCCGGACCCTTCAGGGAGCATCCATGGCCAAGAAGACACCCACACTCGATACCCCGTTCCGCAAGGGTGAAAAGGTTGTGACGACCCAGGTTGTTCACGGCATCCCCGAGGGGGCGAACGCCAAGGTCAAGCTCGTCAATGGTGTCGGACCATGGATGCGCTACTGGGTCCGGTTTGACGACGGTGAACTCGTTGGCCATGTCGATCACAACGCTCTGGTGCGCCCTGCCCAGCTCGACGAGTGGACCGAGCGGGCCGAACGAGCAAAGGCCGCCGAGTCAAGCGCCGTAGGCGCCGTTAGCGCTGGCGGCGATGCTCCCGCGGCCGCGGGCGCCAGCGGCGAAGCAAGCCTCATTCCCGAGGCATTGCTGGCACGATCTCGTGCCGCCAAAGCCCGACTCCTCGGATAACGAGCACCATGAGGCGGATCACGGTTCTCGCAAACCTAGCGGTGCTGGCGACAGCCAGTTTGGCGATCACTGGGTGTGGCAGCCTGGACAGTGCGATTTCTTCCCAGGCACTTCCGCCCGTCGCCACGACGGCGCCCAACGACGGTACAACCCCGACCACCGACGCCGGGTCAAGCTCAACCACGGCACCAACGGGTGACACGACACCAACATCCGACACCACCGAACCCGCGACTGGCGCCGAGACAACGCTCGCGCCACTCCCGAGCTTGGCCGGTCCGCTCAACGCGACCGTGGTCGCCACGTACCCCCACGACCCCACCGCCTACACCGAAGGCCTGGAGTTCTACGACGGTTCCTTGGTCGAGGCCACCGGCCTCTACGGCGCCTCCAGCCGACGCATCATCGACATCGCCTCCGGTTCGATCAACATCCAGGAAGCCCTCCAGCCCGAGCATTGGGGCAGCGGCTTGTCGTTCACAGCCGACACCGGCATCCAGGTCACCCGCAATGAGTCGGTGGCCATCCTCTTTGACCCCATCGACCTCAAGGAGATCGGCCGCTTCGACTACCCCGCCCAGGGCTGGGGCGTGTGCGCCACCGACGAAATCTTCTACGTCGGCGTCGGGGCCAACACCGTCAGCCTCCGCGATCCGATGAGCTTCCTTGAGACCGGCACCATGACGGTCACCCAAGACGGCACGCCACTCACCCAACTGGGCGAAATGGAATGCGTTGGCGACCAGCTATGGGCGGTTGTGTGGCCGTCCAACACGCTGGTCCAGTTCAACCGTCAAGGCCAAGTCACAGCCACGGCCGATCTGACCGCACTCGTCCCCGAGGGCCTCGCCCCCGAAGACACGCTCTCGGGTATTGCCTACAACGAGCGGACTGGCACGTTTTTCATCACGGGCAAACGCTGGCCCAGCCTCTTCGAGATCTCCTTCGCCGCCGCTGGCTAGCCATCGCTAGCTCAAATAGCGCATCGCGACAGCGGCATAGGCCGCTGACCCAACGGCCATGGCGTCCTCGTCCATCATCATGCGGTTGGAGTGACACGCGGTGGCGGTTTGGGCGGTGAGTTCGGGCGGTCGCACCCCTAAGAACACCATGGCGCCCGGGATCTGCTGCAAGACGTAACTCCAGTCCTCTGCCCCCATGATCGGACTGGTTGTGATCCGAACATTCTCGGGACCGACGAGGTCGCGCAGCACATCGGCGGCGAAGGCAACGAACTCGGGGTCGTTCTCGGTGACGGGATAGCCGACCCGAATCTCGACCTCGGCCGTACAACCGTGGGCTGCGGCGATGCCAGTGACGACCCGGTGGATCGACTCGTGCATCTGGTTTCTCGTCCGCTCCGACACGGTGCGGAGCGTGCCCGAAAGCTCGACCCGCTCGGGAATCACGTTTGTCGTCGTACCGGAGTGGAAGCTTGTGATCGTCAGAACAGCGGGCGCGAACACGTCGACGGTGCGGGTCACGACAGTCTGCAGTTCCGTCACGATGGTTGCGGCGACCACAATCGGATCGATGGCGCCGTGTGGCGACGAACCGTGCCCGCCCTTGCCGATGATGTTGATGAAGAGTTCGTCGGCCGAGGCCATGATCGGCCCTGGTTTCGTGGTCAACGAACCGGCTCGCTGGGTCGGATCGATATGTAGCGCGAGGCCAGCCGTCACGTCGCCATCCGCAAGGAGGCCCTCCTCAAGGGCGAGCGCAGCTCCGGCGTAGCCCTCCTCGCCCGGTTGGAAGAAGAACTTGACGTTGCCGTTGAGCTCGGCTCGGCGGTCGACGAGGATTTTTGCCGCCCCAACCAGCATCGCCACGTGGGCGTCGTGGCCGCACGCATGCATGCGGTTGTCGATGGTGCTGCTGAAGTCGAGACCCGTGTTTTCGGGCATGGGCAAGGCATCCATATCGCCTCGCAAAAGAATGGTCGGGCCGTCGCCGCCACCTTTCAGCGTCGCAACGATCGAGGACTGCGCGGTGCCGGTCACGATGTCGAGACCGAGGCCCTCGAGGGCGGCCAGAATCTTCTCCTGGGTCCGAGGCAGATCGAGACCGAGCTCAGGCTCGGCGTGGATGAGACGGCGTAACGCGACGGTGTCGGGCAATCCCTTCGCCGCTTCGGCGTGAAGGTGGGCCGGTTCGAACCCGCTTCGCTCGGATGTCATCGTCATACTTGTTCCTCGATTCAAGCCTCGTTGCCTTGGCCACGCTAACCCATCGAGTCAGCGATCTTGTAGCTTGAGCCGATGCCTTGGCCGACCACCCGATCGCTGCTTGTCTGGGTCGCTATCGCGTCGGCCGCAGCCAGTTGTGGGTCCAGCGCTGCATCGACCACACCAGTGCCGACGACCGGCGGACCAGCGGGGCCAGCATCGACGGTCGTCAATCCGGCCACATCGCCCGGAGCCAACAGCGACAGCGTGCCCACCTTGGGCGGCGCACTCAGCTTCGAGGTCGTCGCCACCTACCCCCACGACCCATCCGCCTTTACGCAGGGACTTGAAGTCCACGACGGCGTGCTCTACGAGAGTGTCGGCCAATACGGAGAATCAGAGCGGCGTATCGTCGATCTCGCCACCGGCACCGTCCTCGCCAAGGCATCGCTTCCCGACGATGCATTCGGTGAAGGGCTCACAGTTGTTGGTGACGAGCTCTACCAACTCACGTGGCAGAACGGTGTGGTGTTCGTGGCTGACCGATCGACCCTCGACGAGAAACGGGCGCTCGCCCTCGACACCGAGGGTTGGGGTTTGTGCTTCAACGGCGCACTTCTGGTGACGAGCGACGGATCGTCGACGCTGCGCTTCCGTCAACCGGCTGATCTTCAAACGATCCACTCAGTGACCGTGACCATCAACGGCGCGGAGCTGGACAACCTCAACGAGCTCGAATGTGTCGGCGACGTCGTGTTCGCCAACGTCTACCAGACTTCCTCCATCGTGATGATCGACCAGGCCAGTGGCACGGTCACGGCGACCCTCGACCTCGCCGCACTGGTCCCCGACGTCGTTGGCGACGCTGCCAACGACGTCCTCAACGGCATCGCCTACCGGGCCGAGACCGACACGTTTCTGGTGACGGGCAAGCGGTGGGACACGGTCTACGAGTTGCGTTTGGCGTCGGCCTGAGCAAATACCGCGGGTACGTGCGTAACCAGGCGCTCGACAATCTCGTTACCTGCTGGCCGCAGGAGGTGGTCGGCGTCGGGAATGAGCCAGAGCTCACCGGTCCCGGCCAGAAACCGCACCATCTCGCTCGAATGGTGCGCCAAGATCGTGTCGTTGGTGCCGTGGATGAAGAGGAGATTGCGGTCACCAAGGCGGTCGGCTGCCTCGCAGCCAGCTGATTGGGTCGCCAGCGTCACCACGCCCGGAACCGAGTCGGCGTCGAGGTGCGCCGCCGCCTGAATGGCGACAGCACCGCCAAAGGAGTGCCCGATGGTGATGAACCGTTTCGCTCCGTGACGAGCCGCCAGCTCCATGACGGCAAGCGTGTCATGCACGCACATCGACAGATCGTTCGGCTTTCGGTAGCTGACTCGTAGGGTGCCGATGTTGTGTTCAAGAAGCCGCGGCCCAGTTTCTGATAGCCGCCGCCGTCGGGGCCGAGCATCCCGCCCATGGCTCCGCCGACGCAGACGACCACGTCTTCCAGCGAGTCGGCACCATGCCAGAGCACGCTCAACAACCCCTTCATCGTGTAGATCTCGAGATGGTCGAGACCAGGGGCAAGCTCCACCGCCTCCATCGCCATCGCATCCAGCTTGTCGAGTGGGCTTTTCTCGCTGAGCGTCACGCCTTCGGGTCTAGCACGTCGGGCGCTGGAGCAACAGGTAGCACCTCGGAGAATCGATCAATCGAGCGGAGGGCCGGAAAGAAAACCCACCACAGACCAACCACCGCCAGTGTCGCCGTGCCACCAAGAACAACGGCGCCAACGAGGCCAAGGAGCGACGCCGCGACACCGGACACAAAGGCGCCGAGCTCATTGGATGCGCCGATAAACACGTTCTCTGTCGCTAGGACTCGGCCTCGCATATTGGGCGGTGTTGCCATCGGGACAACCGTGCTGCGAATGAAGACCGAGATCGAATCGCTGCCACTCAACACGAAGAGTGCAATGAACGCAACGGCATACGAGGTCGTCAGACCGAGTACGACCGTGGCCAAACCGAAGACGGCAACAGCCGCCATCAGGACGGTGCCCACATGACGGCTCACCGGCTTGGCCGTGAGCGCAAATGAGACCGACGCGGCCCCCATGCCGACCGATGCTCGCAGCCAGCCAAAGCCAATAGCGCCGACGCCAAGCCGCTCGGTCGCAATGGCGGGAAGCAACGCAACGGCACCGCCAAACAACACCGCAAAAAGGTCGAGGGAGATCGCCCCAAACAGCACCGGGGTCCGCCGGACGAAGCGAAGCCCTTCTCTCGCGTCAGAGATCGTCCCCCGAACCCCGACACTCGCCACGAGCTTTTCGACTTTGACGTCAGGCACGATGCTCAGCACGGCGATGCCGAGCGCCAGAAGTAGGGAGGCGACAAGGTAGGGCAGGGCCTCCCACACGACATAGAGGAACCCGCCCAGAACCGGGCCAGTAATCATTGCGATCTGGAATGTCAGCGATTGCATGGCGACAACCCGTTCGACCAGCGACGGCGGGCTCAGATCGAAAGGCAGCGCCCGCAGGGGGTGAAACGAACGCACGAGATGCCAAAGAGGAACACGTAGATATAGATCGGGAACACGGTCGATGGGTCGGTCGCTGCGTGGATGAACAGCAGGACCGCCGCCGCAAGCTCGCCGGCCAGCCCCGCCGCCAACACTTTTCGGCGGTCGAATCGATCGGCGAACGAGCCGGTGAACGGCGAAAGAAGCGCCGTCGGCACAAACTCGGTCAGCCCGATGAGACCAAGCTGCAGCTTGCTTCCGGTCAACTCAAAAACCTGCAGCCCGACAATGGTGACCTGGATGCCTATGGCGATCGTGACGACGAACTTCGACACGAACAGCGCCTTGAGCCCTCGTGAGAACCGTTCGCGGGTGGACGACACCGCCGCAGGCTATCCGCAATCTGTGGTGGCAGAGAATTCTGAACCGACGGTCGGCGTTCCGGTACGATCATCGGCGATGAAATGCCTCGTCGTATTCGCCCATCCCGACCAAGACTCCTTTGGTGCCGCGCTCCGCGACAGCGTCTGCGCTGGGTTGGAAGAACGCAACCACGACGTCACGCTGATCGATCTGTACGCCGACGGGTTCGACCCGGTGATGGACGCCGACACACACCGTCGGTATCTTGAGGTCGCCTCCGATCACCCCGACCCGCTCGTCGCTCGCTACATCGACCTCCTGCGTGAAGCTGAGGCCCTGGTCTTCGTCTACCCGACCTGGTGGGCCGGCCTTCCCGCCATCCTCAAGGGTTGGCTCGATCGAGTATTCCTTCCCGGCGTCGCCTTTCGTTTGGGGCGACACAACAAGGTGCGCCCAAACCTGCGTCAGGTTCGGCGACTGATCGTTGTCACCACCACGGGCTCACCCCGCTATCAGACCTTCCTGCTCACCAACGCCGGAAAACGGACGATCATGCGAACGGTTCGCCTCGTCTGCTCGCGCCGTTGCCGCACGACGTATCTCGCGCTCGACCGACTCGACAGCCGAACCGCGCTCGAACGAACCGACTTTCTCCACGAAGCCCGCATCAAGGTGGCGACGATATGAACACCCTTGTCGTCGTGTGCCATCCCCGGCAAGACAGCCTCCTGCGAGCGGCCTTCGAGCGCGCTCGCCGGTCTCCAGGCCGCGGGCGATGAGGTAAAGGTCATCGATCTGTACGCCGAAGGGTTCGACCCTGTCATGAGCCGGACCGAGAAACTCGATCACCTTGGCTCACCCGCAAACCGACCCAGCCTGGCGCATCACTTCGATGCGCTGCAATGGTGTGAGCGGCTTGTGCTCGTCTACCCGACCTGGTTTGGTGGCCAGCCCGCAATGCTAAAGGGTTGGTTCGATCGTGTCTGGATGAACGACGTCGCGTTCACGCTCCCCCGGGGGCGAGTCGGATTCGAGGCCAGCTGCGCAGACTCCGGCGGCTCGAGATTGTGACCACACACGGATCGAGTCGCGTCGTCAACTTCCTCCAGGGAAACCCCGGCCGAGTGACGGCGTTCCGGACCCTCCGGGTGTTGTGTCATCCACTGTGTCGAACCCGTTGGACCGCCATCTATAGCCTTGATCGGGCCACTCCAAGCGAGATCGAGGAGTGGCTCCAATCAGTCGAGGACCGCTACTCCTGAACGAGCGGGACGCACTGGCCCGAGTCGAGTGACTCGAGCGTGTGGTTTGGCGTGGCGATTCGGGCGCATACCTTCTCGGGAGTATCACCGGCGTAGATATCGGCCGCGTTAGCGGTGACCGTGTCGGGCGTGTCCACACCAGCCATCGGCTGCCACCGACGGACGCATCACCGGCCGCGCCAGCTGTTGCCGGATCGATATCGCCCCCGAAGACGTGCAGGTGGTAGCCCCCATTGATCGCAAAGGGGTCGTTGCCGAACTCCGAGATGTAGTCGATGGTGATGACATTGTCGGCGCTGATCGTCGCCGAGGCCAGGCACACCCAGTGCGGCTGCTCCTTGATGAGGTCAGAACACTCTTCGTCTGCTGGTAAGACCTCAACGTTGTCTTGGATCGTTGGGCTGGTTTCGAGACCAGCCACGGCAGCCATCAGCGCCGCCTTGGCCTCGTTGTTGGCAACCGTGCCGGTGAGGGTTACCTCGTTTCCGTCAACGGTAGGCGTTACCTCGTTTTGGAATGGATCGAGGTCGGTTAGCAACGCAGAGACCGAGGCCAGCGAAACCGACGACTCTGTCGTCGTCGTGGTCGCCTCGGTGGTGGAGCTTGTGCTGTTGGGCGGCTCGGTGACCACCGTGGTGGACGCGCTATCGACACCGCCCCCGTTGTCGCCGCCGAGGGCCTTCAGGCCGAAGAACCCGCCAATACCAAGGACGAGGACTGCGGCACCGGCGCCAATCAGCATCGGCAGCTTCGACCCCCCACCATCGCCTGCGGCCCGAGTTGTTTCCGGCGGCGCGGCGGAAGGCGGCGTTGAAACCGGTTGGGGTGCGGTGGGGGCTGCCCATTCTTCACGGGGAACCGGCCGAGGTTGCGGTGGCTCAACGCTCGGTGGCTCAACGCTCGGTGCCTCGACGCGCGGTGGTTCAACGCTCGGTGGTTCAATGATCGGTTCTGCTTCGACGACCGGAGCGGGAACTGGCGTCGGCACTGCCTCGACCGGAGGGACCGCCGCAACCGGAGCAACGCCAGCTGGCGTCGGCCGCGGTAGAGCCATCTCGTCGCTCGCGGCGTATGACGCTCCCATCGCGATGGCGTGTTTGGGGTGAGCGTCGACGGACACCGGGCGGCCAAGGCCGCTCGACACCATCTGCGAAATGAGTGGGATGCGGCTTGATCCACCAACTAGAAGCACTCGCGACACATCGTCGGCAGCAACCCCCGCCGATTCCATCGCCCGCTTCATCGCGTCGATACTGTCGGCGAGGGCAGGACGGATGAGGGCTTCGAATTCGGACCGAGTTATACGAACCTCAGTCTGGAAGTTGGGCAGCATCACGGGGATGGTGGCGTCGGTATCGGCCGACAGCGCTTCTTTCGCTTCGACGCAATCTTGGCGGAGGCGGGCCACCGCGGTTACGGCGATGGGGTCGTCGGAGTCGAGGTCGTCGAGCGCCGATCCGATCGAGCGAGCGACATGAGCGAAGACCGCAGCATCGAAGTCGATCCCACCAAGGCGCTCGATCCCTTCGGGGCGGCCGAGGATTTCGAAGCCGTCGTCGGTTCGGCGCAAGATCGCAGTGTCGAATGTGCCGCCACCAAGGTCATAAACGGCAACGATCTGACCCTTGTCGACGCGTTGCTGTGACGCGTAGTAGATCGCCGCGGCCTCGGGTTCGGTCAGCAACACCGTGTCTCGAGGGTCGAGTCCCGCAATGCGAACCGCTTGCTTGAGCAGGTCGATCTTGTACTCACCCCAGTTAGCCGGGTGGCACACTGCGACCCGGCTCGGGGGCTCGCCTTCGCGCTTTTCAACTTCACCAATGGCGTACTTGAGCACGCGGGCCATGAGCGCTTCGGCCGAGTAGGGGCTACCACCAACGATGATGGGCGCCGAGTCGCCCAGTCGACGCTTGAACTCCCGCCACCCGGTCAGGTTCGGTAATGGCTCGTCGGACAGCCGCCTCGCCGGTCAGTACCGTCTCGTCTTCGCGCAAGTGCACGACCGATGGCATCGAGGCTGATCGACCCCCGAGCGGGAAGATTCGTGAATCCCCGTCTCGAAAGACAGCTGCGGCGGTGTACGTCGTCCCTAGGTCAATACCAAGTTGGTAGCCCATGTTTCCCTCCGATAAGTCGTTGATGGCCACTGGATCCCCTAAGCGAATTGGGGGAATCCCCGATTCGTCGAGACGGTGGTCGTCGTAGCCTGATGGTATGTCTCTCCGGGATCAAATCGACCAATTCTTGGCCGACATCAACCCAACTGGGGGACTCACTGATGCCATCGACGACCGGCTGAACGCAGGTGGGTTCGACGGCCTCGATCCCGGCTCGCTCGCTGATGCCTTGTTGCACTACGCCGACACGAGTCCGCTGCATGTGGCCGACGCGCTGTCGTCGTTCCTGGTAGAGCAGAGCGATATCCCCCTCGACGACGCGCCGCTCGACGGCCCGGAGAGTGCCGACGAAACCTATTCGAACGCTCATCTGGACGCCAGCCTTCTCAGCGTCTTTGGCCTCGGCGCGTTCGCCGACGATGCAGCGGTCGACGACGACGTTGACGCCTCGACTGATGGCGACGACGCGGATCTCGACGACGAACTCGACGACGATTTCGACGATGGGTTCGACGACTTCGATCTCGATGACGGCTTCGATGCTGACGACGGGTTCATCCACGACGACGATCCCGACCAGCCCTTTGAGGCAGAGGCTGCTGAAGCCGTTGAGGCGATCGACTTCGAGGAACCGGTTCCGGACGAAATTATCGACCCCTGAGTCGCCGCACGGCCATCGCTCCTCATGGCGCTGGCTCAGCTACCAGCAGTGCTTCCATGCTCCGAATCGCAACACGGCACGCGGCAGCAAGATCGTGGTTGGAGAACGGCGATTCGGCGAGACGCTGGAGCGACGCGATCTCGCTGTACGTGGCTGTTCTGAGCTCGTTCTCGTCGGCGGTTGCCGCGAGGCCGAGTCGCTGCCAGGGCGTCGTACCGGTGGCGCCGAGGTCTCGTTCGAGACGGAGCAGATCGGGTTTCTTCCCCTTGACGGCACCGCCTCGCAGCGCGGCAAGACTCGAGAGCTCCTTGAACGGATGGGCACTCGCCACGATCCGCTCGACTTCGACCAGCAGTTGGTCGACCCCGGGTCGGTTTCGATCCCGCAAACACAGGCGCTCGACGGCGAGCAGCCCACTTCGGGCCTTTAGTACGTCGGCTCGATCGACAAACAGCGTGGCCAGGATCTGTTGCAAGTCGACCAATCCGGAGCGTTGAACAAGCTCATCGGACAGCTCCGACGACGTGGTGACAACTTCTCGGCGGAGCAGCGGAAGAGCAAGGCGAATGCCGAACAGCCCGAAGCGGTCCAGCAGATTGGCCCGATCGAGCGATGTCAGGGGCGTGTCGGCCCGCGCCTCGATGAAACGATCGGCTGAGAGCAGATGGACTTCGATCTCCTTGGGCGGCACGGCCGAAAGCTCGCGGAGTTGAGAAAACTCGAGTTGGGTGAGCGTCTTGGCCGTTTCGGCCAAGAGACCAGCGACCGGCATGACGATTTGGACAAGCCGACGAAGCTTTGGGTCGTCTTCGTACCGTGACGCGATGCGGCGGGCGGAGGCCATTGAGTCAAGGCGACCCACACCGATTTCGTCAGCTCTCGACAAGATTGCGATGGCGTTCACGGGATTGGGGCTCGACACCTCGTCATCGTGGAAGGCCTCCAAGAGGTGAAGGTCAGAGGTGTGCATGTGCTTCATGAGATAGAGCACCGCATCGGCCTCGGTGCTTTCTTCCGACGAGTCGAGGAACTTCACCGACCGGGCACCAATCTCGGCGTTGACAGAGTCGACGCCTGGTGTATCTATGAGCGTCATCTTTCGAAGGCTCGACGATGGCCACGACACATCGATACGAGCGATGTCGTCGGCGAGCATCCCGCCGAGGTCGATGTCGACTGCGCCGCCATCACGCCGGAATGGCACCTGCTTGGCCGGTCCGGGACCACTGGGATGCACCATGACCTCATACGTGTGGCCGTCGCGGTACCAGGTGACGACCTTCGTGCACTCACCCGTATCGGTGGGCGCGAGCTTCTCGCCTACGAGGGCATTGAGCAGCGTCGACTTACCGGCCTTTACTTTGCCGGCAATCGCAACGCGCAGCGGCTCGTCGATCCGAGCGAGAATCCGCTCGAGTTCCGGTCCAGCGTCGGGCAGAACCCCCTGAGCCCGAATCGTGAGCGCTCTCGCCTGGGCGATGAGTGGCTGGCTTTCTTCGCTCATGATCGACCCTCCACCAATTGGGCAGCCCGCGTTCGGAGGGTTGCGATCCGCTTCAGTTCGTTGTCGATGACGTGGAGTCGATTGGCTCGCTCAGTCGTCGTGATCTTCTCGGCCAGAGCCGCCGCCTTGCGGGCTTCTGCGGTCGATCGCTGAAGCTCCTTCGTACGTTCGCTGTAGAAGTCGCGTAAGGAGCGCTGGATTCGCCGGAGCGTGTCACGGCTGTCCTTGTTGACCATGAAGGTCACGTCGTCACAGTACTTCCGGGCCGCCTGCCGAGCCTGCGCTCGGCGCTGGGCAACGAGTCGCGCCGCCTCGTCTTTGACGCCCTTTCGGCCAAGCAGGAGCCCTGCGCCAAGCGCAAATGGGGTCACCATCGGTACGGCGACCATGCCACCGATCATGGTGCACATCAGCACGCCCGAATACGACGAGCGAAGCAGGGTCAGGCCCTTTGCCGCCACCGTTGTTTGCTTCAAGTCGATGTCGTTGCTCGGCGCAATGTTTCCGAGCACCTTCAGCGGGTTGTCGATCTCGAGACTTTCGAACGCCTTCTCGCCGGCAAAGTCGAAGTGAGAGCCGATGTCGGCGCCGAGTGCCGCGGACTGCTCGGTCAGGTACCGATAGTTCGCAACCACCTCACCGGAGACCCGGTTGACGAGCCACGGCATCATCTCGGCCCACGTATCGAGGGGGTCAACCTGTTCGAGCGCGGCATCGACCTCGGTAACCACGGTCTTCATCCTGGCACGGAAGTCGAACTCGACATTGCTGCTGAGATCAGCGAAGCCGTCGGACAAGGTCGTGCTCCAACGCGAGGCTCGGCTCTGGAGTTCGTCGAGTTTCTCCTTCGCCTCGGTGAGCTCGCGGATAACGGCCGCCGCCGCTTCGGGGTCTTCGAGCGCCTGCTTTTCTGACAAGAACTGGGCAGCGAGTTGTTCGCCGACCGCGGTGATTTCCTTGCTCGCCCGGTGTCGATCGGCGAGGCCGGCCGCATCGATGAGTTCGTTCTTGATGATGTTGATCAGGACGGGAAAGCCTGATTCGTTGTTTAGCGCCTTGTCGTTGCGCTTCACGGCGAAGTCTCGGAGAGCGGACGACACCGGGATGATCCGCAGCTCGATACCGGCTCGCTGCAAATGCCCCTTGTTGAGGTCTTCGACCTTGCGCCACGCCGGATAGAAATCGATCTTGGAGAGAAGCAGGACAATGTTGGGGCAGAGGTCTCGGGCCTGGCGCAGAAAGTCGAGTTCGGTTCGCGTGAGCTCTTGGGATGCATCGGTGACGAAGAGCACGGCGTCGGCCAGGCTCAGTGCGCCGAGGGCCGCGGTCGAGTGGGCCGAGCCGAGGCCACCAACACCGGGCGTGTCGACGATCATGAGCCCCTCCTTGAGAAGGGGGCGATCGAGTTCGACCTCGACGCCACGGACCGTGATCTCGGGTCGAGAACGAGCGAGCTCGGTGGTGTAGAGCCGAATATCCGACCGATCAATCTCGATGGTCTCGGGCTCGCTCGCGGAGTCGTCGGCTGGTTGGATGACGGCCGACGCCCTGAATTCAGGGCCGTAGCGGATCGCGGTTGCAACTGCTGTAGCGATGTCGTCGTCGACGGGACAAATCGTTTCTCGCACCAGTGCGTTGATAAGGGAGCTCTTGCCCTGCTTGAACTCACCGACGACGACCACTCGCACGTCGGGGCTCTCGACCGCTTGTAGTAAGTCGGTAAGCCGTCGAGCGATGTCCTCGCGCCCGTAGGTCTCGCACGCCTCACGGCTGTAGCGGAGCGCTGCGATGACGTCGGCGTTGGAGGCAGATTGTGTCTGGCTTCGCTTCGGAGTCGGTCCTGTTGTCATATACCTCTGTGCCCTCCACGGCTCCTGCATCGCTGCCCGTACGGGCACGGAGTCAGCGGACCTCAGTGTTGAGGCCCGCTGGCTCGCTGTTCCTTGCTTCTCGCCACCCTATTTCAGGGTGACCCGCCGTGCCGCCTTCTGTGGTGTTAGTCGTCGATGTCGATATCGAGATCGGCGTGATCACCAGCATCAACCGACGCATCAACATCAGTAGTGACCGTCTCCTCAAAGGACATGTCGCTATTGAACGAATCCTCCGTATCAAACGAATCGGTCGTGTTCAACGAGTCCTCGGTGTTAAACGAATCCTCCGTATCAAACGAATCCTCAACATCGAACGAATCATTGATCGAATTGTCAGACTCATCGTTGAACGAGTCTTCGGTGTTAAACGAATCATTCATCGACTGATCATTGAACGAATCCGTGTTCGTCACCGTCTGCGTCGACTGATCATTGAACGAATCAGTAACCGTGGTCGTGTTAGTGATGTCATTATCTTGAATTGCGCCACCACTCGTCGCGACCTGCGCACCATCACCGAAGGTCGCCTCACCAAAGTCAGTCACATCCCCACTACCGAACGAAGCGTTGTTGCCTTCACCCTGAACAGTTTGGTTACCGTCACCGACCACAGCATCACCACCGCCGGTATCGACATCAGTGATCTCGCTGCCATCGAGCGCCAGGTTGCTATCTGACACATCACCAATCTGGGTGTTGCCGTCGCCGATGATGGTGTCCTCAACATCACCGTCAGCAATGATCCCCGTGTTGGTTCCCGTGTTGATCGGACCAGAGTTGCTGCCACCGACTTGCACCGCACCGTCACCAGTGTTGAGCTGCGAATCGTCCACATCACCACCGACCGCCAAAGCACCATCACCGGTAGCGACACCCGTCGCGTCATCGCCGGCAGCGACCGAACCGTCGCCCAAAGCGTTGGCGTTCGTGACCTCGTTGTCGATGTCGAGATCGAGATCGCCGTGAACATCACCATCGACATCGATATCGAAATCGGTGCTGTTATCAACGAAGTTGTTAGTGATGTTCTCGTCGCCTTCATAGACGATCGTGACGTACTCGTTGATGGTTTGCTCAACGTCGTGAATCGTGGGAGGAGGCGGAGCGGTATGAACCCCACCACCGGACGAACCAGACCCCGACGAACCAGACCCTGATGAGCCGGAGCCTGCGGTCGCCGGCTTGGCCACGGGCGTGCTGACCTGGGTGAGTGTTGTCGTGAGCTGCTCAGGCAGGTTGAGTTCGTTGCTCACCACGGCCACGGTCTGGCTGAGGTCGACGTCCTGAAGGTCCTGATCGCTGATACCGGCGGCCAACAAACAGCCTCCCGGATCTTGTGAGTACGCCAATGCGGCTTCCGGATCGCCCAGCACGTTCTGGATGAAGTCTTTGAGTACATCGCTGATTGCCATTTTGTTTCCCTCCAACAGGTGGTTGTTTGTGTGGTTCTGCTTCTTGATAGAGACGACACTACGCCGACGCCACAGCCCGCCAATCGGGGACTCCCCTAGTCCCTTGGGGGGACACTAGTGGTTTGCCGTCTGGCGGCTCAACAGCTCAATCCTCCGACGCCGCAGCAATCGCTGCGAGAAACTCAGCCCGACTCGTGGCCCGGAGTTTCTGTCGGGCCCGAGCAACATGATGTTCAACCGTCTTAGGCGAGATGTAGAGCTGAGCGCCGATCTCCTTGTAGGTCTTGCCGCCAGCGACGAGTTGAGCAACCTCGGCTTCACGCTCAGAGAGTCCGCGTGCCATCAGGCCATCGCCCGACTCGGCATCGGCCAGATCGACCGACAGGCCTCGGGCCGCATCGAGCAACCGTCGCGCCCCCGTGGTGTCGGGATGGTCGAGCGCCGCTCGGCCGAGAAGGCGCGACCCTTCCCACGAGTCACCACATCAGTAGTGACCGTCTCCTCAGCATGTCGCTGTTGAACGAATCCTCCGTATCAAACGAATCGGTCGTGTTCAACGAGTCCGGCGTTAAACGAATCCTCCGTATCAAACGATCCTCAACATCGAACGAATCATTGATCAATTGTCAGACCATCGTTGAACGAGTCTTCGGTGTTAAACGAATCATTCATCGACTGATCATTGAACGAATCCGTGTTCGTCACCGTCTGCGTCGACTGATCATTGAACGAATCAGTAACCGTGGTCGTGTTAGTGATGTCATCTTGAATTGCGCCACCACCCACCTGCGCATCACCGAAGGTCGCCTCACCAAGTCAGTCACATCCCCACTACCGAACGAAGCGTTGCCTTCACCCTGAACAGTTTGGTTACCGTCACCGACCACAGCATCACCACCGCCGGTACCGACATCGTGATCTCGCTGCCATCGAGCGCCAGGTTGCTATCTGACACATCACCAATCTGCGTTGCCGTCGCCGATGATGGTGTCCTCAACATCACCGTCAGCAATGATCCCCGTTGGTTCCCGTGCTGATCGGACCAGAGTTGCTGCCACGATCACCGCACCGTCACCGTGTTGAGCTGCGAATCGTCCACATCACCACCGACCGCCAAAGCACCATCACCGGTAGCGCCGTGTCATCGCCAGCGCGACCGAACCGTCGCCCAAAGCGTTGCGCCCGTGACCTCGTTGTCGATGTCGAGATCGAGATCGCCGTGAACATCACCATCGACATCGATATCGAAATCGGTGCTGTTATCAACGAAGTTGTTAGTGATGTTCTCGTCGCCTTCATAGACGATCGTGACTACCGTTGATGGTTTGCTCCGTCGTGAACACGTGGAGAGGCGGAGCGGTATGAACCCCACCACCGGACGAACCAGACCCCGACGAACCAGACCCTGATGAGCGGACGGTCGCCGGTCGAGCCACAGGCGTGACCTGGGTGAGGTTGTCGTGAGCTGCCTCAGGCAGGTTGAGTTCGTTGCTCACCACGGCCACGGTCTGGCTGAGGTCGACGTCCGAAGGTCCTGATCGCTGATACCGGCGGCCAACAAACAGCCTCCGGATCGAGTACGCCAATGCGGCTTCCGGATCGCCCAGCACGTTCTGGATGAAGTCTTTGAGTACATCGCTGATTGCCATTTGTTTCCCTCCAACAGGTGGTTGTTTGTGTGTCTGCTTCTGATAGAGACGACACTACGCCGACGCCACAGCCCGCCAATCAGACTCAGTCCCTTACACTGGTGGTTTGCCATCTGGCGGCTCAAAGCTCAATCCTCCGACGCCGCAGCAACCGCCGAAACTCAGCCCGACCGGCAGTTTCTGTCGGGCCCGAGCAACATGATGTTCAACCGTCTTAGGCGATGAGCTGAGCGCCATTCCTTGTAGGTCTTGCCAGCGACGAGTTGAGCAAGCCCGGCTTCACGCTCAGAGAGTCCGCGTGCCATCAGGCCATCGCCCGACTCGGCATCGGCCAGATCGACCGACAGGCCTCGGGCCGCATCGAGCAACCGTCGCCCCCGTGGTGTCGGGATGGTCGAGCGCCGCTCGGCCGAGAAGCGACCCTTCCCCCGAACACAGAAGGCGAGCTCGGAGGCAGCCCTGATCTTGGCCGACATCCGTTCCGTCAATTGCTTGTAACCGCGCGCAACAGCGCGGGCACCAGACGATCGGACCTGCATTGAGCGCAACAGGTCGACCTCATTCTCGATGGCGGCCCGGTCGTCACGTTGAATCGCAAGTTGGACCGTCCACACAACCGAGTGCAATCGGTCCACCGCGGTTGGTCGGCAACCTGCGCAAAGCAGCTGACCTCCACGCGGCGGTCGCTGCCCAGCTTCGCACCGATCAACACCAGTTCACCAAGGATGTCAACGAACAGCCACGACACCGTAGGGCGAGTGAGTACGGCGTCGGCCTCCACCCAGGCCTGACGCATTCGAGCCGTATCGCCCGAACGTCGCGCCAGGCCAGCCTGGAGGGCAGCATGCAGCAGGCGGAGTCGGAAGTCGCCGGCCGGTGGTGGAGTCTCACGAGGTCGACGGCCTCGGTGTAGTCACCGAGCCGTAACCGAGCAAAAGCCGCGATGGCGGCGGCGGTGCCTTGTTCTGACGGTCCGCCGGCGCCGCTTTCACCGGCCTCGTCGAGGAGCGCGGCAGCCCCTTCATGATCGCCGAGCATAAGTGCGACAAGCGCGAGTACGTGGGCCGTGATGCCGATCCCGGCCGCCAGTCGATCACTCGATTGGAAATCGTCGGCCAGTCGCAAGCCGGCCGAATCCTGCGGCGGCGTCGCCTGCTCTGACGAGCTCGAGCGCACTTACCAGCGCGGCGACATACGAGTCGTCGCCGTCACTCGTCGACGGAACACCAACGAGCACATCAGCCAACCGCTTGAGTTGCTGGCCCGACTGCGTGGTTGGCTGGCGCTCCGCCGCCAACGGCCAGCGAAAGTATCGGAACTCGCGAATGAGCGGAGATCATCGAAATCGGCCGGGCGTGAACAAGGCCTCGCTCGATGATGTCGTTGAGGTCTGGTCGGCCGAGCCGTAGCGACAGAAGGGCCAACGACCGCAGCTCGCTTGCCTCGACCGAATCGAGCAACAGGCGGTTGAGAATACCATTGGCTTCGGCCTGATCGACGTCGCAGGCTGATGCCGCGGCGACCATGACGGCGGGCGGGACCGTGTTGTCACCTTCATGATGTCGGGCCGCAGCGACAGGGTCAGTCGTTGCGAGCACCTGGACAACCTGGTCGCGTAAGCGCCGCCGATCATCGGTCGTTAGGTCGGCGGCAATACAGCTCGCAACGATCGGATGAGTCGATTACTCGGTGAAACGAACCCACTGGCCCGCAATGACCGCTCGGCGAACGAGGGGTTCTCGCCTAGCCGGCAAGGCAGAAACAGCGAGGGCCATTGACAGTTCGTCATCGAACGCCATGAGCTGAGCGGGCGCAACCGCGGCTGGGCCAGCACGCCGGACGCGCCGACTACCTCCTCAACCAGCTCGCGAGGCAGGTGAGCGCCTTCCTCGCCGAGCAACGCCAGATCACCGTGGGCCACCACATCGGCGAGCAGCGACGGCGAGCCGGCGGTCCACTCGCGATCTCAACGAGGTGTTGTTGGCCGGCCGGCCAAGCAGTTGTGCGAGCCGGGCCCCGAATGGCTCGACCACCGAGCATGCCAAGACGTTCCGCTGGGTGCGTTTCGGTCAGCCGATCGAGGAGAATGCCTATCGCCTCAGTCTGCGGATGCGGTCGAGCCGCCACCAGAGGACGACGTCGTCGGACCGATCGATTAGCGCCTCAACCACCTCATCAGCAACCCACTGAAGGTCGTCGACGATGAGTACGTCCGGCTGGTTTCCAACGCCCGAGTGAGGTGAGCGACATCAACTGGGCGAGCGAGCCGGCCGGTAATGACTGGCAGTCACCGACAGTGCGTCTTGCCACTCGGCCAGGCGCCGTCTTGCCGGTGCCGCCAGCACCAACGACGACGCGGTGCCGAAGCCCGCCTCCCTCACTCATATTCATCCGCTGATTGCAGATCCTTCGACGCTCTGGGGTCAAACATCGTGGAATTCTCCAACCGGCGGTTCGGTTAGGCCGGTGACTTCTTCGAGCTGGCGCTCGCCGTTCCTTCATGCGGCCGGCGGGGTCACCGTTCGCGATGAACGCCAGGATGCGCTCCGTGCGGCTTCCGCCTCGCCGCTGAGCCCCTCGAGCTCACCAACGCCCCAGTACTTCACTACGACGGGCTCGAGAACTGCTCGTAGTGCGCAACGAAGTCGTAGATTCCGGCGTTGGCAATTGCTTTGGCGCAGTCGACAAAGCCGGGGATCCCGACACCGGGCATAGCGAAGTCGGTGACCCGTTTCGAGCGCAATGACCATGGCGGACGGATCGATTGCGAAGCCGCCCTAGAGCGATGTCTCGGTAGAACAAGAAGTGGTGGTTCTCGTCTTGGGCGATGCGGCGCATGATGTCGTAGCCTGCCGGGTCTTCCATGCGCTTGCCCGTATTTCGATGGCTGATGCGTGGCGAGTTCTTGCATGGTGACGTAGAGCATGCCGGCGGCAGCTCCGGCCGGCTGGGCACCTGGCCGCCGCTCATCTGGATCATCCGGCGCGCTCGAGCGAAACGGGGTCGATACTGCGGGTGACGGTGAGGTAGTCGCAATGGCGATGGCATGGCGACCTCCTCCGCTGTCCAGCGCCGAACCCACTCACCCCATGCGCCGTCGCGACCAAACATCCGCTCGATGTCGCGGAAGTAATAGGGCAGGTTGTCTTCGGTCAACAGATTGACGAAAAGGGCGGACCGAATGTCGGCGGGCACGTTTGCCTCGTCGGGCGACCATTCGTAGTCGGCTTCGAAGTCGCGGCCGCGGCTGTACGGCACAAGCGCATGAGGGTGCCACTCTTTGGTGGCGCCAAGATGCCGTTCAAGCAACTTTTTGGCGGTTGGTTCGAGCTCGGCAAGGAAGGCAACGTCGGCAGAAATGACCATAGGACTCCCAGCCTACCGACCGGTAGGCAGGGAGCAACCATCGGGCGCGAATTCCTGGCTGGGCGATGCTGTGAAGGGATTTTGCGACACCCGTGCAATAGTGGGGTGATGTACGACGGCACCGCCGACCACCTCAGCGTCGCGTTTCCTGCCACCGAGCAGTTCCTCCGCCTTGGCCGGGTTACGGTCTCGGGCCTCGCCTTGCGCCTCGGCGTCGAGCTCGCCATTGTCGAAAACCTGCGGGCCGCGATCGACCTTGCGCTCAGCCATCTCGCTGGTGTGGGTACCATCAACCTTCAGGCCAGTTGGGAACCCGGTCACCTGGCGATCGACCTCGAAAACACCGAGCAGACGATTGACGAACCGACCGCAGCCCGGCTACAGGACGAACTCCGGGTCCTGGTCGTCGACGCCCAAGTAAACACCAGCCACATTGTGATCGCGATAGAAGACGAGGTTGAGGCGACGCCTCGGTCCTAGCGAAACTCGACGGCGCCGAGTACGAGGTTGATCTCATCGAGCAGGGCCGCCCGCGACAGATGGCTGCCTACCACGACGTAGAGAGCGAAGGCTCGGCCGCCCACGACGAAGAACTTGGGCACCCGACTGCCCGGCAATGCGACGCTGCATCCCATCAGTGAAGAAGTCGTCAACGCTGAGCCGGGGCATCCCCTCGTCCTGGAAGAGCCGCGAACCGATGACCGAGGGGTCTTCTTCGAGCAGACAAATCAGCACGTCGCCGCTGATCATGCGCTCGACGGCCCCGCTGCCGAAATCGCCTCGTTCGGGGGGCAGAGGGAAGTTGGCGGCGTGGATGCGCGGTGTTCGCACCCGGGTCGCGTCCGCTTCGGCCAACCCCGAACCAGCATCGATCTCGACCTCCCAGCTGGCCGGTAGCTGCAGCACCACCCCTGGTCCGTTCAGTTGCATCATGCGACGGTTCATACGATCCATCTATGGTCGGCTGTGGCCGTGCCAGTCAGGAGCACGAGGGCGACCAAGCCAATCGAACCGAGGAGGCGAACGCGAGCCGCGGGCTGAAGGGCTTGATGAAAGCGTCGGAGGTCATCGGCCGAGTGCACGCCGCTGACCGCAAGAATGCTGAGGCCGCGAACCAACCCCGAATGCCCCACCGAGGAGCACGGCGCCGGCGACCGTGCCAACAGCCAGTAGTGTCGCGAGCCAGAGCAGCACGGCGGAGGCGGTGATGTAGGTCAAGATTCCTGCTCCCAACTGGAACCAAAACCAAGGCCATACACCCACCCGCGAACTCGTGAAGCCAGTCTTCGTTGACCTGACGCCGGATTGACGGCAAACGAAGCGTCGTCTGATCGACGATGACGGCCAGGGCGGCGACCATAGCGATAAATCCGAGACGTGGGCCTGAGCTGGCGGGCTCCCAGCGACTGGAGCGTCCGACGAAGCACGAGTCCGGCACCACCAAAAAGGCCTCCCGTCAGCATGCCACCAGCGACCGATCCACTAATGAAGGCCGTCGCTGTTGTTCCGTAGCGAAATCCTCTACCCCGCTCACCGAGCGGATGGATGCTCGAAAGCATCGACTCACCTCAGGGCGACCAGGTCGAACGAATGGCACCCAGAACGGCGGCACCCAGACCAACAACGAGGATGACACTCGTGGCGCTAGTGCTCATGGGTGCTCGGCTCGATGGTCGGATGGTAGAGCTGGGGGTCGCCGGGAACGATGCCCGCCTCCAGGAGTTCCTGGTCGACCCGGCGGGCCCGAGTGCGACCCAGGAAGAGGTCACGCCGCTTCATCGTTGCCTTGCCGTACCCGGCATCGGCCAACGCTCGATCGAGCAACTGGCGCACCAGTTCCCAGCTATGCGCAGCTCCTTCGCCGACGACAACGCCTCGCTCACCGTCGACCAGAACGAAGTAGGGCGCGACCGGAATGCGGTAGTCATTCCATGCTTCGCTCGACTGGATCGTGACGTAGCCCGGGGGTGCCAGGGCCGCCACATCGGCGGGGCTTTCCTCCGCCGGTCCCTTTGTCACGATGACGAGACGCAGCTCGGCGGGTAAGCGAACCCCGGTGCCGAACGATCGCCAAAACTCCGCACACGTCGCGCAACCGGTCGTGAGGAATGCGAGGAGCGTCGGCTGGCGACCCTGCATCGAGATCGCCCGAGTCGCACCATGGGCCGTCATTCCAATCAGATCGGCGGCCCGTGCGCCCGTGACATCTGCGGGCGTTGGCACCCCGGCGATCGTGCGAATATCGGGTGGTGTGTCGGTGTAGAGCTCGGTAGTCGGTCGCGGCTCGTGTAGGCCGCTGGCCGAGGACGACGCCGGACTGCGGGGTGGTTGATGGTCGGGGTCGAGGTTGATGCCGGCATCGTGCAGCGCCCGCACAATGGTTGCGTGGCTTCGCAAGAGCCCAACGACAAGAACACAAAGCATCAAGACGAGGCCGACCAAGGCCCAAACCACATAGGTCATTCTGGGAACCTCCGACCAGCTCGTTCCAGGTACTCCTGCGATCCAGACAGATAGGTGGCGAGACGAAGGTCGTCGCCGTCGCGAAGGATCTCGGCCCAATACTCAAGCCCGTCGGGCTCGGCATCACGGCCCAGGAACTTTTGGTAGAGGGCAGCGACACGCGATCGCCGAGACTCGATTGATCCATAGAACGCCGTCGTGACGGGGACCCGATCGTCTCCCATTTCGACGAGCGCCGACCAGTAAGCGACTCCTTCGTCGTCTGGTTCACGTCCGAGCACAAGGCGATAAAGGCGACCAACGAACGCTTCGATGCTGCCCGAGGCCTCGAAGAACTCGTCGGACGCATAGAGATTCGACGCGAGGGCGGCGGGGTTGAGACCGTTGATCACCTGCTGGGTCCAGAAGGCTTTTCCTGAATCGTCGATGCTTCGCCCAAAAACCGCTTGATAGAGGCCCTCTAGATAGGCGCCAATGTAGACGTCGCTCTTGGCGAGGGCAACGGATAGCCCAGAGCGGTCATCACCGTTGTTGACCCGAGCGGAGTAATACCCAAGCTCGTTGTCCGACGGCTCGCGACCAACATAATCTTCAAAGGCAGCCCGAACCCACGAACCGGAGAACGGTGGCGGGACGTAGTCAGTGGCGAGACACGGTCGACTGTGATTAGCGGTCGCCGGGTCGGTGCGGGCCACCATGGAACAGCCTGGGTCGATCTCCCAGGGCTTCGTGCAAGTAACGACGCGGCAGACAATGGGACCGACGCACGCCACATCGTTGTTGCAATTGCCATAGCGGAAGGACGTGCAGCCATCCGCCCGATTTCCACACGAACGGCACTGGCACACCACGTTGTTGTCGCGGCATACGCCACGTGAGCCACACGAACACTGCGGGGCTTCTTGGTTGCAGTCCATGTAGTAGCGAGCAGCGCCGTCGCAGAAGCTCGAGTTGTCTACTTTCCACCACCCGGCCAACAAGGTTTGCGGCGGGCAAGAGTTTTGTCCATAGAGGTGACAACAGAATTCGGTGTAGCCGTCGCAACACAGGTCGCCGCAGCCACAGGTGAGCGTGTTTGATCCTGTTGACTGTCGAGGACATCGACAGATCGCTGCGTACGCCGTGCCGGGCCGTAGAACGTAGGCGGGTCCGGTGACAGCAAGGGCGCTACCAACAAGCGCCGTGCGTCCGATAAACCCGCGGCGACTTGTTCGCCGCTCGACGATCGACGCGACGCGGTCGGTCAGTTCCATCGTGAGGCTCATCGGCTGAGCGTTCCGGTGATCGCAAACTCGCGGGCCGTTGACCCGCTCGCCGGGTGTCCACCCGGTGGGGGTCGAAGATCGGCAAGCAACGACGGCCCAAGTAGGAAGACCAAGGCCGCGACCACAATCACCGTGGCGTAGAGGATCGATGCCCCCAGGCCAGGGCTGGTCACCAGGGTGATCGAGGGAGTCGTGGCGGAGAGCACGCAAACCACGGCTGTAGCCAGGGCGACGACGATGGCAACAGTAGTGAACCGCTGGTGTGCGGGGCCCGGCGGCGTACTCGCCGGACCGAAGCAGCCGCAGTCGGCCGCAGCATCTCGGGAAGCGAGCCGGCGGACGAACCAGTGGAAGCCGCCGAAGATAGCGGCGACGCAGAGCGGGCCGATCGCGACGATCTGCGGTGTCAGCGAAGGGCCCATGCCTTCGGCCGCGACCAGCAGCATCACGACGGTTCCAAGCTCGACGGCGCCGAGCAACTGGGCGGCTCGATGGCTACGCCCTCGCGACGTCAGCAACCGGGGCAGGACTTCGGCGGCCCGCATCGCGGCGCCCGCCCCCGCTGGCCGGAGAATCTTGTCGATCCCGCTCAACGCCAGAACGACGAGAAGGACGTGGAAGAATGACCAACGACGGCACAGGTGGGCGAGTAACGGCTCTACCTCCCCATCAGGATCAGGCGCGCAGCTTCCCGAGCTGCCAAAACCCTGAGCACCCGGTCATCCAGCGCCTCTGGCAACTCGTCAACCACGTCAAGCGCACGGCAGGCGCGGAAGCACCAGGGTTGGGCAATGCGCTGGCCCCCGCTCGACGGTGTAGGGCTCGGTCGAGTGATTGATAAAGACCTTGATCTCGCGCGATGGCCAGGTCAGCAGGCCAGGAGTTCGCAACGGCAATACCTTGCAGGGCCAGGCCAGATATGAGAGGACCAGCCCGGCTGCCCGGGGAACGGCGATCGCGAAACCCGTCGGCACCAGGCTCCGCTCGCGGATACAATCGTGATGTCGATTCGTGCCGGCAGATCAGCAGCCGCATCGCCCGCACGCATCGGCCAAGGAACGGGGAAGATCGGGGTCGAGTTGGCGAAGCGGCACATGAGTCCCCGCTGCAGGGGCTACTCGGCACTTCACGAGTGCACAATCGTGCTTGCCCCGGATGGATCTAGAGATGACGGGGCTCGACCCGCCGACAACGTAATCATTAAGAAATCGCCACGCTGATTACCGACGACAACCTCGAGATAATTGCCGAAGGAGCCCCGATCTCGTTATTCGCCTACGACCGACGAAGAGTTGGCGAAGATGGACGAGGTCGTCGTCAAGATGCATACGAAGTCGGGCCTGCTACCTGAGATTACGGCGTCGACCATGACGCTGGAAGAAGCAGGCGCCCGAACGCTCGCCTTCTTGAAAGAACACATCCCCCAAGAGCGCACCGTGCCGTTGTGTGGCAATTCGATCGGCATGGACCGTCGGTTCCTCGCGGCCTATCTGCCGGAAATCGAAGAGTTCCTGCACTACCGCTCGGTCGACGTGTCGACCATCAAAGAGCTCGCCCGGCGCTGGTATCCAGACAGCTTGACCACGGCGCCCCGCAAGGGAGCAAGCCATCGAGCGCTCGACGACATCAAAGAAAGCATCTACGAGCTTCGCCACTATCGCGAGGCCATCTTCCTCAAGCCCTAGCTTGCCCTGCCAGCTCGTAGACCGAAACCGACGCAGGATGCTTGCCGTCGACGATCCACCACGCATCGAAGCCGTCAGAGGTGCGGCTGACGTCGACCTCGACCTCGCTTAGCGGTGGAATCCCCGCGCCATACTCGATCGTGGCGCGGTACGGCACGGCCACCGGCGGCTGTTGTTCGCTCAGAACCTCCTCAACAACCGACCAGTACGACGCATTGTTGACATGGTTGAAGACGTCGAAGTCGACGACTCGAAGCGGCCATTGTCGGCGCTCGACACCATCAGGAACCGGCCCATGCACGAGCTTCGCCGCGACCTCACGCCCGCCGGCCGCCTCGCCGTAGATTTCGACGAACTGGCTGCTCAGCTGCTTCGGGCGGCCAGTGGTGGGATCGATGTGCACCCACAGGGTGGCGACTTCGTAATGCGCTCCCGACTCACCGTGCACCGCGATCCGGCGCTCCGCCCAACGTCGTCCCAATCCCGAGCAGAAGGTTGTATAGGTCAGGACCTCTTGGAACGACGCCGGCGCAAACACATCGACCGTCGTCCGCCGCACCACCCAGGCCAGATCATCGGCGAGGGCCGCATCGCTGGTGTCATCATTGGACACGTCTTGGGTGTACCGGGTGAGTGCGTCGAGACGAAATCTCCCGGACGAATCAACATCCCCCAACCGGACGGGTAGCGAGACCGAAAAACGGCGCCCCACCTGGGGAATAGGGACCTGAGGGCAGCGATCGCGTTCCATCGAATCGACCCTAGCGCTAAACATTTCTTCGCTGACACCAGTAATTCGGTTGACACCCGTGCCGATCCGTAGTTGCGTAGACACTCAACGCACCACGACCGTCCGGTCGAGATGTGCCCGCAACCGATCACCACCGAAGGAGGTGCCACCAATGAAGAGGCAAACGATGTCAACCCAAGAAGCCACGCAGACCACCAACGGCGCCGCCGCGCCTCGTTCGTGTTCGGCTCGGCGTTCCTCGCGTGTACGCCATTGCCTCGTCGCGACCCTCGCGTCCAACGCCACCACCATGGCATACGTGGGCGGTAACGGCACCCCGGCGTTCTGGCTCAATGCCCCGATTTTTGCCACGAAGCGCCATACCCAGTG
>JAWKIN010000019.1:0-65334 GCA_041394345.1 Acidimicrobiales bacterium | reverse complement strand
TTCGCCACCTTGGCCAACGAGGCCTTGAGGTCACGGGCCTCGCCGGCGAACACGAGTGGAGGCAGATCAGCGAGTTGCTTCTCGACCGTTCCGAGGGCGTCGAGATCGGGCCATCGTGGCTGTTGTAGTGCCGGCTTCAAGCGCCAGCTGTCTGGGGTCCAAGTCACCGGGCCAGTGTCGCCCGGATCGACCTCATCTGCAACACAGTTTCGCTGTTAGCGCTTTTCGTTGTTAGCGCATTTCGTTGTTAGGCCGCGTCGAAGTCGGCCATGACCTCACCGGCCTGGTCGCGCACGGCGCTTACGGCCCGCTTCACCAGGCGGCGAGCGGCCTCGGCCGTTACACCGAGTTCTTCGCCGACTTCGCGATAGCTGCGCTTGCGGCCATCGTTGAGACCAAACCGCTGCTCGACTGCGTAGCGGGCTCGGGGGTCGAGCACGGCCAGCAGGCCGGTCACCATGGTCTCTTCGGCCTTGGCCATGACCTCGACCTCAGGGCCAGGGTTGGCGTCGGGGAGAAGGTCGACCAGCTCGTTGGAGTCGTCGTCGCCAATGGTGCGATCGAGCGAGGTTGGCGTGGTGAGGCGGTGCAGGCGGGCATGCTCATCGTCGAGCTCGTCGCCGTCGCCGGAGACCTGACGCAGCGCGGCACGAAGGCTCGCCGAGCGATCGCCGGGCAGGCGAACAAGGCTGGCCTTCTGGTCGAGCGCACGACCGATGGCCTGGCGGATCCAGAACGTCGCGTAGGTGCTGAACTTGAACCCCTTGCGCCAGTCGACCTTGTCGACTGCGTGCTCAAGGCCAAGGTTGCCTTCCTGAATGAGGTCGAGGAGTTCCATCGACGGTGGAAGGGGGTAGCGGCGAGCGACGCTGACGACGAGACGAAGGTTGAAAGCGGATGAAGCGATCCTTGGCCCGAGCGGCTGCTCGAACGGATCGCTTCAGGTCGGCGCCGGTCTCACCGAGATCGAGTCGATCTTGAGCGTCATGACCTTTTCAATTATTTGGCTGAGCTCGCGTTCTTCATCGGCGGTAGAGGAGGGGAACCAGGCCGATCTCGTTTAGGTACTGTCCTACGGAATCACTCATGGGGCACTTCTTTGTTTTCGTGGTGTGGCGGGAGGGTCGTTGTCGAGAGATTAGAGCGCGCTTAACACCGCTAGAGTGTGACGCAAACGCGGGGGCACCTTGCAAGCGTTTGCATACGAGCGCGCCCGGACTAAGGCAAACTTCATTTGTACTACAGATTGCCGACATGGTCGAGTGGTATCGGTCACGTTCCGTGTGAAAAACCTGGTGCTTCCCGCTAATGAAGCGAATTCGATGGATCGATGATTTCGCCCGCTGAACGGAAACCTATGGAAGACGTCGGATTGGACTGCTCATTGGCACCTTTGACCCACCGCATGTTGGCCATCTCATTGTCGCTGAACGAGCGCGAGATCGCTTCAGCTCGATGAGGTTCGTCTGCTCGTGACCAGACCCGTGGCAGAAGACCGCCGAACGTACCATCACGCCGGGCCCGGATCGACTCGCCTAGCTCGCGCCGCGGTGTCTGGCTTCGCCGGTCTCGGCGTGAGCGACGTCGAGTTCGAGCGGGCCGGGCCAACCTATACGTGTGACACCATCGACCGGTTGGCCATGGCGGACCGACATCGCCTGGGTGCTGATCGTTGGCACCGGCACCGCCGCTGGCCTCTGAGTTGGCACGACCCCGAGCGGCTCGCAGAAAGCTGCACCCTGGCCGTGGTCAACCGCTTTGGGAAGCCAGGGTACGGTGCCGCCCATTTTCGCTACGAGCGGTGGTGATACCGGGCGTCGAGGGTATCGAGCACCGACATCCGGGCCCGCATGGCCGCCGGTCGCTCGGTGCGCTTCCTCGTACCGAGAACGTCATCGCCCTTTGTGAGGACCGCAGGCTCTCTATCGTCGGCACCGTGAGATCGACCGTCTTCTCCCGACCAACGGAAGGCGTCCACACCTTCCCCGGCTGTTTGTTGTGCTCGAGATCGCCCTCGTCGTTCTCGTTCCGCTCTGGCGTTCACCGGGTTGCAAACGATCCTCGACTCGACTGCCGGCACGTTTGTCAGGAGGCGGGGCCGACGGACCCCGGCTGGCGGGCCCCGTCGATCCGTCGCCGGTGAGTGCCTGTGATCGTCGCCGATGGCGATCGGCTTGCCGTCGCCGTGATTACCCAACCAGCCCCGCACCGGGACCGGCAGTGGCATCATCATCGTGCCGCCCGATCTGGTGGTCGACCAGTTCCTCGTGAGCGATCGTGCGCTTTCCGATGCGGCCCTGGCCGTCGACTCTGCCACCTCCACATTGAGGCGAGCTGGGTGTTCTACCCGGCCGACTGGGAGAACATCCTGGGCGACGTCGTGGTTGTTGTCGACAACCCCGATCCGGTTCCCGCCGACGACGGCTCCATCTTGATCCCGGTGGGACGAGTCGACGTCGCTCCCGCCGACACGCCCGCATTTCTCGGGAGGCCCGCCACCGGCGAGTCGGCACTGTCGACGGTCGTTCGTCAGCAGCTGTGGTGGGAATCGCTTCTGGCCTCGCCACCACCGAGCGGATCGGCGAGCGGGTGCGGCGTTGTTGGCTAACGATGCGCGGCGGGCGAACACGCAGTTGAGTTGCTTCCCTACGTCGTCGATGGGGGTGCCGTCGTGCTCGACGAGGAAAGCGACCAGGCTGCTCATCCGTGACTTCGTGCCGTTTCCCGCCGGCGCCGAACTTGGCGCCCGGCTAAAGGTCACCGTTCTCACCCGATCCACGACGGTCGACCCGGCGGCGCTCGCCGCAGTGGTGGGCCGCCTTGGCGTCGAGGTGGTGAGCATCGAGCGTCAGCGTTCGACGATGCGCCAACCCAATTGATCGCGCCAATTGTGCTCCAAGACGCAGGCGCCCCCTTGCACGATCCGCTTGTTCTTCTCGCCGACGAGCTTGGAGCCGATATCGTGTGGGCCGACGAGTTCGACGACGGAAATGTCGTGACGCTCGTTGCTGGTCCCGACGTTCGGGTCGAGTCATAAGTTCGGCCCCGAAAGAGCATGCTGTGTCATCCGAAGTATCAAGTAAGACCGTCAGCGATGACGACATCCACAACTGGGTGACGAGGCTGCCATGATCGCAGCGGACAGCAGCTCGGTCAGGAAGCCGCCGCCTACATGGTCGGCGACGTCATCGGAATCGCAGATGGTTCATCGTCACGTCTGGTCGCAACGAGCGTCAGGTCCGGGCCATCGTCGAGAGCGTCGAAGAACAACTCACGCTTCAGGGCGGTCAACCGCTACGCATCGGGTCTCAACTCCGCAACCTGGGTGCTCATGGACTACGGCTTCTTCGTCGTCCACGTTTTTGACGATGAAACCCGTTCGTACTACGAGCTTGAGCGGCTGTGGAAGGACGTCCCGCGCATGGACGTTCCACACAACCTAACGCAAACACGAGATAACTCAGACCACGATGTTGACGAGCTTGGGTATCAGGACGATGACGTTCTTGGGGACCCCAGATAGGTGGCCACTGGCCGTAGCGGCAGCGAGAGCCAGCGACTCGGCGTTGGCGTCGCTGATGTCGGCGGCAACCTCGGCGCGTTCGCGGACCTTGCCGTTGACCTGAACAATCATCGTCACCTCGGAAACGACGAGCTTGTCGGGATCAGCGATGAGCCAGCAAGTGTGGATCTGGGGCACGTCGGCGCTCGTGGCGTCGCTGCCACAGCTCGGCCGTGATGTGGGGTACCGCAGGGGGCCATGAGCCTCAGCAGCGAGTCGATGGCGAAGCTCAGCGTCTCGCCGTGAGGACCGTCGGCGGACTGGACGTACTTGTAGACCGCGTTGGTGAACTCCATGAAGCCGGCGACTGCGTTGTTGTAGGCCCAGCGTTCGTACTCGTTGGTGATGCGATCGATGAGAACGTGGGTTGCCTTGACGATGTCGTCGTCGGCCGGCGTCGGGGCGCCAGAACGAGCCTCGGCATAGAGATCGGTGCCCGGTACGGCGAGGCGCCACACGCGGTGCAGGAACCGCTCACACCCATCGAGCTGGAAGTCTTCCCAGTCGACGTCTTCGGCCGGTGGCTTCACTTGCAGGATGGCGAGTCGGAGCGCGTCGGCACCGTGGGCCTCGACGATGGCCTCTGGCGCCACCGTGTTGCCCTTCGACTTGGACATCTTGCCGCCGCCCATGCGAACCATGCCCTGGGTAAAGAGTCGACGCATTGGCTCGCGGAGGTGCTTGGGAGCAATCTCGAGATCGGCCAGGGCCTTCATGAAGAAGCGGGCGTAGAGGAGGTGAAGAATGGCGTGTTCGACCCCGCCGATGTATTGATCAACAGGCAGGAACTTCTCGAGTGCCTCGTGCGAGAATGGTGCCTCGGTATTGAAACGGTCGGCGAATCGCAGGAAGTACCACGACGAGTCGACGAACGTGTCCATGGTGTCGGTCTCGCGTCGGGCTGGCCCACCGCACGCCGGGCAGGTCGTGTTGAGGAAGCCCTCGTGATAGGTGAGGGGCGACTCGCCGCTTGGACGGAATTCGAGGTCGTCGGGGGCGACGATTGGGAGCTGGTCGTCGGGGACCGGCTGGAGACCGCAATCATCGCAGTACACGATGGGGATCGGGCAACCCAGAAACGCTGCCGACCCAGCAACCAGTCTCGGAGCCGGAACTTGATCGTTGCTTCGCCCAGGCCCTGCTCGACGATCCAATCGATGGCTTTGCGCTTTGCGTCGTCGACGGAGAGGCCGTCGAGCCATTCGGAGTTGATGGCGGCGCCGTCGCCGGTGAATGCCTCACCGTCGAAGTCGGCGGGCGGCTGGACGGTGCGGATGATGTTGAGGCCGTAGGCCGATGGCGAAGTCCCAGTCGCGCTGGTCTTGACCGGGGACGGCCATGATGGCGCCGGTTCCGTAGGTGGTCAGCACGTAGTCGGCCAAGAACACGGGGATGGCCTTGCCGGTGAACAGGTTGATGACCGATCCGCCAGTGAAGACGCCGCGCTTGGTGATCTCGCCGACGGTCGACAGGCGGTCGATCTCGGACAGGTTCTTGACCGAGGCCTGGAATGCGGCAACGGCGCTGCGTTGTTCGTCGGTGGTGAACTCGGCGGCGCGCTCGTGCTCGGGAGCCATGACGGCGAACGTCATGCCAAAGCCCGTGTCGGGCCGCGTCGTAAAGATCTGGAGCGGCTCCGCCGCCTTATTGATCGAACCGTCGGCGTTGGCCACCGGCAGGCCAAATTGGGTGCCTTCAGATCGCCCAATCCAGTTGCGTTGCATGATCTTGACCCGCGCTGGCCAATCGAGGTCGTCGAGGTCGTCGAGCAGTTCTTGGGCGTACTCGGTGATTTTGTAGAACCACTGGTCGAGGCTGCGCTTCTCGACGATGTCGTCGGAACGCTCGCAGCGACCGTCGACCACTTGCTCGTTGGCCAAGACGGTCTGGCAGCCCGGGCACCAATTGACCGGCGCGTAGGCGCGGTAGGCAAGTCCGGCTTCGTAGAAACGAAGGAAGATCCATTGGGTCCACTTGATGTAGTCAGGGTCGTGCGACTTGATGGCCCGACGCCAGTCGTAGACCGCGCCAATTCGCCGAAGGGACGACGAGAGCTCTTCGATTCGCGCCTCGGTGAAGGATCGAGGATGCTCGCCGCTCTTGATGGCTGCGTTTTCGGCTGGCAGACCGAAACTGTCGAACCCGATGGGAGAGAGGACACCGAGGCCCTGCATGGTGTGGTAGCGGACGAGTAGATCGCCGAAGGTGTAGTTGCGAACGTGGCCGATGTGGGCGGGACCCGACGGGTAGGGATACATCGACAAGACGTATCGAGTGTCGCGCTCGTCATCGTTGTCGATTTCGTACATCCCGGAGTCGAGCCAGGACTGCTGCCAACCAGGCTCGATGTCGGCGGGACGGTACAGGGGAGTGTCGCTTTCGGGCATGCGCTACAGGGTAGCGATCCTGGGCGAAGAGTCTCGCGATTATTGGTGGCGCGAAGAGGTTGGGGAGTGACGAAGATTTGGTACTATTGCGGCTCCGTTAACACGGGGCTTTAGCTCAGTTGGTAGAGCGCTTCCATGGCATGGAAGAGGTCAGGGGTTCAATTCCCCTAAGCTCCACGCAAACCCGCCGGTTCTCCGCCTTTCGAGCCTCACAGGCCAAGCGCGCGCTGGGGGTCAGACCCCGAACGCGCGGTCTGGTGGTAGTCTTGTCCGGCCGTGAGCATTTTGCTGTGTGAGCGGACACGTCCCGGACCTGTTTCAGCAGGGGTCGGGACACTTTCATTTTTGCTGCGGCATTTTTATCTGACCGAAATGCTCATAGGTCGTATGGCCCAGTCCGATGGATGAGGGTGATGCACCCTGGAGCAACGACTGAATCCATAATCGACCTCACCGACAAGGTGACGCTTACTGGCTGCGTGCGCTGGTTGCGATCGGTGCAAGGCAACGCCTCGGTCGCAACCGCTCGCCTCATCGACGACGTGATCGAAGATCTCTACGCGATCGGTGGCATCGACGACGACATGGTTGAACTCGTCCTCGGCGCCGTCGGGTCAGTCCAGACGGCCATCGAACTCCGGCCTCGCCCGGCGATGCAGCGCGTGATCTAGCCGCGTCCATTCGCTACAGTCCGGGCATGCGCCGAGTTGCCCTGCTTCGCGGAATCAATGTTGGTGGCAATCGCAAACTGCCGATGGAAGCTCTGCGCACCATCGCCGGCGATCTCGGATTCACTAACGTCGCGACCTACATCCAGAGCGGCAACCTCTTCTTCGACACCGATGTCGAACCTCAAGACGCTGTCGCGGCGCTTCGCCAGGCAATAGACGCAACGTTCGGTTTCTCGATCGACGTCATGGTGCGCTCGCTCGCCGAGGTGCAAGCGGCGGCACAGAACTGCCCGTTGCGCCGGCCGATGGTGCCGACCCGCAGGCCCACATCGGGTTCCTGGGAAGGGTCCCGGATGCGGCCGCCGTCGCGAAGTGGCGCCAAAACTCACGGGCGACGAGGCGTTTGGGATCATCGGACAAGAGCTGCACCTGTTCCTGCCCAGCGGCACCGCGGGCTCGAAGCTGGCCTCCTACGACTTCGCAAAGGTGCTGGGCACCCCCGTTACGGTGCGGAATTGGCGAACCGTCGGGGCAATCATCGAACGGCTACAGCCGACCTAAGTGTCCAGATCCTTTGCCGGTAATCGTTTGCTTTGTGTGACGGGTGACTAGCCTTGTTACCCGTGCGTAACCATTGCCGCTTCGCAGAGGTCAGACTGCCGTGAACCCAGACAACTCTCGCTCGACCGTCGTCGCCCGAATCGAACAGGCTGCGAAAGGAAGCAAGTCTGTTACCTTCGTGACCGGCGACCAGCCGGTAACCAAAACGTGGGCTCAGCTCCACGAGGAAGCGAAGGCCGTTGCTGCCACGTTGCAGGCTCGTGGTATCGAGCGAGGCCATCACGTCGCCCTCCTTGGCCCCACTACGGCCGACTTCGTAACGATGGTCCAGGCGGTGTGGCTTGTCGGTGCGACCCTCGTGATCTTGCCGCTGCCGATGCGACTCGGGTCAATTGAAGAGTTCGCAATGGCCACCCGGAGCCGCATCGAGATGTCTGAAGCAGTGGCCGTGCTCGTCGACCCTGACCTCGCCCCGTTCGTCGAAATCGGCCCCAACGACCCACCGCTCTACCCGTTCGCCGAGCTGCTCGACGACCCGAAGTCGGCCGACGACTTCATCCGTCCCAACTACGACGCCGACGACCTGTTTGTGTTGCAGTTCACGAGCGGGTCGACCTCGGAGCCAAAGGGCGTCGTGCTGCCAAACCACGTGGTGGCGGCCAATCTTGACGCGATCGTCGAGGCCGCTGAAGTCGATCGAGACACCGATGTCATGGTGAGCTGGCTGCCGCTCTACCACGACATGGGTCTGGTCGGGTTCTTGATCCTGCCGATGGCCGAGGGACTCGACCTCGTCCTCGGAGCGCCCCAAGACTTCCTTGCCTCGCCCGGGCGATGGATGGAATGGATCTCGACCTACAAGGGCACCGCTACCGCCGGGCCAAACTTTAGTTACGTGCTGGCCACTCGGGCGTTGCGACGCAGCAGCGAGACGCTCGACCTCTCGTCGCTGCGCATTGCGCTCAACGGGGCCGAGCCAGTCGATCCGGCATCGGTTATGGCCTTCGCCGAAGCCGGTGAGCGACACGGCATGCGGCCCGGCTGCGTTTTCCCCGCCTTTGGCATGGCCGAGCTTGCCATTGCCGGCTGCTTCCCCAAGCCAATGACGGGCCTGCAGGTCGACACGGTCGATGGTGTCGAGCTCGAATCGGCCCATCTCGCAGTGCCGGTGGCCGCTGACCATCCAAACGCTCGCCAGATGGTGTTCCTTGGCAAGGCTGTTCCTGGCCTTGAGTTCCGAATCAAAGATCCTGCGTCGGGTGAGATTCTGCCCGATCGTCGTGTTGGTGAGCTGCAGATCCGGGGAACCTCCGTCACCCCCGGCTACTACAAGCGGCCCGACGCCAACGACGAGCTCTTCGACGGCGACTGGCTCCATACGGGCGACCTCGCCTATCTCGTCGACGGCAACATGATCATGTGCGGTCGGATTAAGGACGTCATCATCGTCGGCGGACGCAACGTGTATCCCCAAGACATCGAGCGCAAGGTGAGTGAAGTCGACGGCATTCGCACCGGCAACGTCATCGCGTTTAGCGTGCCCGGCCGGAAGGGCAAGGAGTCGATCGTCGTTGTGGCCGAGACTCGGACAGAAGATGCATCGCGGGTCCACGACGACGTCAATGCCGCGACCATCGCCGCCGTCAGCATCCCCGCCAGCCATATCGTCCTCGTTCGACCGGGCACGCTGCCAAAGACCAGTTCCGGCAAGCTCCAGCGGGCACTTTGCCGCCAGCAATACATCGACGAGGCACTCGAGCTCGTGTAGCTTCCCGGGCCGATGTCGGGTCGTCAAGAACCCTCCGGTAGCTTGGAAGGCAATGATGATCGATGTCACTGATGCCACGTTCCAAACCGATGTTCTCGAGCGCTCGATGCAGACGCCCGTCGTCGTCGACCTTTGGGCCCCCTGGTGCGGGCCGTGCAAGACCCTCGGCCCCATGATCGAGAAGATCGTCGACGAGACCGATGGTGCCGTCGTGCTCGCCAAGGTCAACGTCGACGAAAACCCTGGCTTGTCCCAGGCGTTTCAAGTCCAGTCGATCCCGGCCATGCACATCATCGACAAGGGCCAGGTCGTCAACTCAATCATTGGCGCCCAGCCCGAGCCGGTTCTGCGCGAGTTTGTCGCCAGCGTGGCGCCGACCACCGCCGAATTGGCCACCGCCGACCTGCTCGCCAAGGGCGACGAGGAGTCGCTCCTTGAGATTCTGGCGACCGACCGCGGCCACGTCGAGGCGATCCTGAAACTGAGCCAGTTGTGGGTCGACGCTGGCCGCAACGACGAAGCGCTCGAGTTGCTGAGCCGCATTCCCGAGACTGAGCAGGTTCGCCATATTGCTGCGTTGGCCCGGGTTGGTGCCGATGCGGCCCAAGCGGCCGAGGACGAGATCGTGGGCCAGCTGGCCGAACTTCTGACGACGGTCAAGACCGACGACGATGCCCGCAAGAAGTTTGTCGATCTGCTTGAAGTGCTCGGCGCGGAGAATCCCACAACGGCGGTGTGGCGCAAGAAGCTCACAACCCAGCTATTTTAGGTACTCGCACGTCCTGAATACACGCTAGTTGTCACCTGGTGACGCTTCGGGCGGCTCGCCCCACAGGCAGATTGGTCGGTAGGCGCTTGCTGCGCTGACCTTCGCAAGTGGGAGCCCCATGGGCGACGAACGTGAACACAACCAGGTCAATCTGACCCCGACACTGGCGGAGCGAGTCGAGGACATCGTCTGGCGCCTCGACGATTTCCGCCGCCGTCCCCTGGCGGCTCTCCTCACGGTGGCGGTGTGTCTCGGTGTCGGGTTCACGGCCTGGTGGAGCGGACGACCTCCGTCAGTCGCTCCGATCGAGGCGTCGATTCCGCAGATCCAGCTGGTGACCACCGCGCCGCCGACGACCGAGCCGCCTCCAGTGGTCGTCCACGTCGCCGGTGCCGTGGTCAACCCCGGTGTCTACGAACTCGCCGCTGGCGACCGGCTGGTCGATGCGCTCGCGAGCGCCGGTGGCGCGTTGCCAGAGGGTCAGCCGCAGCGGCTCAATCTTGCGGCGCCCGTGGTCGATGGCATGCAGATCTGGGTGCCGGTGGAAGGCGAAGTCGTTCCCCAACCTGTGGTGGCGACGGGGGAGAGCGGTGGGGGCGGCCCGATCGACCTCAACACAGCCAGCGCCGAACAACTCGACAGTCTCCCCGGCGTTGGGCCAGCTACCGCCCAAGCAATTCTGAGCTACCGGGAGGAGCACGGCGCGTTTGCGACCGTCGATGGGTTGCTCGCCGTTCCGGGGATCGGGCCCGCGAAGCTCGAAGCGCTACGCGACGCCGTGATGGTCCAGTGAGCGAGACCCAACTGTTCGCGATGGTGGTGGTTATCTGGCTCGGTGCGACGATCGACCAGCCGGTGCCTGGTGCCATCGGTGTCGCGTTAGTCGTTGCTGCCTTCATTGTGCGGCGGCCAATCCTGCTCATCGCTGCCGCCTTTGTTCTGTCGCTCGGCGTGTCGGCTCGGGCCGATCGTGCCTACCACCCGATGACCGCCGGTTCTATTGACACGCTCGCCCGACTCACCACCGACCCAGAACCAGGCTCGTTCGGGTCGACGGCCGAGGCGAAGTTGGCTTCCGGTGAGCGCGTTCGGCTGTCGTTTTCACTTGACAGCCGGTTGAGCGGGCTGGAGGCCGGCGACCCGATTCACGTGACCGGCAGTGTCCGACCGGTGACCGACGCGCCCTGGTTGCGGGTACGTCACCTGGTAGGGATCGTGACCGTTGAGGAGTTCGGACGACGGGGCGACTCGCCGTGGTGGATGCGGCCGTCGTCGGTGCTCCGATCGTGGGTCGCAGGTGGCGCGTCAACGCTTGCCCCCGACGATGCCGCGCTCTACACCGGACTCGTCATTGGGGACGATCGATTCCAGTCGCAGGCCCAACAAGTCCTGTTTCGGGTCGGGGGCCTCACTCATTTGCTCGCCGTTAGCGGCCAGAATGTCGCGTTTGCTCTTGCGGTGGTGGCACCGCTGCTGGGCCGCCTTGGGGTTCGCGGTCGGCTCGTCGCCACGGTTGGGGTGCTGATTGTGTTTTCGATGGCGACCCGGTTTGAGCCGTCGGTGATGCGGGCAACGACGACCGCGGCGATCGCTGCGTGGTCAGTGGCATCCGGTACGAAGGCCTCGGGGTACGGACCCTGTGCTTGGCAGTGTCTGGTCTGGTGCTGATCGACCCGTTCCTGGTGGACAGCGTCGGTTTCCAGTTGTCCGTTGGTGCGTCGTTGGCGATCTTGTTGGTGGCCCCGCTGCTGGCTGAGGTGGTACCTGGGCCACGGTTGTTCGTTGAGCCGTTGGCAGTGACGGTCGCCGCTCAGGTCGGGGTGGCGCCGATCATGCTGGCAACCTTTGGGCCCGTGTCGCTGTCGACGATTCCGGCGAACCTGTTGGCCGGGCCAGCGGCCGGCGTGGTGATGACCTGGGGTCTGAGTGTCGGGATTGTGGCATCGTGGTTGCCAGATGTTGTGGCTGGCGTGGTGCAGTGGCCAGCAGGGTTGCTGGTGCGCTGGATCGGTGGCGTGGCGTCGTGGGCGGCCCGTTGGCCGCTGCCGACAATCGGCCCTCGGCTCGGGATTGGTTTGGCGTGTGCCGGCTTGGCTGGCTGGTTCGTACGCGTGCACACGGGACGAGGCGCGAGGTTGGCTCAGCTCGTCGTCACGGTCGTCGCCGTCGTGGCGCTGGTGGTTGCTGTCCCGGCACCGCCGTCGACGACGACCGACTATGGGTCGATGGTGTACTTTCCGGCGAGCGGGCCGGGTGAGGTATCGGTGTTGGTGGTAACCGGCCCGGCCCGAATGGATGCCTTGGCGGCGTTGGTTGGTGATCGGGTGCGAGAGGTTGATGTGGTGGTAACGACGACAGGTGGTTACACGGCGCGTCTGGCTATCGACGAGCTGGCGGGGGCGCTCGTGGTGGGTTCGATCTTGGGCCCGCCATTGCATCAGATTCGCGGTGCGGTGGCCGTTGATGGGGTCGTGAAACTGGCGGCGGCTGGGGGAGTGGTGGTGGTCGCCTCGGGCGATGATCGGACGCGTCTGGCGGTGTCGTTCGACCCGCACTAGCGATCCTCGCCCGGCACCTCTGCCACGATAGTTAGGGAGACGTACGAATCTAGGTTGTGATCGCGTTGGCTGCGGGCGACGATGTCTCGATGCCCAAGCCGCCAAGATTTCACGGGTGGAAGGTGGTTGGTGCTGGCGCATTCGTCCAGGCGCTTCAATCCGCCCTTTTCAACCAAAGCTTCAGCAGCTACTCCGTCATCTGGGAGCGGCAGTTTGGGTGGAGCAAGACGCTGCTTTCGTCGGCGTACGGCATGACCCAGCTGCAGGGCGGCCTCGGGGCGGTTCCGGTCGGCTGGGCGCTCGACCGTTTCGAGAACCGCAAGGTCGTACGCTTCGGCCTCGTGACGATGGCGATCGGGTTTTTCTTGATGAGCCGGATCACCAGTCCGGTTCACCTGTTTGTCGCCGTGTTCATCACCGCTGCTGGCCTGACGATGTCGGGCTTCTTGAGCATCACCACCATCACGGTCCGGTGGTTTGAACGCCGCCGGGCCCGAGCCCTGTCGCTTTCGGCCACTGGATTTGCCATTGGCGGTGGACTCGTGCCCGCGGTGGTCTTCTCGATCGAGCGCTTTGGCTGGCGCAACACCCTGGCCGTGTCGGCCGTGTTGCTCGTCGCCCTCTCATTCCCACTAACCAGAAGCTTCGCTGGCACGCCAGCCGAGCGGGGCGAACTACTCGACGGATTCGCCAACGAGGCAGAGCGCCAAGCGGTTCCGTTGGCCGAGGGCGCTGGCGGGCTGGACTTTACGCTGGCCGAGGCCGTTCGAACTCGGGCGTTCTGGATGCTCTCACTTGGCCACATGTCGGCCCTCTTCGTTGTCGTCTCGGTGATCGCTCACCTTTCGCTCTACCTCACAACCGAACACGGCTACTCACTCCAGAAGGCGAGTTTCGTCGGCGGCGCCCTGCCCGCCGTGCAGCTCGTTGGCATGTTGTCGGGCGGGGTCCTCGGCGACAAATACAACAAGCGGCTGCTGTCCGTGCTGGCCATGATCGGTCACACCATCGGGCTGCTGCTCCTCACGTTCGCCACCCATAGCTGGATGATCTGGGCCTTCGTGCCGATCCACGGCTTCTCGTGGGGTGTCCGCGGCCCCTTGATGCAGGCGCTGCGAGCCGACTACTTCGGCACCGCCAACTTCGGCCAGATCATGGGCGTCTCGTCCATCATCTTGACCATCGGCAGCTTCGGCGGCCCGATGTTGGCTGGCATCATCGCCGACCACACGGGTAGCTATCGGATTGGCTTCACGATCATCGCCAGCTTCGCCGCCGCCGGCATGGTCTTCTTCATGCTTGCGACGCCGCCCGCCGAGCCCAGACGCTAGATTCGACAGATGGCTGATGGCGCACGGGTTGTGGTGGTGAAAGGCGACGACGCCAGCCTTGTCTCGCAAGCCCTGCAAGCCATCGTCAACGAACTCGTTGGTGGCGGCGACCGATCCCTGATGGTGGAAGAGGTTGGCGAAGCGAACTACGTTCCCGACAGCTCGCACGAGCCCGATCTGGTGCCGCTCATCACCGCCGTCCAAACGCCGCCGTTCCTCACCGAGCGTCGGGTGGTTATCGCTCGCCATATGGGGTTGTTTACCAAACAGGATCAGGTGGAGTCCTTGGTTGCCTGGCTGCAGTCGCCATCACCGACGACCGATCTGGTGCTCGTGTGGAAAAGGGCGCCACTACGACCCGTCTCGGTGCGATGCCAAAGACCCTGAAGGCTGCCCTCGCAGCGGCCGGCGGCCGCGAGATCGACGCGGCACCTAGCGGGAAGGGTCGCCGCAATCTCCTCGAGACAAAGCTCACCGAGGCACCGATCCGGCTCGACGCGGCCAGCCCGCCGGCTCATTGCCGACACGCTGGGCGACGACGTTGGCCGAGCCCAGCCGCTCATCGAGTCGCTCGTCTCGACCTTCGGTGAAGGGGCCCGATTGAGCGTGGCCGACGTGCAACCGTTCGTCGGACAAGCATCAGATGTGCCGCCGTGGGAACTGACCGATGCAATCGACAACGGCAATATCGCTGAGGCCTTGGCCAAGTTGGCTCGCATGATGGCCGGTGGTGAACGACACGCTCTCCAGGTGCTAGCGACGCTTCACGGCCACTACCAACGGGCATTGGCGCTCGACGGTGCTGGTGCCCGTGACGAAAAGACGGTTGCGGCGATTCTTGGGATCAAGGGCTCCACCTTTCCGGCGAAAAAGGCGATGACCCTCAGCCGTAACCTTGGTTCCGATCGCCTTCGCCGCCGTCTTGCTGCTCGCGGCCGCCGACCTCGATGTGCGAGGACGTAGCGCGGTGCCAGCCAACGTGGTTGCCGAGGTGCTCGTTGCTCGCCTGGCTCATATGAGCCGATAGATCGGCCCCGCCAAACTGCGCCTCACAAGCACAAAAGATCGCTTGAAAACAGACAAAACACATCAACCCAGCGTTGCCGCTGGGTTGATGTTGTTTGATCGATGGTCGCTCGTGAGAGTCGTCGCGGAAGCGACGAGGTTACTGGACGCCGTTTTGATGCGGGCGACGAGGCGGCCTTTGCGACGAGCCGCAGTGTTCTTGTGGAGCACGCCCTTGGCTTGCGCCTTGTCGATGCGCTTGATGGCGAGGCGCAGTGCCTCGGTTTCGTTTTCGGTGCCAATAGCGGCTTCGGCAGTCTTGATGCGCGTGCCCATTTCGGCACGGATCTTCCGGTTGCGCAGGTTGCGCTTTTCGGTCTGCTTGTTTCGCTTGATCTGGCTCTTAATGTTGGCCACGTAAAAATCCTCTGAGACGAACTATCGACTGACAGATGGTAGCGAGCGCACGTGAGAACACCACTCCAAACGGCGGGGAATGCCGCTAGCGTTCCAAGTCGCCATGGCTGTTGACCGCACGAAACTCCGCAATATCGCAATTATCGCTCACATCGATCATGGGAAATCCACGCTTGCCGATCGGCTCCTAGAGATCTGTGGTGCCGTTGAGGCCCGAGCGATGCGCTCAATACCTCGACTCGATGGACATCGAGCGGGAACGGGGCATCACCATCAAGCTGCAGAGTGTGCGCCTCAACTGGAAGGGCCACATCATCAACCTGATCGATACGCCCGGCCACGTCGACTTCGGCTACGAGGTCAGTCGGTCCTTGGCCGCCTGCGAAGGGGTGGTGCTCGTTGTCGATGCCGCTCAGGGCATTGAGGCCCAGACCCTCGCCAACATGTACCTCGCTCTTGAGAGCAATCTCGAGGTCGTTGCGGTGCTCAACAAGCTCGATCTGCCTGCTGCTGACCCGGACAAATACGCCAGCGAGATCGAGCAGGTGCTCGGCATCCCGGCCGAAGACGTGCTCCGTATCTCGGCCAAGACCGGCGAGGGCGTCGAAGACCTGCTCGAGGCGATCATCGAGCGGATTCCGCCCCCCGACGGCGACATCAACCAGCCACTCCAGGCCCTCATCTTCGATAGCCACTTCGACACCTATCGCGGTGTTGTCTCGAGCGTTCGGGTGATGAACGGAGAACTGAGGGCCAACGAGCGGCTGCTCTATATGCAGTCAGGCGGCGTTCATCCGGCCGAGGAGATCGGCGTCCGCACACCAAACAACGCGGCCGTTACCAGCTTGGCCGCCGGCGAGGTCGGCTACCTGATCTCGGGCATCAAAGACGTCAGGCAGGCCCGCTCGGGCGAAACAGTCACGACGGCCAGCAACGGGGCCGAGGCGCTGCCGGGCTACCTCGACCCCCAGCCGATGGTGTTCTGCGGCCTCTACCCGGTCGACGGCGACGAATACGAAAACTTCCGTGATGCCCTCGACAAGCTTCAGCTCGACGACGGGTCATTCAACTTCGAGCCCGAGTCGTCGACCGCCTTGGGGTTTGGGTTCCGCTGCGGGTTCTGGGCCTCCTCCACATGGAGATCGTCCGCGAGCGACTTGAGCGCGAGTTCGACCTCAACCTCATCGCCACGTCACCGTCGGTGCAATACCGGATCACGATGAATGGTGGTGAGGTCCGCGAGATCGACAATCCATCTGATCTGCCACCGTCGGGCGACTGGTCCATGATCGAAGAGCCGTACCTGCGGGCGTCGATGATTACCCCATCGAGCTACACGGGCACGCTGATGGAGCTCTGCCAAGAACGTCGCGGCACGATGGAGAAGATGGAGTACCTCTCACCTGATCGGATCGAGATGGTCTACAAGCTCCCGCTTGGCGAGGTCGTGATCGACTTCTTCGATCAGCTCAAGAGCCGCACCCAGGGCTATGCCTCGCTCGGTTTCGAACCAACCGGCTACGAACCCGGCGATCTCGTTCGGGTCGACATCCTGTTCAACAGTGAGCAGGTCGACGCCTTCTCCACCATCGTGCACCGCGACAGCGCCTATGACTACGGGCGTCGCATGACCGAGAAGCTGAAAGAGATCATCCCTCGTCAGCAGTTCGAGGTGCCGATTCAAGCCGCCATTGGCGGACGCTTTATCGCCCGCGAGACGGTGCGGGCGTACCGGAAAGACGTGACCGCGGCTCTACGGCGGCGACGTCACACGCAAGAACAAGCCTTTGAAGAAGCAGAAGGAAGGAAAGAAGCGCATGAAGTCCATTGGGCGCTGCCGACATTCCCGCCGATACCTTCATTCGAGCGCTTCGCCTCGACGACTAGCGTTGGCCTCGACGATTAGACTCGCGGCTACGTAGCAGCGGAGGACCGGTGAACATGCGTCAGTGGCAACAAATCAGTGGTGAGTCCGAACATGCTTGACGAGCGCAAGGCGAGCATCCTGACGGCCGTCGTCCAGGAATACATCGAGACGGCGCAGCCCGTCGGGTCGAGCGCGATCGCCCGGGTTCTTGAGGTTCCTGCGTCCCCGGCAACGGTGAGAAACGACATGGCGACCCTCGAGTCCGAGGGCTATCTCGACCAGCCACACACGAGTGCCGGACGTATCCCGACCGAGAAGGGCTATCGGTTCTTTGTCGACCGGGTTGGCCAAACCAAGTTGGCGAGCCCCGAAACCCGCCGCGTCTCCGACTTTTTTCACAGTGTCAAGGGCGAGATCGAACAACTCATGGCCCAAACCGCGGGCCTGCTCTCCAACCTGACCGAGCACGCGGCCGTCGTCGTCGACCGCTCGGTTGAGGCGGCGACCGTGCGGTCGGTCACCCTGGTCGAACTCGGTCCCCACATCATCCTCGTGGTCGTTGTGCTTTCCACCGGGGTGATCGACAAGCACACGGTTACCGTCACCGCCGATCTTGACGAGGTCGATCTCGACCGTATCCGTACGGTCATGGCCGTCTCACTCGTGGGTCAAACACTCGACCGTCCAGGAGGCATGCCGCTGCTGGGCGACGAGCGGCTCGATGCGGCCGCCGCCGAGATCGTCGACCAAATCAATCACGACAGTCCGCACCTCGAACGGGTCTACGTCGATGGCCGATCCCATGTGGCCGCATCCTTCGATGCGCTCGACTCGGTCCGGAGCGTGCTGACGATTCTTGAGCAACAGCTCCTCGTGGTGAGCTTGTTGGGCGACGTTGTCGATCGAGGAATGACGGTCGCGATCGGGGCGGAAACCGGGGTCGAGCCCCTAGCAGGCTGTAGCGTGGTCGTTTCCCCGTTTCGGGTCGACGGCGAGCACGCTGGTTCCATCGCCGTGCTTGGCCCGACTCGTATGAATTACCCGCAGGCAATGGCGGCTGTCGAGGTCGTTGGTCGTCAGCTCGGCCGCCGGCTAAGCGAAGGATGAGTTTCGTTTATGAGTGATTTCTACGACTTGCTTGGGGTCTCACGAGACGCCAGCCAAGACGAAATCAAGAAGGCATACCGCAAGCGCGCCCGAGCGCTGCACCCCGATGCCAATCCCGGCAATGCGGAGGCCGAGGCCGAGTTCAAGCAGGTGGCCGAGGCCTACGAGACGCTCAGCGATCCGGCCAAGCGGTCGCAGTACGACCGATTTGGCAAGGGCGGTGGCCCCGGTGGTGGCTTTGGCGGCGACCCGTTCGCGGGCGGCGGCCTGGGTGACATCTTCGAGGCGTTTTTCAATACGGCCGGTGGCGGCGCCCGCAACGCCGGGCCCCAGCGGGGCGTCGACCTCGAAGTAGTGGCCGAGCTCGATCTTGAAGACACCGTGCACGGCGTGGCCAAAGAGGTGACGGTTCGCACCGCCGTGTCCTGCGATGACTGCGAAGCGACCGGGGCGGCCAAGGGCTCAACCGCCCAAACCTGTGGCCAGTGCCACGGCTCGGGGCAGGTCCAGCAGGTCCGCCAGTCGTTCCTGGGCCAGATGATGACCACCGTGGTGTGCTCGCGTTGTGGCGGGCAAGGCTCGACCATTACCGATCCGTGCACGACCTGCAACGGCGAAGGTCGCAGTGTCGAAGACCGCACGTACACCGTCGACATTCCCGCTGGCGTTGGCCATGGTTCGACCCTCCGCCTCACCGGCCGCGGCGCCGTTGGGCCTCGCGGCGGTGGTGCTGGCGACCTCTACGTCGAGGTGCGGGTTCGGGCGCACCCCGTCTTCCGTCGCGACGGCGACGACCTCTTGGCCGACCTCCATGTGGCGGCGACGCAAGCGGCGCTCGGCGCGACGGTCTCGTTCGCCACACTCGACGGCGAGCAAGACATCGAAGTGCCCGCCGGGACCCAAACCGGCAAAATCGTGACCTTGCGCGAACACGGCGTCCCCCGACTACGTGGACGCGGTCGTGGGCGGATGCTCCTGACGGTCGTGGTGGATACACCCACCCACCTCAACGAAGAGCAAGCGGCGCTGCTTCGCCAGTTGGCCACCTTGCGAGGCGAGACGGTCGACGAGCACCACGACGGCATCCTGTCGCGGCTCAAGTCAAAGTTTTCCTAGCGTCGATGCTCGTCGATCAGGAACGTCGCCAGCGACCGCTGGTCTTCGTCGACGATCTCGCCCAGCCGGTCCTCGCGCCAGGAGATCTGCAGCACTTCCAGAAATCACTTCGCCTCCGGTTTGGCGACCCTATTGGCGTTGGCGACGGACGTGGGCGTTGGATGCCTGCTCGACTCGGCGAGGTTGCTGAACCCGAGGGGCCGATCCACACCGAGGCGCCACCGGTGGTCGCCGTCGGTGTCGCCTTCGCGCCGGTGAAGGCCGAACGGCCCGACTTCGTTGTGCAAAAGCTGGTCGAGTTGGGGGTTGATCGAATCGTTGTGGTCACAACGGATCGTTCGGTCGTCAAGTGGGACGACACGCGTGCGGGGAAACAGTTTGAGCGTTGGCAGAACGTCGTCACCGAAGCGTGCATGCAAAGCCGCCGCCTTCATCGACCGACGATTGAGGGCCCGACCCCGCTCCGGCATCTGGCGGCCGACGGGTATGACGTAGTGTTGGCCGAGCCGGGCGCGCCCCGGTTGGGACTCGACCCACACCGGGGGAGCGGGTCAGCCGAGGAGACCCCATCGATGCTGGTCTGTGTGGGCCCCGAGGGCGGCTGGAGCGCAGCCGAACTGGCGGCCTACGACCACGTTGGATTGCCGGGAAACATTCTGCGGGCCGAGACCGCTGCGATCGCCGCGGGCGTTTTGTTGGTCGCGTCGCGCCCGGTCTGACAGGGATATTCAAAGAGTTCACCAACAGTGGTTGAACCTGCGCTTTACGCCGCCTAACGTGAAGCCCGACACGGCGGTCCCTTGCGGCCGATCCGATGCGCGGCGCCCGTCGGTGCCGCGACGAACGTTCTGATTGCTGGGAGAGGCATGAGCGCTGAGCACGACGAGCACAACGAGGCAGGGTCCGTTTATGGACGGCGAGTCGGCGAACGCCTTCGGGCGATTCGACGGCAAAAGCGCCTCTCGCTCCAGGAAGTCGAGGCAACCTCCGATCAGGAGTTCAAGGCGTCGGTGCTTGGTGCCTACGAGCGCGGTGAGCGGGCGATCTCGGTGCCCCGCCTTGAGCGGCTCGCGCAGTTTTACAACGTGCCCGTCGACCAGCTGTTGCCGCGCGTATCGGCGCTGGGCATGACCCCGAGTGCCATCGATCTGACCGAGCGGACGGGGCGTTCTGGCGTCACGCTCAACCTCACCCAGCTCGACGCGGTCGCTGGCCCCGGGAGGGCGAGATGCTCGCCCGGTACCTCGGCATGATCCAGGTGCAGCGCCAAGATTTCAACGGGCGCGTGTTGACCGTCCGCCAAGACGACCTCCGCGCCGTTGCGTGCATCCTGGGCGTCGACATCGATCACGCCGTCGACCGCCTGTCTGATCTGGGCTTGGCCCAGTCGTTGTTGGCATAGTCGTTGTTGGGCTAGTCCGCGGCGGGCACGACCTGGTGTTCGCCGGCGGGACCGGTAAGCCAGAGTTCGTCGCAGTGTGGCCCGTCGCGTCGCTCGACGTTCGTTGCGCCCGGCACGGTGGCAAGCGCTCGAGCTTGTTCGCCGTCACGGCCTTCGAAGAAGCCCCCAGCGTTGCGGCTGCTTTGTCGAGGATCACGGCTTTCGGCCCGGCCGGGCACGGTGTGCTGATCTCCACGACAATGCCGGCGTTGGCGACCGTGGTGAAGCGTGCCGTGCCGATAACGAGGTCGAGCGGCGGGTAGGTCGCATCGCTCGAGGGGCGAATGGCCAGCAGCCCGGCGAGGCACAGGCACAAGAAGGTGGCAGCGACGCCGATCCCGATGAACCGTTTGCGGTGAGGGCGGCGGCGCCTCGCCCGCCGCTGGTGAGGTCCGTGGTTGGCTGAGTCCGGCGAGTGCACTGGCCGCCCGCTGCATCCCGTATGGGCCAGCGTCCTGCTGGAGCCTGTTGGCGAGTTCGAACCAGGTCGTGCGGTCGGGTACGGGTGTGTCGGCCTGATCCCAGCGCTCGAGTAGTTGGCTGACGCAGGTGCCCAAGGCGACGAGGTCGTCGGTCGGATCGATTGCGTCGCCGCGAGGGCTACACAACCGAGCCGAGGTCCGGTGGCCATCGTGGAGCACGATGTGGTCTGAGCGTGAGCTTGCCGTGCACGAGCTCGCTCGTGGAGCGCGGCGAGCGTCGCCGCAATTTGTGCGAGTACGCCAGCAGCGGGTGGGTGGAAGGTGGCGGGTTCGCATGGTGTCGGTGCCCGCATGCTCGGTGACGATCGTGAGCGGCTCTTCGGTCAGCCGAAGAAACCGAACGACACCCTGGTGGTGAGCTTCTGCGAGCCAGACGGCCTCGGCTCGCCGGTCGGCGCGGTCACCGGCTAGCGCTACTTTCTGGACGACGATCTGGTCGTCGAGTGTTTCGAGGGTCACTCGGGTTGCCATGACAGGCTCCTTCAACGAGGAATGCTGTGATGGACCGTCGTGTTGCAGCGGGTCGACGACAATCGAGGGCGGACCAGCCCGATCCGATGACCCTAGTCCGGGGATTCGACGACGCCAAGCCAAATTGCTGAGCAGACGAGCCTGCGACAGGTACGATGAGCGCTTCCCATGACTTCCTCCCGTTCGAATCAATGTCCCCGAAATCACCTGATGACTGCCTTGCTCGGCTCTCGCGACGAACAGTTGCGGCTCGTGGAAGCAGAATTTGACGCGCCGATTCATGTCCGTGGCAACGAGATCACCATCGACGGCCCCGAGGCCGCGGAGGCTGGCCGGGCGCTGGAGGAGCTGGTGCTTGTGCTCGAACGAGGCCAGTCGCTCGATACGACCACGATCCGCCGGGCGCTTGACATGGTTGCCCAGAACGAACGCCCGTCCGAGGTGCTCACCGACCGCATCATCACGACCTCGCGGGGCTGCCGTGCGACCCAAGACCGCAGGTCAGAAGCGCTACATCGACGCCATCCGCGACCACGGATCACGTTCGGCATCGGCCCAGCTGGCACCGGCAAGAGTTGGCTCGCCGTTGCGTGTGCCGTAAAGGCGCTCCAGGACAAACAGGTCGAGCGCATCCTTCTCACTCGACCCGCGGTCGAGGCGGGCGAGCGTCTCGGGTTTCTGCCCGGTGACTTGCCTCCAAAGTCGACCCTTATCTGCGTCCGCTCTACGACGCCTTGCAAGACATGGTCGGCTCCGAGGGGATGGCCACGCTCATGGCGAAGGGCCAGGTCGAGGTGGCACCGCTTGCGTTCATGCGCGGTCGCACGCTCAACGACGCATTCATCATTCTCGATGAGGCTCAAAACACCACACCCGAGCAGATGAAGATGTTTCTCACTCGCATCGGATTCGGGTCGCAGTGTGTGGTGACCGGCGACATAACTCAAATCGATCTCGGCGGCGGTAAGAGCGGCTTGAAAGAAATCGAAGAGATCCTGACTGGCGTCGATGGTGTCGGCTTCGTCAAGCTTGGCTCCAAGGACGTCGTGCGGCATCGCATCGTGCAAGACATCGTCGACGCCTACGACCGACACAGCCAAAAATGAGCGACGACGACGGCATACGCCTTGCCCTGGGCGGCCTTGCGGTGGCAATCACCGACGAGCAAGGTCCAGACGGCGAGCCGGTCGACCTTGGTCGGTGGGGCCGCCTCGTTCTCGAGACCGCACACGAAGAAGGCGTGAGCGCTGGCACGATCGATGTGTTGATGGTCGACGTCGAGACGATCACCGCGCTGAACGTCGAACACATGGGTGCGGTCGGGCCAACCGATGTGTTGAGTTTCCCGCTCGACGACAGCGACGACCTCGAACTGCCAGGCGTGACCCGTCACGTGGGTGACATCGTGCTCTGTCCCGAGATCGCGATTCGCCAAGCACCCGGCCACGCCGGTACGCCCGATGCTGAGTTCGTTTCTGATTCACGGCGTGCTCCACCTCCTCGGACACGACCACGCCGAACCCGACGAAACCGCCGCAATGCAATCCCGTGAGCGGCACCACCTCCACCGCTACGGCCTGACACACCCCGTCTCATGAACACTTCCTCCATCGCCCTAAGTGCGCTCCTTCTGGTGATCACCGCCTTCCTGGTCGCCGCCGAAACAGCACTGGCGCAGACCAGCGCCGTTCGCATCGAGGCACTCGACGACGTCAACGACAAGCGCCGAGACCGAGTGTTGCGCCTGCTCGACAAACCAGAGGCACTGCTCAATCCGCTCCGACTGGTGATCGTGCTCCTCGAGGTAACCGAGATCTCCATCGTGACCGTGATGGCCTACAACTGGCTTGGCGCTACCGGCATGATCGGCCCGGCCCTGCCGAATGGTCTTGCTTTTCGTACTGACCGAAATTGGCCCACGAACGTTGGGCATTCTGCACGCGGAACGGGTCGCGATTGCCGTTGCGGACCCATTTCGGGCCTTATCGGGAGCTGGCCAATCCGTTTTGTTTCGCGAGCGCTCATCGTCGTCACCAACTGGCTTGTCCCTGGTAAGGGTCTACGAAGCGGACCGTTCGCCACACCCGAGGAGTTCATCGCGCTGGCCGACGCAGCACTCGAAGACGCAGTGCTCGAGAAGGACGAACGAGACCTCATCGAGTCCGTCATCGAGTTTGGCGACACGGTCGTTCGCGAGGTGATGGTCCTGCGCATCGACATGACCACGGTCCAGCAAACATCGCAGTCGATCAAGCCCTCGAGATTTGTTCGGCGGCCGGATACTGCGGTTGCCTGTCGTCGGTGAGAGCACCGATGACATCGTTGGCTTGGTCTATATGAAAGACCTCATTCGGGCCGAACTCGACGACAAGGACGAGAAGCGTCGAGCCAGCATCTTCGCAAGGCCCGCTTTGTGCCCGAGACGAAAAGCGTGTCGAGCCTGCTGAAAGAAATGCAGCAGGAGAGCTTCCACCTGGCCATGGCCGTCGATGAATACGGCGGTATCGCGGGTCTGGTGACGCTCGAAGATCTCATCGAAGAACTCGTGGGCGAAATTGTCGACGAGTACGACAAAGAAAGAGCCGCTGCTGGTTCGCCAGCGTGATGGCTCACTGCGCGCTGATGGGCGCATGCTCATCTACGAACTCAACGACCTTGGCGGCATTACGCTGCCCGAAGGCGACTTCGACACCGTTGGTGGCTTGGTCTTCGATCTGTTCGGGCGAGTGCCGGTCGAGGGGGAAACGGCCTCGGTCGACGGTGTGACGCTTCGGGTCGATCGAGTGCAGGGGCGTCGGATCACTCGGGTTCACATCGCCAGGATCGACGATGAACCATCAATTGAGAAGAATGACCATCGACCAACCAGCTTCGGGCTTTGTTCGGGCTTTGTGACCCTGCTCGGCCGGCCCAACACGGGGAAGTCGACCTTGCTCAACCAGATGATTGGCACCAAGGTGACCATCACATCGGACAAGCCGCAGACGACTCGGCACCAGATTTGCGGCGTCCTCAATCGTGACGACTTCCAGATCGTATTTGTCGACACGCCCGGCATCGGCAAACCACGGTCGGCTGGGCGAGAAGCTCAATCAGACGGCCGAAGAAGCGAGGCAGGGGAGTCGACGTCGTGTGTTTCGTGGTCGATGGCCATAGTGGTTACGGCACCGGCGACGCCTATCTGGCTAAGAATCTCAACCCAGCCAACACCGTTGTCGTGCTCAACAAATGCGACGGCGTCGACCCGCAAAAGATCATTACGCAGCTTGGTCGACTGTCCGAGCTCGACGACATCGGCCTACTTCCCGATCTCGGCGTCCACCGGGAAAGGCGTGCCGGAGCTCGTCGAACATCTGGCATCTCGGATGCCAGAAGGTCCGATGTGGTACCCCGACGACCAAATCGGCGATGTCGACGAGTCCCAGTGGGTCGCCGAACTCGTCCGTGAGCAACTGCTTCGGGTGACACACGACGAGGTGCCGCATTCCGTCGCCGCTCGCGTCACCGACTATGACTGGCCCCATATCCGTGTCGAGATTCTGGTTGAGCGCGAATCTCAGAAGGGCATCGTGATCGGCAAGAAGGGCGCCGTGCTCAAAGAGGTTGGTAGCAAGGCGCGGGCACAGCTCCCCAAGGGCACATTCCTCGAACTGGTCGTGACCGTCGACGCCAACTGGCAGCACGACCCCGCTGCGGTCGAACGGCTCGGCTACTAGTTCGACTGGTCGACGGGCTCCGATGACGCCGTGTCGAGCTGGCGGAGGAAGGCCAGGACTTCTTCTTGCTTGCCCGTTCGCTTCAGGGGCGGCATGGCGTTGATGAGATCCCAGCGATACGACTTGGTCGTTGCTAGCCGCGGGTCGAGCACGGCCACAACGCCCCGATCGTCGGAACGACGAATGAGGCGACCCGCGGCCTGAGCCAACAGGGTCTGAGCTCTCGGGAGGTCGACGTCGCGAAACGCGAACCGTCCGGCCTTGTCTCGGCGGGCCTGGGTGACAGGTTCGTTTGGGCGGGGGAACGGGATCCGGTCGATCGTGACGAGCGTGAGCGTGTCGCCGGGGAGATCGACACCCTGCCAGAACGACATCGTGGCCAGAAGCACGGCGCGCCGATCGGCCTTGAAACGCTCGATCAAGGCGCCTTTCGCCGCTTCGCCCTGCACCATGACCGGGAACTCGAGCTCATCACTGAGCTGCTCGGCGGCCTCGCGCATTGCCGACGCGCTGGTGAACAGACCCAACGCCCGGCCACCCGCGGCATTGATGAGCAACGCCATTTCGTCACGGACCGCTTGGCGATAGTTGGCGTGTGACGGGTTGGGTAGGTGGGTGGCACAGTAAAGCATGCCTTGCGCCTCGTAATTGAACGGTGAGCCGACCCGTTCGACAACGGTGTCGGGGCCGAGGCCGAGGTGACCCACGATCGCGTCAGGCAGCGTGGCGCTGGTCATGACGACGGCTCGTTTGGGCCAGAGCTGGTGTTCGAGGATGTCGGAGGTGTCCAGCGGGGTTCGCCGAAGGTAAGGATTGTTGTCGGTGCCGTCGACCCACAGCACGTCGCTCTCGCTGGCCGCCAAGATGGCGTCGGCGTCGTCGATGAGCGACGTGAGCGAGATCATGATGCGATCGAGCTTCGCGCCAACCTCGGTATCCGCCGAGATCTTGAGATTCTTGGCTGCGTTGAGCGCCTTGTCGGCGTGGCTCCGCGCACTCAACAGTGCGTTATTGAGGTCGGAGGTCATTGAGGCGAGTTCTGCGACCTGGGGTCGGAGCAGGTTGTCGAAATCGGCCGCGACGCGATCAAGCTGGGCTGGCACGACCTCGTCGGTGAACGCGGACCGCAGTCGGCGAGCGACGGTGCGGATACGGCCCCCGCCGAGCTCACTTCCGCAGGTGGCACTCAGCACCTCGGGGAGGTGGTGGGCTTCATCGAAGATGACAATGTCGTGCTCGGGCAGAAGTTCACCGCCAGACGCCAGTCCGAGACCGTAGTAGTGGTGATTGGTGACGATTACGTCGGCCTCATGAGCGGCCGTTCGAGCGAGTTCGGAGAAGCATCGATCGCCCGACGGGCAGCGGGCCGCGCCAGGGCATTCGTCGGGGCCGACCGACACGGCCTGCCACAGCTCCGGCGAGGGCGCCGGGTCGAGCTCTTCCTTGTCGCCAACCATCGTCGCTGCGGCCCAAGCCTGGAGATCCTTGAGTTCGGCGTCGGGCGACCGGCCACGGAGGAGCTGAAGCTGCTCCTCGTGCTTCGCGGCTCCGAGCTCGTCGAGCCGCTGCAGACAGAGATAGTTGCCCCGTCCCTTCAGGACGGCAGCGCTGATATCTCGTTCCAGCCCCTCACTGATGAGTGGGATGTCCTTGTCGACGAGCTGGCTCTGCAATGCGATGGTGGCCGTGGCCACCACCACTCGGCGCCCGGAGGCGATAGCCGGCACAAGGTACGCCAACGACTTGCCGGTGCCGGTCCCGGCCTCGACAAAGTACGGCCGACGCTTGGCGATGGCTACTTCGACTCCCGTTGCCATCCGACGTTGACCAGAGCGGACTTCTCCCCCCGGCAAGGATTGGGTAACCATCCCCAAAAGACGTTCGGCGCTAGACACCTCGCTGAGCTTAGGCACTACCATTGCCGGACGCGCCGTCAAAAGAGGCGCGTCGTAAGGACACCGTGCAAGGCATTCATGACGCAAACCCGAATAGCGAGCCTCTCGAGCTCGATGACGACATGGCGAACGTACTCGCTGCGTTGCTGTTCGGTGAGCCGGTCGTCATTGACCTGACGGGAGCCGAACCCGTTGTCACCGAGCACATCGATCCGCCTCGCGACTCACTGTTTGAACCACGCGCCACGACGCCGACCATGCCGGTCAGGGCCACCCCAGTGGCGTTTGTTCCGGTGAGCGAGGTTCAGAAAAGCAATCGTCCCCGCATCTTCGCCGGTGTCGGCGTTGCTTCGTTTGCTCTGCTTGGGTTGTTTTTCTTCTTCTCCGCTCAAAGCGGCTCGACAACGTCGATCAAGGCCGATCCGACCCTGATCCCGGCCACGCAGATCACTAACGCGGCACCGAGTACGACTACCGCGGCGCCCACGACCACGTCGTCGGTCGTCGAAACCACGACAACGCTCGCTCCCGCACCGGTCGCCCCCGCACCGACTGCGGCCCCAGTCATCACGAAGACGCCGACAACTCGGCGGACGACCAGCCCCACCACGCGGCGGCCATCGACGACGCAAACCACCAGCACGACGCAAACCACCACCACGGCGGCCCCCGAGACGCTCCCGTCCGTCGCTACGAGCGAACCGGTCTGGGCCACGACGACGGTGCCCACAACGGCTGCGCCGACAACCGCTGCACCAACAACGGCCGCACCGACAACGGCCGACCCCCAATCCGCAGGCGCCGAGACAATCGCCGAGTAGCGGACGACCCGGTGGTTATTTGTGTGCCACCAGCTTTCCTGCTGCCTCGGGTACGGTTCTTCCGATGGAGATTTCCGTGATCGATCCCAAGCGCATTCCGCGCCATGTGGCGTGCGTAATGGATGGCAACGGTCGTTGGGCCAACCAACGCGGGATGAAGCGGACCGAGGGGCACGCGGCAGGCGAGGAGGCACTCCTCGAGGCAGTGAAAGGCGCCATCGACGTCGGAGCCGAATGGCTCACGGTCTACGCGTTTTCCACCGAAAACTGGCGACGCCCGACCGACGAGGTCCGTTTCCTAATGAAGTTCAACGAGAAAATTCTGGTTGGACGCCGCGACGAGCTGAACGAGATGGGTGTTCGCGTCCGATTCATTGGCCGTCGCGATTGGCGAGTGCCACGCCGACTCATCCGGCGGATGGACGAGACGACCGAACTCACCAAGAACAACACCTTGTTGACCCTGACGATTGCGTTTAACTACGGCGGCCGGGCCGAGCTGGTCGACGCCGTAAAGGGTGCGCTGGCCGACGGCCAAGAGATCTCCGAGAAGACCATCACCGAACACCTTTACGATCCCGAGATGCCTGAGGTCGATCTCTGGATCAGGACCTCCGGCGAATCGCGGATGTCCAACTACCTGATCTGGCAGTCGGCCTATGCCGAGCTGCTCTTCATCGATACCTATTGGCCCGACTTCCGTCGCCAGCACATGGTCGATGCCGTTGTCGAGTTCCAAGACCGTGAACGCCGCTTCGGCGGGCTGACCTAGTTGCGTCGTGCCTCACTATCGAGATGACGCGATTGTGCTTCGGACCTACAAGTTGGGCGAGGCCGATCGTATTCTCGTGCTCTACACACGGACGCGGGGCAAAGTCCGTGCCGTCGCGAAAGGCGTCCGGCGGACCAAGAGCAAGTTCGGTGCCCGACTCGACCCCGCCAGTCTGGTGCACCTCCAACTCTATGAGGGTCGAAACCTCGACACGGTAAGCCAGGCCGAGACAATCGAAGTGCGAGACGCCCTGCGGTCCGACGTGGGGAAGTGGGGTCGGGTTGCGATCGTGCTTGAGATCGTCGACAACGTGGCCGTCGAGGGCGAGCCAAACCCGGCCTTGTTCAAGTTGCTGTCTGGTGCCTTGTCAGAACTTGAACGCAGCGGCAATCCGCTCGTACTGCCCGCATTTGTGGCTCGTCTCCTGGCGCTCGAGGGCGTGCAGCCGCGGCTCGACCAATGCGTGAGCTGTGGCGCAACCGATGAGCTTGTGGCCATCGACCTGCACCTTGGTGGCGTATTGTGTGTCAATTGCCGGCGCGGTGACCTGCTAAGCGACGCAGCCCGTACTGCGCTGCGCCACGTTAGCGACGGTCGAGTCCGCCACGTGCTCGATACCACATCGCCCGATGTGGCGGCCGAACTAGAGATTCTCGCGGGCAAACTCATCGAGCAGCACATCGAGCGCCGGCTCAAAACTGTCGGCGTTTTGCACCAACAGCTGCATAGTTAGCCGATCGGCACCCAAGCATTGGCGCTTTCGTCGTGGCGAAGCCAGCGCTCACCGATGGCGTCCCAGTAGAGCCAGGCGTTCCATTCGGGGCTCCACACGGGGTCGAGTGCAGAACTGCCTGGTTGAGCCTGAGTCTGGGCTTGGGCCTGGGCTTGGGCTTGGGCTTGGGCCTGCGCCTCGGCTTGAGCTTGCGCGGCGGCAAGCCGTCGCTCGGCCTCTGCTTGTTGGGCCAGCAGGTCGACGTGGGGAGCCGCACCGCTCGCCTCGGTGAGTTCGGCTGGGTCCCAGACCGGCGCTGGCGTCGCTACGGGCTGCTCCCAGTTGCCGGCCGGTGGTTCGGCTTGGCGACGGCTTGGGAGCGGTGTGCCGCTGCTCTGAGGCGGTTGGAAGCTTGGCACCTCGACCTCACCGAAGTCGGGGATGTTGAGGTCGGGTGCCTCGAACTCTGGCATCTCGAACTGTGGTGCCTCGAACTCTGGCATCTCGAACTGTGGCGCCTCGAACTGTGGTGCCTCGACTGAACTGGTAGCGACGGCGGGTTCGTTAGGATCCCGAGGCGATCGTTGAGGGCCACCATCGAATCGAGATCGGCAGGAGTTTCGACCAGGAGCGGTTGTCGACGCAGCTCGCTGGCGATGCCAGGCAACTTCGTCAACCGTGCGGAGCTCCTTGCGGGCGTCGACGACGTTGGTGCCTGCCGCCCGGTCACCGAGCCGGCGAGTATGCAGTTCACGTGACGCAACAAGCCAGCCGAGAAGTCCGGGTAGGACAATGGGCAGGAGGTCGACGAGGCCGACGACGGTGCGGGTCACGTACTGACGAGCGTTTGCTGGCTCGCCGTCGTTGTCGACAACCCTGAGCCCGGTCAGGCGCTTACCCGGGGACGATCCGGTAACTGCAGGAAGCAGCACAAAAATGACAGCCAGCAGCAGCAGGATGAACAGGAGGCCGATCCAAAAACGAGGCCACCGAAAATGACAATCGTGTCGCCAAATTCTTGAACACGAACCAGCGAATCGCGGAATCGAAGGTTGGCCGTCTCCCTGAACTGCTGGGCCGTTGGTAGCCACTTACCGGCCGCGTCGCGTTCGATATTGGAGTAGGTGATAGCCGTCGATTTGACGACCAGAGCACTAAGAATTCCCACGATCCCGAGGTCAATTAGGGATGCCAGAATTCGCCGCGCGAGCACCTTTGTAGAATCAGGATCGAGCATGGTTCCAAGTTTGTCGATTGGCGTACCTCACCAACAGACGTGTTCCTTTCGGCCATTCGTAGGCTTGATGTTAGGACCTCAGGGAGAAGAGCGGTGAACACTCCGAAGGAAGCGGCGAATTTGGGGAGTGGGCGGGATGCGATTCGTTATGATCGACGCCATGTCTGACCCAAAGCCCGAGCTATTCGACAAAATCGTAAATCTCTGCAAGCGACGGGGCTTCGTGTTCCCGTCAGCGGAGATCTACGGTGGGTTCCGCTCAACCTACGACTACGGGCCGGTCGGGGTGCTGATGCTTCGCAACGTCAAAGACGCGTGGTGGCGCTCGATGGTTCAGCTCCGCCACGATGTCGTGGGTCTCGATGCCGCCATCCTCTCGCCACCCCAGGTGTGGGAGGCGTCCGGCCACCTCTCAAACTTCAGCGATCCGCTCGTCGATTGCCGTAACTGTGGCGCTCGCCATCGTCAAGACAACCTCCCAAATCCAGACCAGTGCCCAACCTGCGGCATGTCGGGACAATTCACCGAGCCCCGCGAATTCAACCTCATGTTCAAGACCCAGGCCGGCCCCGTCGCTGATGCTGGCGCCGACGCCTACCTGCGACCTGAGACGGCCCAAGGCATGTTCATCAATTTCATGAACGTGCTCAACACCAGCCGAAAGAAGCCACCGTTCGGAATCGCCCAGATCGGCAAGAGCTTCCGCAACGAGATCACGCCGGGCAACTTCGTGTTTCGTACTCGCGAGTTCGAACAGATGGAGATGGAGTTCTTCGTCCCGCCCGATGATGCTCAGGAGTGGTACGAGTATTGGTGTGCGGCTCGTCTCGACTGGTACATCGAGCACGGCGTTGCCCCAGAACTTGTTCGCCTTCGGGCCCACGATGACGACGAGCTGAGCCACTACTCATCGGGCACCTCCGATGTCGAGTTCTTGTTCCCGTGGGGCTGGGGTGAACTCGAGGGCATTGCCAATCGAGGCGACTATGACCTCAAGCAGCACGCCGAGCACTCCGGCCAGAAGCTCCGAGTTCTTCGACCAACCAACCAACTCTCGCTATGTTCCTCACGTCATCGAGCCTGCAGCCGGTGCGACTCGAACGATGATGGCGTTCTTGATGGCGGCCTACGAGGAAGAGGCGGTCAACGACGACACTCGCCTTGTGCTGCGGCTCCACCACCGCATTGCCCCCTACAAGGTGGCCGTCCTGCCGCTTTCGAAGAAGCCCGAACTCACGGGGCGGCTGTCGAGTTGCTCAACCAACTCAAAAGCGTTGGATGTGCGACTACGACGAAACCCAGCAGATCGGCAAGCGCTACCGCCGTCAGGACGAGATCGGTACGCCATTCTGCATCACGTTTGACTTCGATTCGCTCGACGATCACGCGGTCACCATTCGAGAACGCGATTCGATGGATCAGGTCCGCTTGCCAATCGCCGATGTCGAGGCCTGGCTCGCTGAGCGCCTGGTTTAGGGCTACTCTCGGTGAAACGCAACCGAGGGGACCGATGACGAGCTTGGCATTCTTTGATGACCCGTCCGTGCTGGACGGCGATTCTGATCTCGATCTGGGAGAAAAAACTCGCTCGATCTTCCGACTTCGATCCGTGGAGGGAGTACGAACGCCAGCCGGATTTGTTGTTGCCTGCGAGCCGTCGGCCCGCGTCGGCGTCAGCCCCGTCAGCCTCCCCGACGAGGTCCTCGACACCTTACGAGACGCCGTGGCCGAGCTGGGTCGACGAACCGGTCGGCTCCTCGGACGTGGCGATTCGCCACTCTTCGTCAGCATTCGTAGCGGCAGCGGCGATCCAGCAGAGGGTGTGCCGGAAGCTGTTCTCAACATCGGGCTCAACGACGAGTCGGTTGAGCGGTTGGCCAACGCCACTGGCCAGCGGTCTTTTGCTCTCGATGCCTACCGACGGCTAATCCAGGAATACGGCCATGTCGTCGCCAAACTGGACGTTCACGACTTCTCGTCAATTGTCGACCAAGCACTCGCCGACAGTGGCGTTGAGCGAGCCAGCGATTTGCCGGCCGAGACGCTGACCGGAATCGTCAGCCGCTTCAAGGCCGTCATCGCCGACTCGGGCGCTGCCTTTCCACAAGACCCATTCCAACAGCTGGTCGACACGGTTGCCGGCCTCCAGTCGATGCGCATCGAGGCGCTTGCCCGGGTGCAGCGATTCCGGGTTCGGCCCCATTCGACGACCGTAGATTCCATCATCGTCCAAGAGATGGTCTTCGGAAACCGAGACGCACAGTCGGGTACGGGCGTCATCGGCAGCCGCGACCTAGTTGAGGGAACACTCGTGCCCTCGGGATCGTTCGTCTTTGGTGGTCAAGGCCACGACTTTGGTTCGATCAACGCCGCCTCGCTAGATGAATTGGCCGACCGGCTGCCAGAAGTTCACACCGAGTTGCTGACCGTAACCACGCAGTTGGAACGCCTCTATCGCGACGTGGTTCGTCTTGAGTTCACCGTCGAGAGTGGCGTGCTCTTTTGTCTACAGGTCAGCGTGGCCCCTCGCTCAGGCGTTGCGGCCGTTCGGCTGGCTGTTGGCCTGACTGGCACCGACACTCTCGGCCTGTCGCGACACGAGGCGCTCGGTCTCGTAACCAGCGATCACCTCGATCAGATCTTGCACAATCAGTTCGAAAGCGGGGCCACGGCGGCCATCGCCGTCGGCCTTGGGGCATCACCGGGTGCGGCTGTCGGCAAGGTCTATTTCAGCGCCGATCGAGCCGTCGATGCGTATGACGACGGTGACGACGTCATCCTGGTGGCCACGGAAACCAGCCCTGAGGACGTTCACGGCATGGCCATCGCCGAGGGCATCCTGACGGCGAAAGGCGGACTCGCGTCCCACGCGGCCGTGGTGGCCCGAGGGTGGGGCAAACCCGCCGTGTGCGGGGCCAAGGGGATGACCGTCCACTCCCATAGCTTTGACGTCGACGGCATTGTCGTCAACGAAGGCGACGTCATCTCGCTCGATGGTGCAAGCGGGCTGGTGTTTCTGGGTGCGGTCGACATGTCGGAATCTGAGGTTCCGGCCGAATTCGACACCCTGCTCCGATGGGCCGACGAGGTCAGGGCGGGCAAGCTCGGCGTACGCGCCAATGCCGACAGCCCTCGCGACGCCAAGGCGGCTCGCGAGTTCGGAGCCGAAGGCATCGGGTTGTGCCGAACAGAGCACCAGTTTCTCGGGGCCCGGCTGCCGCTCATCCAGCGCTTCATCCTTGCGGCCGACGCAATCGACGAAGCTGACGCGCTCGTGGCGTTGGCCGAGGCGCAGCGGGCCGATTTTGTGGCCCTGCTCACCGAGATGGACGGCCTGCCCGTTACGGTCCGTTTGCTCGACCCACCGCTTCACGAGTTTCTGCCGCGCCTCGATGAGCTTCTGGTCAAACAAGCCACGGAGGGCCTTGACGCTGATGGCGAACGACTGCTTGCGGCGGCCGCGCACTGGCACGAAGAAAATCCGATGCTCGGCGTCCGCGGCGTTCGGCTCGGCATCCTGCGTAATGGCCTCTATCAGATGCAGGTAACGGCCTTACTCGAGGCCGTGGCCGAGTTGTTGGCTGCCGGAAAGTCACCGCGCGCCGAGGTCATGATCCCGCCTATCGTGAACGATCGGAGTTTGCGCTTGCCGCTGGCTGGGTGGCGGCCGAAATCGAGCGGGCCAACCTCCTGGCGCCCGACGGCGACAACCCGCCGGTGCTTATCGGCACGATGATCGAAACGCCGCGCGCCGCACTAACCGCCGCGACCATCGCCGAGCAAGCCGACTTTTTCAGCTTCGGTACGAACGACCTGACCCAGATGACGCTCGGCTTCAGCTGCGACGACATCGAGTCCAAGCTGATGGGGCCCTACCTCGAACAAGGGTTGCTCGACGCCAACTGTTCCAAACGATCGACGCCGAAGGGGTGGCGACGCTCGTGCAGCAGGCCGCAGCCGCGGCTCGGTCGGTATCGCCCGACATCAAGCTTGGTGTATGCGGCGAGCACGTGGTGGCGATACTGATCGATTGGTCTCTTTTGGGCGGCCGGGCTCGACTACGTGTCGTGTCGCCTTCCGGGTGCCAATCGCCCGCCTGGCTGCCGCCCAGGCAATCATTGCCAACCCCAACAGGTCTGGCTCCGTCCAGTAACGGTCGTACGACTGTTCTGGTCGACTTCGACATCGATGTCCCAGCTGATAGCTTCCACACGTGGAATCGTCGACGAAGATATCGTCAAGTACGCGACGTTACCGACATCGTCGGTGTCATCAGCAACTACATTCCAGTTGCGTCGCGCCGGCCGTCGCTTTACCGGGCTGTGCCCGTTCCACACGGAGAAGTCGCCCTCGTTCTTTCCGTCAATGGCGAGCAAGGTCTCTACTACTGCTTCGGCTGTGGAGCTGGTGACGCCATCACGTTTCTCCGAGAGCAGGAGCAACTTGATTTCGTCGGCGCGGTCGAGTTTCTCAACAAGGCCAGCATTGAGCTGCGCTACACCGATAAGAGCGAGGGTGCCGATCGGGCGAGGAAGGCGGACTTCACGACGCCATCGGCAAAGCCGTTGAGTGGTACCACAACCGCCTGCTGAGTGGTGCTGGATGCGGCGGCGGCGCGGGCCTATCTCCGCCAACGGCTCTGACGGTGATGCCGTCCGCCACTACAAGCTCGGCTGGCCCTGATGGCTGGGACGAGTCGCCTACCTCAAGCTGTCGGCTGACGATCTGTCCGACAGCGGTCTGGGGTTTGTCAACAGTCGGGGTCGTCAGCAAGACGCGCCGAGCCCGAGCGCTGTTCCCGATCTTTGACGCCCAGGGTCGGGCCATGGTTTCGGCGGCCGCATCATGCCGGGAGCCGACGGGCCGAAGTACAAGAACTCAATCGACTCGATGGTGTACTGAAGAGCAGGGGTCCTCTACGGCCTCAACTGGGCCAAGAGCGAAATCACCCGGGAGGACGAGGTCATCGTCTGCGAGATGACACCGATGTCATCGGCTCTGCTCGGGCCGGCCAGGGAGGGCTATGTGGCGACGTGCACGGCCCCGACCGAAGACCACGTCAAGCTCCTCCGACGCTTTGCTCGTCGTGTCGTGTTGGCCTTCGACGCCGATGCAGCTGGCCAAAACGCCGCAGCACGGTTCTATGAGTGGGAAAAGAAACACGACTCGATGTAGTCGTCGCTGACCTTCCTGATGGTGTCGACCCCGGTGAGCTGGCGCAAAAAGACCCGGAGCGTCTGGCCTTGGCCGTCAAGAACGCCCAGAGCTTTCTTGGCTTCCGCGAGCGAGCGTTGGCGGCGGGCGATATGCGCACGGTCGAGGGTCGGGCGAAACCGCCGAACACGCACTCGATCTCGTTACCGAGCACCCCGACCCGCTCGTGCGTGACCAATACGTGATGAGCATCGCTAGCCGATGCCGGGTCAACCCCGACGCTTCTGCGCCAACAAGCGCAAGCATCATCGTCTGAACGCAAGTCGCCTCAATCTGGTGGCGAGGCTAACCAACACGCGGGTCGGAGTGGAGCACCGAACAGCGGCGTTGAAGCTGCTGGATCCATGGTGACGAGACAACTGGGCGAAGCTCGTGCCGATCGAGCTGTCTCTAGCGAGGCCATGAGCATTGCCAGCATGAGGCGCTGGCCCAGACATTCGGTGGCGGCCGCCGTCGAACAAACCGACTTCAGACCGCTGAGCTTGCTCATACAGCTGTCAGGTCGAAGATCCAAGTCCGGAACGCGGAGATCATCGCTGCGTTGATGTGGAAGGCCTTTCTCCAACGCCAACTCGACGACCTGCTCACCAGCGATCGGGCCTCGACGCCGGGGCGGACATGGCGGTATTTGCCGAAATGGTGGCGAACGAGTCGGGTATCGTCGCCAGCTTGGAGAATTTGAGGACCTCGATAACCGGATCCGGAACAGGTTTGGCTGTCCAAGGTTTGCTAAGTTGGATCAACCAGGGGTCCCCCGACTCTGAGGAGCAACTCCGCCGATGAGGGTGCAGTGACGGATCATCCAGTGATTGACGATGACGCCACTGAATTCGGTGAGGTCGCTGGCCGAACATCGAGACCGCCCGTCCTTCGCCCGTGAGGCGTCGCCCACTGACGCCCGATGATGTGGTGGCCGGGTCATGAAGCGGGTCGAGTTGACGCCCGACGCCTCAGCGAGGTTCGCCAGTTTCTCGACGAGCAGGGCATCTCGTTCGACGACGAGGTCATCGAAGACGACGACGACAACGAAGACGACTCAAGACGTCGGCACAAGAACGAAGACGCTGTCGCAATAGCCGCCTCGGCGATGGCCCGCGCCAACGGCTCGTCTGACCTGTCCGCATGTATCTCAAAGAGATCGGCAAGGTGCCGCTGCTCACTGCGAGCCAAGAGGTAGCCATCGCTCGCCGAATCGAGGCCGGCAGCGTCGCGGCCGCCGAGGTCACTCGGCTCATTGGTGAAGAGAAGTGGCATGACCTTGGCCGCTCAGAGCAGCTTGCGCTGCGGCGAGCGTTGTCCGATGGCAAAAGGGCGAGGGCCGAGCTCACGTCGGCCAACCTCCGGCTTGTCGTATCGATCGCCAAGCGCTATCTCGGTCGCGGCGTCCCCATTCTCGACCTCATCCAGGAGGAACCTTGACTCATGCGGGCGGTCGAAAAGTTCGACCACACCAAGGGCTTCAAGTTCTCGACGTACGCAACCTGGTGGATCCGTCAGGCCATAACTCGAGCGATCGCCGACCAGTCCCGCACCATTCGGGTGCCTGTCCATGTGGTCGAGTCGATCAATAAGGTCGTGCGGGCTCAGCGGGCGATGATGCAGCGACTTGAACGTGAGCCGACGCTGACCGAGCTGGCGGCCGAAGTCGACATGGCTGAGGACAAGGTGGCCGAGATTCCCGTGGGTGTCCTTTAACAAGACTCCGCCTTTGCTCGATACCCCCATTGGCGACGAAGACGACACTGATGGCCGACTTCGTCCCCGACAAGGCAGCAGCGCCCCTCGACGCTGCCGCTCGGCACCTCTTGGAAGAGACGATCAAGGGCGTGCTCGACGAGTTGGAGTGAGTTGGAGCCGAAGTGGTGCGGCTCTGGCTTGGCTCGACGATACGACCGCGCAATACCGAAGAGGTCGGCAAGGCTTTCGGCGTCACCAGAGAGCGGATCCGTCGATCGAATCGAAGACGCTGGGCCGTTGTGCAGATCCACTTCGTAGCGATCGGCTACGCGACCAGTCTCGACTAGCGCCCGCGACGGAAATTTGCCGCCACACATTTGGCGAATCGCGCAGCCGTCGCCAGATTGGGTTGCTAGTATCCAGGATTCCTTCCGGGGTGCTCAGCTGGCAGAGCAATTGACTGTTAATCAATGGGTCGTGGGTTCGAGCCCCACCCCCGAGCAAGGAATGTCGCCGCCGGTGGCGCTGCAGACCTCGTCGGTAACGACCTAGTCCGGGCGCTGCGGCGGCGATTTGTTCGTCCGAGTAGCCAAGCGCTCGAAGCACCTCGACGGTGTCCTGGCCCAGCCGCGGCGCATGGCGGCGGACAACGCTTGGCGACGACCGGGAACATCACCGGGTCCTTGACGACTTGATAGGCGCCTCCGTTGGATGCTCCTGCTCGGTGAAAGTAGGCCGACGGCCGCGAAGTGGGGTGATCGCCGATGTGCTCGGAGTTCCACGACGGGTGAGCACGGAATCGAGTACTGGTCACAGATCGACACCCACTCATCGGTGGTTTTGGTGAGGATCATCTCGTCCATAAGGCCGTATAACGCCGACATACTGATCCGAGCGTTGACCGTGGGCGAACCGGGGATCGTCCGCCAGTTCTGGCCGGCCCATCAAGACGAAGAAGTCACGGTAGTTCTGGTTGGTGTAGGGCGAAGATGCACGCCCAACTATCGGCGGTTTGTCGGGGCTGACGATGCTTGGTCATGAGCCGCTGGTGCTGAACGGTTCTTGGGGTGGCACAAAGGTATGTCCGTTGAGGTGCTCGACCAGGTTGAACGTGGCTAGCGCCTCTGGCCATTGCACCTCGACGAAATCACCCTCGCCGGTCACGGCGCAGCCGATAGAGCGCTGCCATCGTCGCATAGGCAATATGAAGTCCTGCGACCTTGTCGGCGATGGGATGCTGGGCATGAACGCTGGTTCGTCGCCCATCCAGGCGAACATCGCGGCCAGTCCGGTGCGGCCTGCACGACGTCGTCGTATGCGGCCTTCGCACCGTTCAGCTCATCGCTGCCAAATCCGTTGGCGGAGACGTACACGATGGTCGGCGCAACGGCACAGATCGCCTCGTAGCTCAATCCGAGTCGAGCCATCGCCGCCGACCGCATGTTGGTGACCAACACATCGCTGGACGCAGCCAGATCGAGGACCGCCTGCTTGCCGGCTGGCGACTTGAGGTCGAGCACGATGCTTCGCTTATTTCGGTTCAGGTTGAGCGAAGCTGCTCATACTCGGGCGACCGTCGCGGGTGAAGTCTCGCATGAAAGTCGCCCGATGTGGGCTCGACCTGATGACATCAGCCTCCGAGGTCGCCCATGATGCGAGTCGCCATTGGACCCATCACCACGTTCGTCAGGTCGAGGACTTTCACACCGTTATGGGCGCTGTGCAGGGGGCGTCGAGGTCATGCGCCTACGTTACGACGTTGGCCGTGCCGACGACGTAAGTCTGAAAACAACCGCCAACGTGCATGCGACGTCGGGCCTGTGCAGGCTCAGTGGTTAGAGCAGGCGACTCATAATCGCTCGGTCGTGGGTTCGATACCCACCGGCCCACGTCGTTGTCGCTTCGTCGTCGCCCGCCACCTACTGCGGGTCGGTGTCTCGTTTGAGCTTGTTGTCGGGGTCGCAGAGGATCTGCCCGTTGAGCAGTGAGGTCGGTCCCTGTTTCACGGGTGACGTGGTCGGCTTGTAGCCAGCTGAATGGTGCGTCGCATCCCCTCGTCGTGCATCGGCCCCTCGCCCGCAGGAGAAGGAGGTGTTTCATCCACGGTGGGAACCCCCTGGACTTCACCGACACATCGATGGGCCGTGATTTGGCGTCCATCACCACTCGACGGAACACGCCAGAAGCAAGGAAAAGAGCGGCCCAGTGGGGATGGAGGGGTGTGCCGTCGATGAACTCACAGCGACGGTTGATGTCGTCATAGTCGGGTTCGACTCGCTCATCGGGCCGGGTGTCGACGCCAGCGAGGTCATTGAGGATCTGTTCGGCGAGTTCTTGGCCGACGACGATCTCGACGATTGGCGACGGGTAGGTGCCATCTGGATTGGCTGTGCCACGGATCAGCAGATTCATCAGGGCACGGCCATCGCGGGTGTAACCCGAGCAGGCGACATCGTTTTCGGCATCGGCCCGGAACAGTTTTTGCGATTCTCTCCCGACGGCCTTTGCGAACGCAGCGCCCGAGATCGGATCGAGTCGGAACTTGCCGACGACGGTGCCATCGGCGTTGGTTCGGTAGGCGAGGCCGCTACGGGCCTGTTGCTCCTTGGGAAGCTCGCCGTCAGGATCGGCCGCATTGAGCCAGTAGGCAACGACGCGTTCGAAGTCTTTGAAGTCGAGCGCCTCGGCGTGCTCGACGAGCTGGTCTTGGTCTTGTTGAAGCTGATAGTGGCTGCGGAGGTTGTCGACCCGTCGGAGGAGTTTGATGTGTTCGCGAGACAGGACTCCGGCGAGGTAGGCGTTGGTAAAGACGGCGAAGTCATCAAGCCACGTGCCAAGCCGCTGGTCTTCGCGGATGATGGTTGCGTCGGCATGCGTCGCGGCGGCCACGCTCGTCGAGGCCCGGGTACCCGCTTGGGCAGCGACGTGTGCCTTCTCGGTTAGTCGAAGGGTGGTCACCCGGATCGCGTCGATCTGATTGGTCAACCGTTGCAGCTCGCAGGAACGCTCGGTGAGCGACGCAAGATCTAGCCCGAGGCATGACTCAGCAACGAGTGCCCCTACTGCGGTGGTGAGCTCGCTGAGCGCTGTCGATGAATCATCGCCGGCCATGGTGAACAGTGTAACGAACATATGTTCGTGTAACAACAGAAGATCACAGTAATTGAGCGAGTTCTAGCACCTTATCACGCGTGGGCGGCACGGAGGATGCGCTGGAGGGTGCGGCGGCGGGCGAGGCGTCGAAGCTTGGGTCGCGCGCCGACGATCTCGGTTTTGACTTGGCTCGTGGTCAGCCCAAGCGGCCCGATTGCGCCGGGCACGAGCTCGAGCACGTTGCGGCGCCAGGTTCGAGCGAACAAGCCCTTCGACACGAACGGGACGAGAACACAAACCACCAGGCTGAGCACGGACACATAGGCGAAGAAACCGACATGGGTTGTGACAAGCAGCCCAAACAACAGAACAAAGATACCGATCGCGGCCCCAAGATGGCGGGCGATGACCCGGTTCGCCTTATCGGCGGGGGGGACGAGGGCGAGGTCAAGCTCCACCGCCGTCTCTCGCAAGAGCCGGAGGCGCTCCTCGAGCGGCACGCTCGTGGGATCCTCGCGGAGTAGTGCCTCGGTGTCGAGCCGGGCTTTCCATCGGTCTCCAGCGGTAGTCGCCTCGATTGTCCGTAGGTCGACGGGTCGTTGGACGGCGCAGGCGAGGGGGCTTCGGAGGCCGTGCGTTGCCGTGACGCCGTTGGGAAGTCGGGCGTGTTCGAGACGGGTGCCTGCGTGCGTAGCGATGATCTCAAACACGTGAACGCCGCGATGGATCGGGCAATAGCCATCAGCTACACCAATCGCGTCTGGACTTCGTTCTCTGCCGCCGGGTAATAGTGCCACGTCGACCCCTTTGCAATCCCTACTGCCAAGATCGGCAGTTCGAGCCAGCGGTTGAGGGAAATGTCGACGTACGAGGCAACGAGTCGCGGGCCAGCCCCTGGAGGCGAGGGCCGCTGGCCTGCGTCAGGGGGCCGTGGGGATCGTAGGCAACGACGGCAGGGTGAAGGTCGGCAAGGTAAAGGTCGGGACGGTGACGAGCGTGGTCGCTGGCGCCGTTGTTGTCGTCGTTGGTGGCGGCGTGCTTGACGCGCTCGTTGTGGATGAAATGATCGTGGTGGCTGGACGTGTTGCCGGGGGAGTAGTCGTCGGCGGCGCAGTCGACGCGCTTGTCGTTGCTGTTGTGGGAGCGACGCCGGCCGGCGATGTCTGCTTGGTGGCGGGGCGAGTCGTAGTCGAGGTGGTGCTCGCTAGTTCGACCGACGACGATGTCGGCTGCTCGGCCGCGTTCGTTCGCTGGTGGCTGGTAGGTGGAGCCGAGGCGCGAAGCGTCGTACCAAGCACCTGCGGCGCCTCGGTGGTTGAGGTCGTCGTGATCGAAACCGCGTTGATTCGACTATCGCGTTCGGCGGCGTCGTTGGTGCGCGCCGCATGGAGGTAGTGCGCCACGAACACAACCTGGAAAATCGCAATGGCCACGCCGACGATGACAAGTTGGTGGCGACGAACTCGAGTCCGAATTCGCCGGGTCCAGCCATTCACCAGGGTCAACCGAGCAGCTTCGCGACGAGCGCCTTGGCCGCGGCTTGAACGTCGACGAGGTGATCGGGTCCGAGGAACGACTCGGCGTAGATCTTGTAGACATCTTCAGTGCCGGACGGGCGGGCCGCGAACCACGCGTTGTCGGTGGTGACCTTGAGGCCGCCGATGGCAGCACCGTTGCCGGGAGCCGCCGTTAGCTTGCCCGTAATCGGTTCGCCCGCAAGCTCGGTATCTTCGACCTGATCGGGGGAGAGGGCACCAAGAATGGCTTTCTGGGAACGATCGGCCGGTGCGTCGATGCGAGCGTAGGCCGGACTTCCGTTGGCCTCGGTCAGCCGGCGATAGTGCTCACTTGGGCTCATACCGGTCACGGCTTGAATCTCGGCGGCCAGGAGGCACAGGACGAGGCCATCTTTGTCGGTCGTCCAGGTCGAACCGTCGAGGCGTAAGAAGGACGCCCCGGCCGACTCTTCGCCGCCGAAACCGATCGTGCCCGTCGATAGCCCGTCGACAAACCACTTGAAGCCAACGGGAACCTCGACGAGCGCACGGCCGTGGCTCGCCACGACCCGATCGATCATCGACGATGAAACAAGTGTCTTGCCGATGGCAGTATCGGGTGACCAACCTGGACGGTGGCCGAGTAAGTAGTCGATGGCGACGGCCAAGAAGTGATTCGGATTCATCAGTCCACCGTCCGGGGTCACGATCCCGTGTCGGTCGGCGTCGGCATCATTGCCGGTCGAGATGTCGAATGCGTCCTTGTTCGCGATGAGCGACGCCATGGCGTTTGGCGATGAACAATCCATCCGAATCTTGCCGTCCCAGTCGAGCGTCATGAATCGCCATGTTGCGTCGACGCACTCGTTGACGACCGTGAGATCGAGGCCGTACGCATCGCGGATCGCGCCCCAGTAGTCGACCGCGGCACCGCCGAGCGGATCGGCACCGATTCGGATACCAGCGGCTCGGATGGCCTCGATGTCGATGACGTGCTGAAGGTCAGCGACGTAGTTGCCCATGAAGTCGTAGGTTGCGGTCGTCGCGGCCTTGAGCGCGTCGGCGATCGGCATCCGGTTCACGGCCTCATTGTTGGCGCCCAAAAGCTCGTTGGCTCGGTGGGCGATCCACGAGGTGGCATCGGTGTCGGCCGGGCCTCCGTGGGGAGCGTTGTACTTGAACCCACCATCAGATGGCGGATTGTGCGAGGGCGTCACCACGATGCCGTCGGCGTTCTCGCTGGCCAAGATGGCATGGGAGACGGCTGGGGTCGGGGTGTAACGCCCAGCGCTATCGATCCGGGTCTCGACGCCGTTTGCGGCCAAGACCTCGACGGCTGTTATCCAGGCCGGCTCGGAGAGCGCGTGGGTGTCTCGGCCGATGAACAGCGGCCCGGTCGTGCCCTGGGTCGCCCGATAGTCGACGATGGCCTGGGTCGTCGCCGCAATATGCGCGTCATTGAACGAGCCATTGAGGCTTGTGCCCCGATGGCCCGAGGTCCCAAACGACACCCGCTGTCCAACGTCGGCCAGGTCGGGCGAGACCGTGTAGTAGGCCGTGACGAGATGGCCGATGTCGGCGAGATCGCTTGGATCGGCTAGCTGTCCTGCTCGTGGGTGCGTCATAGTGCAACTCTAACGGAGCGACGGCCTCAGCTATGACAGAGCTCGGAATCGAGATCTATGGTGGTCGGATGCCGACCCCCACGAGCATCTACAACACCCTTCGAGCGGCGTTCAGTCACTCGCTCGATGCGCCTTGGATTGTTCAGTCTGATGGCACGACCATGACGTATCGAGGGCTCGACACCGAGAGCGCCCGCGCCGCGGCTGCCTTGCAGCAACTCGGTGTTCAACCGGGTGACCGCGCCTTGCGTTCACACCGATAAGTCAGCCGAGGCGCTCGTTGCGTACTTCGGCGTGCTTCGCGCCGGTGCCGTCTACTTGCCGCTCAACGTCGCCTACCAAGCCGACGAGGTCGCCTATTTCCTCGAGGATGCTGCGCCGAAAGTGGCAACCGGGCGGACAGTAGATCAGCCGTGGTTTGACGACGTCGCCGCGTCATGTGGGGTTGAGGCAACATACGTGCTCGACGCCGACGGCACCGGATCGTGGAGCGAACTCGTGGCCAAGAGCGACGCGAAGCTTCGACGAGCCGATCATCGATACCGATGACCTGGCGTGCATTCTCTACACCTCGGGAACAACGGGCCGATCGAAAGGGGCGATGATCACGCATGGCAATCTGATCTCGAACGCATATGCGCTCCACGACGTCTGGGGCTTTCGGTCAGACGATGTCCTGGTTCATGCCCTGCCGATCTTCCATGTCCATGGCCTGTTCGTCTCGCTTCACCCGTCGATGCTCAGCGGAATCCCGATCCGCTTTCACGCCAAGTTCGGCGCGCCGACAATCGCCGCCGACCTCGCCAATGGAACCGTGTTCATGGGCGTGCCCACGATGTACACCCGCCTCGTGGCCGAGCCTGCGTTCACCCGCGAGACGTGTGCGTCCATCAGGATTTTCACTGCGGGTTCCGCTCCGTTGTTGCCCGAAACCTTCGCTGCGGTCGAGGCGGCCATCGGCCATCAGGTCGTCGAGCGGTACGGCATGACCGAGACCGGCATCATTACCTCGAACCTGTTTCATGGTCAACGCAAGGTCGGTTCGGTCGGACCCAGTCTGCCTGGAGTCGAGGTACGCATCGCCGACGAGCACGATCAGCCAGTCGACCAGGGTGAGGTTGGCGGTGTGCAGGTCCAAGGCCCCAACGTCTTCGTCGGCTACTGGCAGATGCCGGAGAAAACCGAGGCCGAGTTCACTGACGACGGCTGGTTTCGCACCGGTGACGTTGGCACGGTCGACGAAGACGGCTTCGTTAACCTCGTCGGACGCTCAAAAGATCTCGTCATCAGCGGCGGCTTCAATGTCTACCCGAAGGAAATAGAGCTCTTGGTCGACGACCTCGATGGCGTCGACGAGTCGGCGGTCATCGGTGTCTACCAACCAGACTTTGGCGAGGCCGTTGTGGCCGTCGTCGTCGCCTTGCCAGGGGCGAGCCTCGATACGGCGGCGATGACGGCTTCGTTGAAATCCGAGCTTGCTGCGTTCAAGGTCCCCAAGGCCATCGTGACGGTCGACGCCCTCCCTCGAAACACCATGGGCAAGGTACAGAAAAAGCTATTGCGTGACGAGTACGACTACTTATTCCGATCGACGACGTAGAACCACCGACCAACCACGGAGACCCGAATGACTACGCTTACCAGCACCGATGGCCATGAATTTGACGCCTACGAGGTCCGCCCCGATGGGGCAACCGCCAGCATCGTGGTGATACAAGAGATCTTTGGGGTGAACAGCCACATCCGATCAGTCACTGATCGCTTTGCCGAGGCTGGCTACCACGCGATTGCGCCAGCGGTGTTCGACCGCGTCGAGCGTGGCGTCGAACTCGACTACGACGCTGACGGTGTCGCCAAGGGTCGCGACCTGGCTGGCGCACTCGACCCCGCCAACACGATGGCTGATATCGCGGCGGCCATTGCGCAGGTTGCGTCGACGGGTCCCGTGGGCATCGTCGGCTACTGCTTCGGCGGCACGATGGCGTGGCTGGCATCGGCCCAGTTGCCGGTCGCCGCAGCCGTTGGCTACTACGGCGGTGGCATTGCCGGCCTCAACACCCTCGAGCCGACGGTCCCGACCATGCTGCACTTCGGCGAGCTCGACGCCCACATCCCGATGAGCGATGTCGAAAAGATCCGGGCGGCGCACCCGAGCGTGCCGGTCTACAGCTACGACGCCGACCACGGATTTAACTGCGATGCTCGGGCGTCCTACGATGCCGCCGCCGCAGCCACTGCATACGAGCGGACACTCGCGTTCTTTGCCGAGCATCTGAGCTAGTCAGACAAGTCGGAAACGAGCGAGAGGATGGCATCGGCGACTTGAGCGTGGCTGAGCCCTGTGGTGTCGACCTGGTCGAACTGGGCGTAGGCCCCAGCGCGTTCAGCCAGAAGGCAGGCAATGGTTTCGGCTGGGTTTGCGCCGGCCAACAGGGGTCGGGTTCCTGGTCGTCGTGACACCCGTTCGAGAATCGTTTGGGGCGACGCGCACAGGCACACAATATGGCCGCTGCGCCCGAGTGTTGTCACATTGCGGTCGTTGAGGAGGGTGCCGCCGCCCGTGGCGATAACGAGCTTGGAAAGTAGCGACAATTCGGCCGCAACGATCCGTTCCAACGATCGAAACGTTGCCTCGCCTTGTTCGGCAAAGATCGCCGGGATCGGTCCCCAACGGGCCTCGATCAGCAGGTCGGTGTCGACAAAACCAAAGCCCAGCCGCTGCGCAATGAACCGGCCGACGGTTGACTTGCCGGTTCCGCTGAAGCCAGTGAGGACCACGTTTGGCGTCGTATGAGGAATGCTCGGTTCGGAATGAGTCATGGCAGAGAGGGAGCAGGGATACCGCAACGGTAACAACGCACGCATTCGAACGTGTGTCATCGACCGATTAGTGTCGCTCGAATGCACTACTTGAGCGACGACGACGTCATTCCCAACTCGGTGTGGAAGCCGGAGCTCGACGAGCTGCGGCGGCGCGAACGGCTGGCTGAGGACCTCGGCGGGGCCGAGAAAGTAGCAAGGCAGCACCACTTCGGCAAGCAAACCGTGCGAGAGCGAATCGAGCAGTTCGTCGACGAGGGCAGCTTCTGGGAGATCGGCAAAACGGCGGGCGTCGCCGAGTATGACGACGAGGGTGAACTGGTCGGTTTTGTGCCATCAAACTTCGTCTTTGGCCTGGCCGAGGTCGACGGCCGGCCCGCCGTGGTCTCGGGCGACGACTTCACGGTTCGGGGCGGCTCAAACGATGCGTCCATCTCGTCAAAGCGTGAAGCATCGGAGTCAATAGCGCTGGAGATGCAGCTGCCCCACATCAGACTCGTCGACGGCATGGCTGGCGGCGGGTCGGTGAAAACGATCGAGCAATCCGGGCGAACGTACATCCCGGTGCTGCCTGGGTGGAACACCGTGTTGGAGCACGCCAATGTTGCTCCGTCGGTGGCGCTTGCCCTCGGCTCAGTCGCTGGTTTCGGCGCCCTTCGAGTTGCGTCGGCTCACTACTGCCTGATTGTGCAAGACACGGCGCAGATGATGATCGCAGGCCCCGCATTGGTCGAGCAGGCTGCGTTGGGAACCGTGTCGAAGGAAGAGCTTGGATCGGCGCTGATCCACAGCCGCAACGGTGCGGTTGACGATGTCGTCCAGTCCGAAACCGAAGCCTTCGAGCGCACGCTGCACTTTCTGTCGTACCTGCCATCGAGTGTGTATGAACTCCCACCGATCGAGGATTTTGGCGATGCGGTCGACCGCCGCGACGAGTCATTGCTCGACGTCGTGCCGCGCGACCCACGTCAGGCCTACGACATGCGGTCGATCGTTGCGTCGGTCTTCGACCTCGATAGTTTCTTCGAGATTGGCCGTCATTGGGGCACTTCGATCATCGGAGGTTGCCCGGCCGATGGCATCCCCATGGCGGTGTATGCCGAGGATCCCCGGATTTACGGTGGCGTTGGACGGCGACTTCGTGCGCAAACTGATACGGCTGCTCGACCTCGCCTCCATGTTTCACCTGCCGGTGATCCATCTCGAGGATTGTCCCGGATTCCTGATCGGCAAAGAGGCCGAGGAGAAGGCCACGATCCGCTACGGCGCCACGGTCACGCGGCCCTGCACCAGTTGTCGACGCCGTACTGCACGGTGGTGATTCGCAAGGCGTTTGGCGTGGCGGGAGCGTCGAATCGCAAGCCGGGAACGACCAGTCTGCGGCTGGCCTGGCCATCGGGCGATTGGGGCTCGCTACCAATCGAGGGCGGCCTCGAGGTCGCCTACAAGGCCGAACTCGCCAGATCGGCTGACCCCGAGGGCTGAAGGCAATCATTGCCGAACGGCTCAACCGGGTCCGATCGCCCCACCCGCTCGGCTGAGTTCTTCGAAGTCGAGCAGGTGATCGACCCACGCGATACGCGGGGCATGCTGTGTGACTGGGCCAAGTTGGCTCGACGAACCATTTCGGCTGGCGCTACCAGCTTTGGTTGGCGACCGTAGCCCGAATCTCCTGGCCGACACGGCGTTAGGGTGAGCCGCTATGGTCGCGCCTTGCTGATGAGATCGACGCCTCGCTTGCCCATTTGGCACCTGCGTCCAACAAACGCTTGGCGGTGCGCGTCTCCAAAGACGCCGAGCGCCAGTCCGCGGTGGCCATCCGTGGGTCTTCGATCGAGCGATTGAGTCAATCACCGATGGTGGCGTGTCCGGCGATTTCGCCGTCGTCTTCGATCGCAACCGAACGTTTCGCGCCATCGGCCTCTATGACCCCGAGTCGCCGATTCGATTGAAGATCCTCCACCAGGGAGGTCCCGGCAGATCGACAACGCGTTCTGGGCCGAACGAGCCAGCATAACGCTGGCGATCCGATCGGGCTGCTCCGTTGCGAAAGACCACGGCGTGCCGCCTTGTCAACGGCGAGAACGATGGCTACCCGGGCCTCGTCGCCGACCTCTACAACTCGACGCTTGTGGTCAAGCTGTATTCGACGGCGTGGTTCCCGCATCTGGCCGCCGTGCTTCGACCGCTCGTCGAGCAGCTCGGCGACAACCGCTGCGAGCGGGTGGTTCTCCGCCCTGTCGGAAGCCATCGGTGCTGACGCTCCGATCCGATCATCGACGGCACAATCGGCGGGAGCCACTTCGAAGGCACGATCGACTTCCTCGAGAACGGCATGAAGTTTTCGGCCGACGTCATCATCGGACAAAGACCGACTACTTCCTCGATCAGCACGAGAACCGCAAACTCGTCACTGAGTTCGCCAAGGGGGCCAACGTTCTCGACGTGTTTAGCTGCTCGGGCGGGTTCAGCACTCATGGCCGCCGGCGCAGGCGCCGCCAAGGTTCACAGCGTAGACATCCAGTCCCCGCGATCCGCGATGTCGTCGCGCACCGTCGGATGAACATCGATGACCCGAGGGTCGGGCGTGCCGCTTCGACTCGACCGTTGGCGACACCTTCGAGGTCATGGAGGGCTTCGCTCGTGATGGCATGACCTTCGATCTCGTGATAATCGACCCGCCGTCGTTCGCCAGTAGCCAACGCCATGTCGACAACGCAATCGTTGCCTATAAGCGCCTCGCTGGTCTCGGGGCACGCCTCACCGCACCTGGTGGCATCATGTTTCAGGCGTCCTGCTCGAGCCGGGTCAGCACCGACGATTTCCGCGAAGCTGTTCGCCAGGGAGCATCGGCCGCAGGCTACGAATTCGCATTCGACCGATATAGCGATCATGCTGTAGATCACCCCGTGACCTTCCCCGAGGGGTCGTATCTGAAAGCTGTCGCTGGCCGCCCCCGGCGACGACCCCGCCGCCGTTAGCCACACCACCTGGAGCCCCGTGCCGACACCGCTTACTGACCGCTTCTGGGACGACCTCGAGTCGGTCGGCCGCCAGGCCAATGAACGCGCCGCCGAGACCGAGTCGTTGCGACATCTGCCGGCCGATCTTGCCGGCGACATGATTGCGACTGGGGCGGCCCGGCTGTGGGTGCCTGAGGCATACGGCGGCAGTCAGGCGTCGGTGGCCGAGGTGCTTGATGCCATCGAGCGCTGTGCCTACTGGGACGGGTCGCTTGGTTGGTGCGTGATGATTGCCAACACCACTGCGCTCAACTCGGGGTACCTGCGAGCGGACTATGCATCACAGATCTTCGGTGACCCAGCAATGGCGGCGTGCGGCTATGGCATGCCGGCTGGCATTGGGCGGCGGGTCGATGGGGGCATCCGTGTTAGTGGCCACTGGCAATGGGGGTCGGGATCAAGCCACAGCAACTGGATCGGTGGCGGCGTCCGCGTCGTCGAACAACAGCCAGATGGGACCGACAAGACGGTGCTGGCCCCATTCGTTTTCTTTGATCGGGCCGATGTGACCTTGATAGACAACTGGCATGTGGCAGGACTCAAGGGCACGGGTTCAGGCGACTACGTCGTCACGGACGCCTTCGTTCCCGAGGAGCGCTGGGTCTCGTTCGCCAACTCGCCCGACCCGGTGGTCGCCAGTCCGCTGTATCGCTTCTCGTTCCTGGAAGCGCTCCAGGCTTGGCGTGTCGATGGTGACCGAAACAAACGGCCCGACGAGCCGTCGACGAACTCGTCGCGTTGGCGGAAAGATTGCCGATGGTCGTCGAAAGGCCTGGGGGAGCGGCCCGTAGTGCAAGCCGAGTTGGCACGGGCCGAGGCTGCAGGTCCGCTCGGCCAGGAGCTTCACCATCGATTCGACCGTTGCGGCCTGTTGGGCGGAGGCGTCAGAAACCGCGCAATGTGCGACGAGAGCAAACGCCTCATTCGACTCGCCGCCAATCATGCCGTCGAGCAGTCGGTTGCCGGTCGACCGCTGCTACACCCATGGTGGAGGCTCAGCCGTTCTTGACCAGTCCGCTGCAGCGGGTGTTTCGTGACGTCCACGTGGCTACCCAGCACGGGATGGTTGCGCCTCGACTGATGGAACCGCTCGGGCGGATGCGGTTTTGGCCCCCACCTCAACGGCACAGTTCTAGGCCCTTGGTGGGGCCGGCAGTAAGAAACCATAGCCCTCTCGTTCCCCAGGACTGACTAGGATTGCGCCGTCGGCGCGCCAATCGCGACACCTGAGAGTAATGAAGTCCGGCTACCAAGACAGACCGAGCCAGCACAGATCGGGCCACCGCAGATCGGGCCAAGGCTGCGATCAGCCCAATTCGGCTCGCCGTGTTGGGTGGTCTCGGCACGCTCAGTCTCATTCTTGCGGTGCTGATTCTGCTGGCCCGTCCGGCGTCGGCCCCCGATGACCTCTCGCCACTTGCGGCCATCGTGCTGGGTCTGGTTGAAGGACTAACCGAATACCTGCCGGTCAGCTCAACGGGCCATCTGCTCGTCACCAACAAAGCTCCTCGGCCTCCGGTGAGTCACGGCCAGCGACGCCGCACTCGAAACGTATGCCATCTGTATTCAGATCAGCGCCATCGTAACCGTCCTGCTGCTCTACCGTTCACGCATCCAACAGATGCTTCGAGGCATGATCGGCCACGATGACGACGGCAAGCGACTCCTCATCGCGTCGATCGCTGCGTTCGTCCCCACGATGGTGATTGCCTTCGTCCTGAAAGACCCCATTCGCAACAACCTGTTTGGTCCCACTCAATCGCCGTTGCGTGGCTGGTCAGTGGCATAGCCATTCAGCACCTCAGCCGTACCGGGCTGTTCCAGCACCGGCAGCGTTTCATTACCCAGATCACGGTCCACCAGGCGGTTATCATCGGCGTGGCCCAGTCGATCGCGTTGCTGCCGGGCACGTCTCATTCGCTCGTGACCATTGTGGCCGCAACGCTGGTCGGCCTGTCACTGGCGGCCGCAGTGGAGTTCAACTTCCTGCTCCGGTCTGGCCACGCTCACGGCGGCCACGTTACACGAAGAAGCGAACAACGGATCGACGCTGTTCGACACCTTCGGCTAGGCACCACTGCTTGGTCTGGTTGTGGCGTTTGTTTCGGCGGCGGCAGCCATCAAGTGGATGGTGGCGTGGCTCGAACAACAGGTTCAGGCTTGTTTGGAACATTCCGCATCGCAATTGGCGTAGCGGCCGGTCTCGCCATCGTGACCCGGCGCTCAGCACGTAGGGCGCCGCGTCGCTCGACTAGCTGCCGTGCGATGCGACTTTTCATCAGATCGCCGAACGGCAGGTCTTTGTCGACGCTGGGTTCGCGTGGGAGCCCGAGCACGCGGTCGCCGATGATATTGCGCTGGATCTCGTCGGTGCCACCGGCAATGGTCGATGCGTAGGTCCCAATGAGGCTCCGGGCTGCCTTCTCCTCGTCGGTATCGATGCCCTCCCAGGCCATCACGCCATTCGCAAACACGTCGGCAATGATGCCACGGAGGGCCTTCGCAATAACCGCGCCGTGCAACTTGCTGAGCGATCCACCGGGACCGGGGGTTTTGCCGGCCTTCATCTCGGCTCGGGTTCGCATGGCAACGAGCGACTTGGCGGCCTCTTGTGAGTAGAGCCACATGAGGCGCTGGCGCACCAGCGGGTCGTCGGCCAGGCCACGAGCTGCGGCCTCTTTCATCAGCCATTTGGCGTTTGGTGTCTTGATGCCGTTGGTCGAGCCGGTGCCGATGGCAACCCGCTCGTACATCAACATCGACGTTGCGAGGCGCCAGCCTTCGTTGAGCGGCCCGATTTGCCACGACTTGGGGATGCGAAGGTCAGTGAAGAAGATCTCGTTGAAGTGCTGACCACCATCGATCTGGTTGATCGCGCGTACCTCGACGCCTGGCGCGTTCATGTCGACCATAAACATCGTGATGCCCTGGTGTTTGGGCCGAGTGGGGTCGGTCCGAGCGATGAGGATGCCGTAGTCGGAGTGGTGGGCGAGGGTGGTCCAGACCTTTTGGCCGTTGATGGTCCATTCATCACCGTCGAGGACGGCTCTGGTTTGGAGGCTCGCAACGTCTGACCCGGCCCCTGGCTCGGAGAACATCTGACAGAACACCTCCTCGGCCGAGATCATCTTGGCGAGGTGTTCGCTCTTGAGTTCGTCGGAGGCGTACTCGGCCATCATCGGAAGGCACATGCCATGGGTGATTGTGAGCTGGCCCGTCATGTCGGGGAACTTGCCTGACTCTTCACGCCAGATACGGTCGTGTGCCTTCGTCAGACCTTGGCCGCCGAATTCCACCGGATACGTGAGCCCAGCGAGCCCGGCCGCCGCTACCTTCGCCTGGTAGGCCCGGGCCTGCGCCAGGCTCTGGGTGCTGCGAGGATCCTTGCCCTCAACGACGATGCCGGTTGCGTGCTCTTCCAAAAAGGCCCGGCAACGCGAGCGGAATGCTTCTGCCTCGTCGGGCGTGAGATTGTCGTTCTGCGCGTTCATTGGTGGTTCCTGTCTCGAGTGGGCTAAGGGCGGGGGGTGAAGCTGGCTTCCATGTGCTTGATGCCATGGATGAACGAGGCGGCGAGGAGGTCGGGCTCGCCCGTGACCCGGATGTCGGGAAGTTGGCTGAACAGCTCCTTGAACATCACGGTGATTTCGCGACGACGAAGGTGACTCGGGCAAGTGTGGCCCGGGGGCGCCGAAGCCAACATGGTGGTTGTCGGCTCGCAACATCGAAGTCAAACGGGTTCTCGGAGTACGTCTTCGTCCCGGTTGGCGGCAGATAGAACATGCGGAAGCAATACTGACCGCAATCTTTGAATCCGCCGAGTTGGGTGTCTTCGAGGGCCGTACAGCTGCCAGCGATAACGGACTCGCCAGGCGGACAATCTCTTCGACCCGGTCGGCGCGACCCCATCGAAGTCGGCCATCCAGATGGCTCGCTGATCCAGATTGTCGGTGAGGAACTTGAGGCCCCAGCTAATGGCGTTGCGGGTGGTCGTTGCGGCGACAACCAACAAGATAAAGAAGCTGGCAAGGTCGCCAGGAGTGAGTTGGTCGTCTTCGAGTTCGGCATTGACCAGCAGGGACGTGAGGTCGGTGCCGTCGCCGCCCTTCGCCTCGGCGACCTCGGCCATGAGCGCCGCCGGTTCGCCTGCCCGGACCAGGAGTTCGGTCAGCACGTCGGCGTCCTCTGGCATGTATTCGGGGTCGCCTGCGCCAAGGATGCGGTTGGTGTGGTTGAACGTACGAAGTCGAACCAGGTCTTCCGGTATGTGCCCATCAGGTCGCACACGATCTTGAGCGGCAGCTTTGCGGCCACATCAACGACAAAGTCGACCTTGCGCCTGCAATGCCAGCAACGATGTCGGCCGCCACCTGTTGCACTGTCTTCCAGGTCTTTCAGCGTTCGAGGGTGAATCCGGCCGACACGATGCGGCGCAGGCGAGCGTGCCGCAGGTCATCCATGGCGATCATCGAACCGAAGAACTCGTTGAACTCCGGCGGTCATGTCGAGAACGGTGATGCCGGCCGCCGAGCTGTATTTCTGGGGTTCTTCGAGATCTCCGCGATGTGGGCCAGCTTGGTGACGACCCAGCTGCCCGGACGGTCAGAGCGGTGAGTCTTCTGGCATCTCCGGCTCGGACGCCAGAGGCCAGGCTCATCTCGGCGGATCATGAGGTCGCGCGCTCCACGTCCTGGCTGGGGGCGAACCCAGAACTCGGGATCAGGCGGATTGGGGAGATCGTTCGTTGGCATACAGTCCAGCACGTAATCGACAAGCGGTCACCCGTCGAAGTCGCCAAAATCAGATTCTCCGCCGTTGGCAGGCGGTTATCGGCACTAGCATCGTGGAGTGATGAGCGATTCTCCGGTCAAGCAGGCATCAACCCCGGCGGCTCGGCCGAAAACGGAGCCGTTCAGCGGCGGCCGACCTTCCGGATGCGTCGGTTCCTCCGCATTGACCGAACCGTCACGCACGAAGAAGCGCAGTCAGCATTCCAAACCTCAATCCTGGTGTCGGCGCTTCGCTGCACGCTCGCGTACGTCGTCCTGCCGTTCGTGAAGACGCCGTTGATCGGTGGCGGCCGCATCGGTAGGCGAACCGCTTGGCGTTGTGTCTCGCTGGTGGCGCTGGTCTCCATCGTTCAGCGTGCGCCGGTTCTTTGGCTCTGATCACCCAAAGCGCTGGCACTACGCCGCCATCGCCGGGGTGATGGTTGTCTTCCTGCTGTACCTGTTGGTCACCGACGTCGTCGGGATCTTGGCAGTGGTCGGCTGCGACTTACGAAACCGCCGACGGAACCAGCGGGCCTGCGGTGCGGGAGCGGCGTGATCATTTCGGGCCTTGCCGGTCGGGCGAGCACCGTCCTGGAGATCCGACGCCAAGTTCTCACGCTTTGCCCGCTGCGTGTTCTGGTACTCGACACCCTCGGCCACCGTGGCCATGCCGGCGAGCTCGGGCCAGTTCGACGTGCGCGCCGATGGTCGGTCGGTCCTTCTCGTTGAGGTGCATGTTGCGAACGAACAGCTGATCGATCTTGAGCGTCGACACCATGTCGGCGATGGGCCTTCAGCCGGGCGAGAAGGCGCTGACCGGTGCGATCTGGATCGGTCGACGAGTGTGACGCCGAGGCCCCGCGGAAGTCACGAAGGATCTCGAGCTGCTTACGGGCGCCGGTAAGCGGCAGGTCCTCGGAGATTTCCAGTTCGAGAAGGTGCGGTGGGAACTTACTTACCAGCGCCTTGGCCATGGTGTGGACGACATCGCTCGACGGTTCACTGACTCGAGAGGTTGACGGCGATTCGGTAGCTGTTGCCGGTTTGCTCGTTCCCACTCGGCGACCTGACTGATCGCTTGAGCAGCAACTTGAGTTGGCCGAGTTGGACAATCAGCCCAGACTCTTCGGCCCGCCGGTAGGAACTGCCCGGCTGACGAGGCCTGCGCTCAGGATGCTGCCAGCGAACGAGCGCCTCAAAGCCCTCGATCGTGTGGTCGCTCGCTCGAACGAGTGGCTGGAAGCGGGCGACGATCGGCGCCGTCAGGGCCATTTTCCGGAGGTCTTGTTCGATCCGCAGAACGTTTGACTGCGTTCGTCCGAAGTTCATTGGCAGGCAACGAGACGGTCGCTCAGCCGGCGTCTTTGGCCCGATACATAGCCAGTTCGGCGGCCGCGGAGGGCCCTCGGCCGTGTCGGCCTCTGGCCCTGGATCGCGATACCGATACTGGCAGTAAGCACGGGCGTGGCGCCGCTGCTGGCTGAATCAGTGACTCAGCTGCTACCGTGATGCGCTCGCCAATCGCCACGGCTTCTTCGGCTCCCTGCACCTCGCAGATGATTACGAATTCGTCGCCGCTGAAGCGGGAAGTCTCGTCGCGTTTGGTGGCGCGATGGTCCGGCCGACCCTGAGCTCTCGTCGCGCCCGCACTGTGGCCGATACTGTCATTGACGGCGCGAAGACGGTCGAGATCGCAGAACAAAACAGCAATCTTGCCGCCGGGTTGTCGATCGGAGGCAAGAAGTTCGGCCAGCAGCTCACCAGCCGCAACTCGGTTTGGCAGCCCGGTCAACGGATCATGCCTGGCCTCAAAGACTGGCTCGGCGAAGCTCGCCTGCGGTCACGGCGCTCGCAGTGCCGAATCGGACGATGAGAACCGCAGTGAGTGTCAGGATGAGGCCGACAGCAAATTTGGCCGTCGACGAACGGTGGTCGGGTCGAGCCAGGGCGTAGGACCGAATGGTCCAGGAGAGCGAGCCGGTTGTGAAGGAATGCGACGTCGATGACAAGCCATCAGGAATGCGTGAACTGGGTGGAGACGACGTTGCTGCCGTTGCTACGATGGCTCCAACATTCTCTCGGCGAATTGCCGCGATGACCGCCTTATAGAGCGTCGGGCCAGCAAGACCTCGGGCGGGGATGATGCCAACGGTTCCATGTCTCGGAGGATCGGACTAGATGTACACGGCGAGTCCAGGTCGATTGACCTGATTCGTTGAGCTTGGTCAGAATGTCCTGACCGGTCTGTGCGTTGGCGCTGAGGTCGATGTCGCTCGCCGCCGAGGCGTTCGTCGAACACGACGGCCTTCACGTCCTCTTTGAGCCCAGGCACGGTGTAGAGATCGAGGCCACCAAATCCACTCGTGATGCTCTCGGTGGATGTCCGGGTCCAGCAACATATGGCATCGCGGGCGCCACCATCGATTTCGTCCGCCTGGTGAGGGAGATGATGTTGAAATCTGGCTCGAGGAACGCGTTCTCGCTCGATGAGTGCAGCAGCGTTCGTCGTCACCGTGAACGAGTTCGGCTACCGAGTCGTTGTAGCCAGGATTGTCTTCGAAGAATCGCTGCTGGCTAGTGGCGGTTGAAGGCTTCAGGCGTCGGAAAAATGGGGCGACGCTGACATGAAGGCCGCCCGCATCCTCCATCACCAAGGTAGGCGTCGAATTCAGCCATGAACTGTTGGGCGACGAGCGCGCCGTCGGCCTGGGCCGTTTGGGCCGCAGCATCGGCCTCACTTGATCGTTGGATCCACCACCCCGAAGCGGTGAACGCCAGAACGGCACCAACGATGGCGATAAAGCCTGCCCCGTCTGTGGTTATTTCATGCCGAAGGCTTGTGGCGGAACTGAGGTCACATGCTGCTATCGGCAGCCGGCCGGCGGTTCTTGAGGCCAGGTACCGGTTCGATGAACCGCAGCCCCTTAGATGCGCTCAACTGAGCTCCTCGGTGCCGTCCGACGACGGCGCTGATTGCGAACGCCGCTTCATCGGCTTTGAGTGCGTCGTCGTCGCGTGTGAGGTCGGCCGACTGAGCGGCCGCCACGATGTGTTGGAACTGGCGCCCGTCACTGCTCGTGGCGAGGAATACGCCCGGGAAGGAGAGGACGAACCCCACTGCCCGCGAAATGGCATCAGGGTCCGACAACGGCTCATACCAGCTGAATCGAGGCTGGGTGGTTTCGTCCCAGCGACGCCGGGCGATCGATTTGATCGTAAGCATCGCCACCGAACGGTCGGTGCACATGGCATGGAGCTCTTCGAAGTCGGCGCGGTATTGATCGATCGACCAGAGTGAGTGATTGAGCGGCAGCAGCACACTATCGAACTCGAATTCATTGAGACTGCGGCGATGCATCGATGCAATGCGGAGCCCGTGTCCAGTGACGCCGATAAAGCGAACCAGACCCTCCGCCCTGGCTGCGATCAGCGCGTCGACGGCTCCGCCGGGGGAGAATGCGGTGTGCCATTCGTCTTCCTCGACGAGGTTGTGCAGCTGGATGAGATCGAGCTGGTCGACACCTAGCCGGGTGAGTGACGCTTCGAGCTGAGCCCGTGCGCCGTCGCCGGAGCGTTCGCCGGTTTTTGAGGCGAGGAAGACTGACTCTCGATTTGTGGCGAGCCACGGTGCGAGTCGTAGCTCGGACTCGCCGTAGGACGCTGCGGTGTCGATGTGGTTCACGCCTGCGGCGACGGCCTCGCTGATGAGCTGGTCGGCTCGATCCTGGCGCATTCCACCAAGCGCTGCGGCACCCAAAACAATGCGGCTGCTACGGTGCCCGGTGTTGCCGAAGGGAAGTTGTTCGATCATGTCACACGACGCTAGTCGACCAGATGCACGACGTCAGTCTGACGACCAAGCCAAACCCGTTCTGCTCATCACCGGGGCCAGTCGCGGCATCGGCGCTGCGACAGCTCGGCAGGCGGCCGAGCTCGGCTACGACATTGCGATCAACTACAAGACCGACAAGGCGTCGGCCGAGGCGGTCGCTTCGGCCTGTGCCGGGGCCGGGGCTCGAGTGGCCGTTGTGCAAGGAGACGTTGCCGATGAGCGTGCCGTGGCCGCAATGTTTGCTGCCGTCGAGGCCGAACTCGGACCCGTGAGCCATCTGGTCAACAATGCCGGCATCCTTCACCAGCAAACGGGTGGAAGCGATGTCGTCGGCCCGCCTGGAGGAAGTCTTGCCGTCAACGTCATAGGCTCGTTTAGTTGCGCCTGAGAGATGGTCGTACGATTCGCAGCCGCTGGCCTTGTGACGGGTGCCATCGTCAACGTGTCGTCGGCGGCGTCCTACTTGGGGAGCAACGAGGCGTCGACTACGCCGCCAGCAAGGGTGCGATCGACACGATGACATTGGCCTCGCGAACGAGGTCGCGGGTCAAGGGATCTGGTCAACGCCGTTCGCCCTGGACTCATCGAGACCGAGATTCACGCCAGCGGCGGTGAGGCGGGGCGAGTAGCCCGGTGAAAGGTCCCACTCGGCCGTGGCGGTACGGCCGATGAGGTCGCAAACGTGATTCTCTGGTTGCTCTCCGACCGGCCAGCTACGTGACCGGTTCACTAATCAACGTCAGCGGCGGACGCTAGATATCGTCGAGCCAAACCGGCGTTCGGTCGAGCAGCCACTCGCTGACGTCGTTGCATCGGTCGAAGACATCGCAGAGGTTTTCTCGGTGCATGAGGATGTCGGCGAGGTCGAGCTCGACGCGTGCGGTCACGCTCAGGGTGCGCTCAGGGGCATCGGTGACCGCCGCGGTTGAGTCGATGGCCGATACCTCGAGCGGGAGGTCGGTGCCGCCTACGCCAGCGAGGTCGGTAGCGAGCCGGAGAAGGTCGGGCGGCAAGGCCAGCGGCGGCATCGACCAGGTGAAGAGCAGAGGGATGGAGAGGCCACGCGGTGGTTCGTCGTCCTCGGGAATGTCGAGCACCGCATCTTCAAACGAGAGCATCGTTCGCGGGTCGATCTCGACCGCCAAGTGGAGGTCGAGCGGTCCACCGCAGGCCCGCTCAGGGTGGAGGTCGACTTCCCAGGCCTGACGCATCGAGTAGGTTTCGACGAAATGCCGCTCGTCATGGACATGAAAGCCGTGATCGGCAGCATGATCTTTGAGGTCGGCGACAAAGCCGGGCACATCGATGACGGCCATTAACAACTCCTCAGGAGCAGATGCTGGTGGAGATGGGGCCTAACGCGACCCGAGTTCGTCCGTTCGCAAAACACAAGCAAGAAGCCTGCCACGGTTTCGAGGCTTTCGCTCCCCGATGATGACGCAATATCACTGGTACGGTTCCCCGGTGTGACCCCCGCCGACATCCTCACCCTGTTTGATGATCTCACGAGCCAACTCGTCGATCGGCTGGATTCGCTAGCCGACTGGGGCTGGAGCGGCGGGAGAAGCGACCAGTATCAGCATGACGTTGTGGCCGATGACCTCTTCGTGCCACAGCTCGTGGCGGCTGGTCTGCGGGTGCTGACCGAGGAATCTGGCCTGTCGGGATCGGCGACATCACGGTGGTTGTCGATCCTGTCGACGGATCGACCAACGCGTCGCAGGGTCTGCCGTGGTACGCCACCAGCTTGTGTGCGGTTGACGCTGACGGGCCGGTCGTAGCCTGTCTCGAATCTGGCGTCGGGCCAGACATTTCGGGCGATCCGGGGTGAGGGAGCCGAGGTCGACGGTGGCCAGCCCGGGCCAAGGACAAAACCAAACTCGCCGACGCGATCATCGCATCACTACCTTCGGCTTCCGCCGTCACACGGCGGGTGGAATCAATATCGGGCGTATGGCGCTGGTGCACTCGACCTCGCTCGGTGGCAAGCGGTGCGTCTGATGCGTACGCCGACGTCAACAGCGCACGTGGACACCTGGCGCGCTGCTCGTCTGCCAGGAGTCGGGGTGCTGATGGTCGACGTGTTACGGACGTGACCTCGTCGTGCTCGATCACGCGGTTCGACGGGCTCCGTAGCGGCTATGACTCCTGAGTTGCTGGACGAGGTGGTCATGATGCGCCGGAGCTGGAGTTCGAATCCCGACCTGGACTCACCGACCATCTTCTAGCGAGCGGGCAGCTGAGGCTACGGGCAGCTGAGTGTGAGAACGCCGCGGCCGCCGGTGAGCAGATTGCGGCTTTCGGTCATCCGAGGATTTGCGCCACGACCTCGCCGTCACTCGGGGATGACCAGCCGACCGATTCACTCTCGAGCCACGGGTAACCCTCAGCAGGTGTGTCGACCTCGCTCGCCACGTTGAACAAGATTGGGATGGTGGAATCAGAGGCCGAGACCCAATAGTCGCCGAAGCCGTTGCTGCCCGGGCCAGCAGCGATGAAGCCACGCCAAGCACGGCGCAGGTCTGAGGGGTAAAGGGGAACGGCGTGTCAGCGATTTCGACCATGCCAACGCCTGCCGTCTGGCGACCTGGTACGGAACTGGCAACGCGCTCGGTTGTTCAACCAACCGAGGAAGACCACTGCGGCGAGCCTGACGATGGCGCAGGTGATCATGAAACGATTCCTCACCGTGTGGTGGTGCTGAGGAAGCGGCCGATCGAATGGAAAGAGTTGCAGCGTCATCGCGAGTGCTCGGACTGGTGGAGGAGGCACGCCAACGGGACGGAAACCCTCGTAGCGCAAGAATGTCGAGAGTTCCCGAAGTGTAGATATGAGGGCCGCGGCATCGATGCGTCAGGCGTGTGCCAGCCCTGTGACAGTTCGGTGGGCGAAAATCATGCGAATGCAGGCTTGATCGTCAGAGGGCGATGCTAGAGTCGCTCGTTCCGGGTGATTAGCTCAGTTGGATAGAGCGTCTCGTTTACACCGAGAGGGCCGGGGGTTCGAGTCCCTCATCACCCACGTCGAATCACATGTTCAACTAGTCGGCAAGGTTGTGGTGTCGGACCATCGCTCGGACTACCCGAGCGGGGGTCATCGAGCGGCAGATCGACGAGATCGACGGTGAGATCTACCTACTAAATATCTGGGCGCACCTGCCGATACATCTCACATGCATGACATCATTGCAGGTGACGACGCAAGGAGACCCGAACAGTTTCCACGGATCTCCGAGCGCTATCGCATTGCTGGGTTGACCCTGCATTGGAGTCCGCCAAACCCCAAGGTGCTCAGTCGTCACAAGCCGGTCGAAGTCGAAGCTCAGGTGCTCGACCTCTCGGTCGCTGGTGCACTGCTTATGGCGCCGGTGAACGAGAAGCTTCGGGCCGGCCAACGGGTTCCGGTACGGGTTGGCAACGCCGTCGGTACGGTCGAGGTGCGTAACATCCGCAAGTCGTCGGTCGCCGGTATGGCGTTTTACGGCGTGGGCTTCGTCAAAATGAGCGACCGACTGGTGGCGAATGTCAACGCGGTTGTGGCCAAGCTGCGAAGCGTGAAAGATCCAAACATTCGCATTGCTCAGAAGTCGCCGTTGCGCTCTCAGAACTAGCCCTGAGGCAACGTATATCTGCCCATGCGCAGGTTGAACGCAGCTTCTACGCTCCACACCGAGCGAGGAAGTGAGGCGTGGGTATGGGCAAGAGGCGCACAGTGGTCGGCCAATTTTGTGGCCCCGTTTGTCGCGCTTGTCGCCGGCTCGGCGCTCGCGGCCGGCACCATCGCTCTCAGCCCGCCTGACAGCGTCGGCGCACAAGATCTGATTGAGCGTGGCGTCATGGCGGCGCGGATCGATGTTGCTATGGGGGGCGACATTGCGGATCGTGGCCAGAGGCTGCTCAGCTCAGGTCACGGGAGCGCGCTCTGGCCCGTTGACTCGACGAACCGCTCCATGCTTGTGACCAACAAGCACGTCGTCACCGATGCGATTGAGGCCAAGCTCGACGCACCGGTGCGGCCGACAATCTCGCCGGTCCGCGCCGAGCGATGTGTTCGATCTTGCCGCTGTCGCGCTGATTGGTTCAATTGCGCTCCAACCGAGCACGCGGATCCCGACCGTGGGCGATCCAATCGTGGCCATCGGTCATCCTGGCGGACACGGGGTGCGGCGATCGAGACGACTGTTCACCTGGTCACCGACGGAACCGCGGGGCTATGAAGGCAACGTCTTGCTGTTCGAGGCCGAGCTCGTTCCTGGCTTCTCCGGTGGTCCAGTGATTGACCAAGCAGGCGAGGCTCGTCGGCATCGTCAGCGGCTACAGCGAACGACCTGGCCCGGTGTCGCCTTGCTCGCCGAGGACGTCGTCGTTGGGCTCGGCGCAGACAACGCCCCGAGTACAAAATCCCACCTCAAGTGCCTCCAGATTGTGCCGATTAGAAGTGGTCATGCGCCTGGGCGCAGGGTTGACACCATGCCAGACGGTCGAGGGAGAAGTGTGGAGCCAGGTAAGTCACCCACGGGTCTGGGCAAAGGACTCGCTGGAATTCTCGGAGATGCGCTCGACCAGCGTGCGCTTCCCGAGGTCTCGTCGCTGCTTGGTACCAAAGCCGTTCGTCGGGCGCCCGAGGTTCGGTGCACGATCGTAAGCGAACTCGGCCTTCGCTTCATTGCTGAGTCGTTTGCGTCTGACGGTTCAATCATCGTGCGTCGGCGAGGTCAACGCCGACCAAGCGAGCGTGACGGCCCAACTTCCTGACGCCTGGCATGGCTCCGACTCATTCGGCCTCGCTCTGGCCGGTCGGTTGTGGGCGATGTGCTGGACGAAGGTGTCAACGGCTTGGTGCAGACGCTGATTGGCGAACGCCACGTGCTGTTTACAAAGAAGACCGACTCGAAGGCTCAGTCACCGCCGCCGCGGTGATTCGAGTCGATCGTTCACCGACGACGAGCAATCAACCATCGCTGTGCTGCTGCATTCCATTTCGGCGGCCGCGCTGGGCGATGGTTCGACTCGTCGCATCGGACTACGTCGGGGCTGGCCGAGGCATTGACGACGATGACGAGGACGAAACCACTCGCCAGGCTCGTCCTCCGTACTGACGACGACGGCGCTGCGGATGCCACTGGGCCGAGTGAGGCGACAGCCGCCGCGCGCAAGCCGCGGTGCGCTCTGCCGCGAGCCACTCGTTGGTCCGATTCGCGGGCGAGACGAACCGTCAACGGCGCACTCGTTTCGCTCGTCGTTTTGCGAACCGGCGGCGATGCCGATGCTGGTGCGCCCATTTTCGGTCTGGCCCGTCGGCGGCTCGTCGTCGGCGCTCGGTGCGGCCGAAGCGGTGTTCCGAGCCGCCCGCGTGGTGAAGGCCGACCCGTTTTACGATCTCGCCGTTGGGTGACCCCGATCGACGGCCCCGGGGAGTACGATCGTGATCCGTGCTGCTCCTACTCCGTTTGATCAAACGATCCACATCGCTCGGGCTCATCATGGTGCATCGCTGCGATCAGCGCAAGTGCGTTTGCACTCATCGTTCCCCTCAGGTCGGGAGCCATCGTCGGCTCCACCGAGTCATCGGCCGCCGAGCTTGGATTGGCGACATCTCGCAACGTTCCGAAATGTACGCGCCAGACGGTTCATTCTGACGCTGCTCGTCGGCGAGGTCAATAGCGAGCCCGTCACCCTCGACAAGATTCCGCAAGAAGTCATCGACGCTGTCCTGGCCATGGAGGATGCCGACTTCTACAAGCACAACGGCATCAACTACCGCGGCACCTTCCGGGCCCTCATCGAGAACGTCAACGCCGGTGGCATCGCCCAGGGCGGATCGACGATTACCCAACAGTTGGTGAAACAGAAACTCCTCAGCACCGAGCAAAATTTTGGGCGCAAAAGCACCGAAGCCTTCTACGCCTTGCGGGTCGAAGAGAAGTACACCAAGGATGAGATCCTTGAGCACTACCTCAACATCATCTACCTCGGTAGCGGCGCGTACGGCGTCCAGGCCGCGGCCGAAACCTACTGGGGCAAAGACGTCTCGGAGCTGGGTTGGGAAGAAGCGGCCCTTCTGGCTGGCATCATCCGCAACCCGACTGGCTATGACCCCACCCTGTACGCCGAGCGTTCGCGTGACCGACGCTCGGTCGTGGTTGATCGCCTCTTGAGCGAGGGCTACATCGACGAAGCGATGGCCGAGCAAATCCGCAACGCCCCGATCCCGGCCGAGCGCCAGACGCCGTATGACACGAAGCCGACCGACTACTTCATCGAAGAGGCACTGAGCGAGATCCTGTTCGACGAAAACAGCCCCTTTGGCGACACAATCCAAGACCGCTCTGCTGCGGTGTATACCGGCGGCCTCAAGATCTACACCACCTTCGACCTCAACGCACAGACGGCGGCGCTGGCGGCCCGGGACGAGTACGAACCGGACGATCCACGAAACTTCCAGATTGCTCTTGCAGCGATCGACACGCATACCGGCGCGGTCAGAGCCATGGTTGGCGGTCCCGGATTTACACGCGACAAGTTCAACCTGACAACGGATGGCTTGCGCCAACCCGGCTCGACCATGAAGACCTTCGTCCTTGCAGCGCTCTTCGAGCAGGGCTACACGCCGAAGGATGAAGTCCGAGCCGATCGGCCTTGTGAGTTCGAAAACCCTGGCGGCACGCCGAATCCGTATGAGGTTGACACGCGCTATGGCGGCAGCGGCGGCGTGCAATCGGTCGCCGCGGTCACTCGGTCGTCGAACAACTGTTCATTCGTTCGGCTTGGTCAAGTGGCCACTACTGATGCGGTGGTCGAGGTTGCTGAGAAACTCGGTATCTCGACCCCACTCGATTCGGTGCTGTCGCTGCCGCTTGGGGTGAAAGAGGTCCACCCGATGGAGATGGCGTCGGCATACGCATCATTCGCCAATGACGGCATCTACAACAAGCCCTACTACGTCGAGCGAATCGAAGATTCCCAGGGCAACGTGCTCTACCAGCACAAGGGCGACGGCACCAGAGCGGTCTCGGTCCAGACGGCGCGCATGATCGTCGAGACGCTCGAAAGCAATGTTCTTGGTGGCACTGGCACCGCCGCTCGCCTGGGGAACGGACATTTCGCGGCGGGCAAG
>JAWKIN010000018.1:0-67590 GCA_041394345.1 Acidimicrobiales bacterium | reverse complement strand
TCGTCTACCGCGGGCCGGACCGGCGCCAACGGACGAAGACGTTCAAGCGCAAGACCGACGCTCAGCGCTACGCCAACACGGTCGAAGCTGACCTCGTCCGCCATGACTGGGTCGACCCGCAGCTCGGTCGCCAGCCCTTCGGCGAGTGGGCCGAACGCTGGAGCGCGACGACCACGCACCTCAAGCCCAAGACCCGCGAGAGCTACGACTCCATTCTGCGCAACCACCTCATGCCCGAGTTCGGCAACCGGGCGATGGCGTCGATCGACCACGCCGAGGTGCTCGCGTACCTGTCCAGCCTGACGAACCAGGGCAAGGGCGCCGGCACCGTCCGCAACATCCGAGACGTCATGCGCCTCGTGTTCAAGCTCGCCATCCGCAACGGCGTGGTGAAGACCAACCCGGTCGAGGACATCAAGGCGCCACGGAAGGCGAAGAAGGAGATGGTCTTCCTCACCGAGGACCAGGTCTGGGCGCTCGCCGAGGACATCAAGGACCCGCCGCCGCTGCAGCGAGGGGCTTCCCACCGAGAGGGCGGGTACCCCGACTACGCGCTGCTGGTGCTCTTCGCCGCCTACACCGGACTCCGCGCCGGTGAGATCGGCGCGCTGCGAGTGTCGCGCATCAACCTGCTCCGTCGACGGGTCGAGGTCTCGGAGTCAGCCGACGAGGCCCACGGCCGCTTCAACATCGGACCGACCAAGACCTACGAGCGGCGCTCGGTCGGCATCCCCGTTCCCATCATCGAGATGCTCGTGCCCTACCTGGCCACCAAGAAGCAGAACGACCTCGTCTTCGAGGGCCCCGACGGCGGACCGCTCCGCCACTCGAACTGGTACCCCCGCCACTTCAAGCCGGCCGCGATGCGAGCCGCCTGCCGCGGGAGACGAGGTTTCACGACCTGCGCCACACCTACGCGGTGTTCCTCATCGCCGAAGGTGCCCACCCCCGGGCGATCATGGAGCGCATGGGCCACTCGACGATCAACGTCACCCTCGGCACCTACGGCCACCTTCTCTCCCCGCCATCGACGAGCAACTCGATGACGCACTTCGCCCGACGGTTCGCACGCTGGGCCGGCGGCACCGACTTCTTCGCTCGTGCCGTTTCGTCAGGTCTGACTGACCTGTCAAACTCCAGCAACCTTGAAGGCTGCTACCACCAGCCGGAACCCGACGGCGCCCACGGATGCTTCTGGCAACTTCCACCCGATGTCACACTCTGTTGTGGCACTGTGAGGAGATGACTACCTTCACTGGCTCGGCCAACCAGCCGTCGAGCAGCGAGCAGCAGCTCGCTGCTGATCGACCGTTGTCCCAGGGCTCGACGTGGCGCCGGTGGGATCCACACGTCCACATGCCAGGCACCCTTCTGAACGACCAGTTCAGCGGATTGAGCGTCGACGAGGCCCTTGAAGCGCTCGGAACGCAACCCCGGAGAATCGAAGCGATTGGCGTCACCGACTACTTCACCACCGCAAAGCTTCAGGCGGGTGACCGACGCCCTTCGCGCGGGGAGTAGCGCCAACCATCCGATTCGCCTTTCCGAACGTCGAGCTTCGTCTCGACAACGACATCTTCTTCGAACCATGGCGTCAACATCCACCGCTGGCGCCACCTGAGGAGGTCGACGGGCTCGATCAGTTCCTCGGAGGACTCGAGCTCAGCTGGTCGGATCGGCAGTACCGAGCTGATCACGATGGTCTCGGCGTCTGGGGCGCGACTGGTCAGGGAGCGGCGTCGCTCAACGAGACGGACGCTCTCCGGGTCGGCGCCAACCAGTTCAAGGTCAACTTCGAAGCCCTGGAGAACGAGGCTCCGCAACGACAAATGGGCGAAGGAGACCCTGCTCGTCGCTGTCTCCGGCGGTCAAGGCGACGAACCCGAGACCCTGCAGGCGCCTTCGCTGCTCGGCGGCAGCGTCGATCGAAGGGCTTGCCGACATCATCTTCAGCGGCAATCCGCGCCAGGTTGAGCGCCCTGGTCTGGCCAGGGGCAATGCCTGAACCCGAGCTACGGAAGGTTTACGGCGGGCTGAAGCTCTGTCTGCATGGGAGCGATGCTCACAGCGAGGATCGACTTGGTCAGCCGGATCTGGATCGGCATTGCTGGTTGAACGGAGCGCCAGTCTTCGACACCCTCCGGCTTGCATGTCTTCACCGACGACTCGGGGCAGCGTAGGAGCGGATCCACCGGGGATGGGGACTACGCACGGCCGGATCTGTGAATGTACCGCGCCCCGAATCTTGAGTGGTTCGTGAACGGCGCTGTGCCCCTCAACCCCGGACTCGTTGCCATCATCGGCAAGGTGGGTCAGGCACGGCGCTTGCGGACGTGATAGCAGCGGCCGCTGGGTCCCCTGAACCCTTCGGACAACGATGCCTCGTTCGTGCGACGTTGGCCGGGCTTCTTCATGGGACTAGCGCCACCGTCGACTGGAGCCATGGTGAGTCGACAGCCTGCAGCTTCGACGCAGTCCAGGCTGTTGAGCCCTTCGTGCGGCCGGTTCGGTACCTGAGCCAGCAATTCGTCGAACGTCTCTGCGCCGCTGATGGCGTTTCCGACGAGCTGCTCGCCGAGATCGAGCGAGTCATCTTCGAGGCTTGCCTGTCGATGAGCGGCAGGGAGCCTCGACCTTCCGCCAGTTGCTGGACATTCGCCTCGTTGGCGCGGAAGGCGCCAAGAGACCCAGCCAGACGCGATCCTCGATCTGAGCGACCGAATCACCGAGATTCGACTACGCCGAAGGGCGCTCGGAGACAAGCGCACGGAACTGACGCAGCGGAAGAAGAGCACTCCCGGACCTGCGCGCGATAGAGATCAAGAACATTACTGGCCACGCTGACAAGACGAGCGCTGAAAAGGCACGCCCTGGTCGCTTCCGTGCTCCGGGACAGGCAGGAGCAAGCTCAGAAACTGGATCGACGGCGAAGCGCTCTGCAAGGCCTGCAGAGCGCTGTGCACTCTGCTCGCACGACGTCCTCTCCCTGGACACCTTGAGCGGCTGCAGCACGCACACGGCGAAGCTGGCCTCGACGAGCCAGAATGGCTGGCCTTCTCCATCGATTTCGTTGGCGACGTAGACGACACCCTCAAGGCGAAGTTGGCGAATCGATTGGCCATCGATGCAACCGCCGGCGAGCCGGTCGACGTATCGAACGCATCCACGCTCGACGCTTGACGAAGGCGACCTCCGAGCGCGCAACGATCGCAGAGCTGCGAATCGAGTGGCAAGCTTCAGAAGCTGGTCGGCCTCGACGCCGCCCGCCAGAAGAAGCTGAGCGACCTAACGAAGGCTGCCGGCGACGAGACCTCGTTGCGCTGGACTCGAGTAAGAAATCGAACGAGCTGAGTCAGAAACTACCGAGCACTTCGTTGAGCGCCGCCTCCATCACTACGCCCCTACTTCGAGGCCCTCCTTGAAGAGGAGCAGGAACTCCGCGAGCTGTACGCACCTCTTGATGTCATCCTCCAGCGCTTCGGCTCGTCGGTCGCCAAACTCCGCTTCTGCCGTCAAGCGAGACGTAGACGAGCCAATGGGCGGCCGAGGGTGAATCCCTGCTCGATCTGCGGAAAGACGGCCGGTTCCGAGGGAGGGCGAGCTCGCGCGAATTGCGACGGCGGAGCTGCTCGACGCATGGCAGGAGGGCGACTCCGCAGCGGCGGCAAGCGCCATCTGGGGGCTTCGCTACCGAGCAGCGACGATCTTCGAAGCAGATGCGGCTCAGGTCGAACGCCTCCTGCGGACGTCGGCGAGTGGGAACGATCGGTCTCTCGTTGGCTCTACCGCACGGACCACATCATGCTGCGCTACAGCCTCGAGTACGACGGTTTGAGTATCGAACGTCTCTCACCAGGTTCTCGAGGGATCGTCCTGCTCCTCCTCTACCTCGCCGTCGATCAAGAAGAAGCCGATCCGCTCATCATCGATCAGCCTGAAGAGAACCTCGATCCCGAGTCGGTCTACCCGAACTCGTTCGCCTCTTCCGGATCGGCCAGCCAGCGCCGCCAGATCATCATGGTCACCCACAACGCCAACCTTGTCGTCAACACCGACGTCGATCAGGTCATCGTCGCGAGCTGCGGATCCTCGCGGAGGGCAGGCTGCCAGAACTCAGCTACTGGGCGGTTTGGAGGACCCGGCCATCAGGCGAGCCGTGTGCGAGGTACTGGAAGGGGAGCGGAAGCGTTTCGCGAACGTGCGCAGGCTCGACTCGGACCTCGGCGACAGCGATCGACGCCCTCCGAGTAGACCCGACGAGGTGGCTCGGCCACCGGGCTCCCGCGCGATCGACCCGGCACACGATCGACCCAGCACGGGTTCGTGTGAGTTTTCTGTGAGATCCCGAGAACAGCAGAAGGGGCCTCGCCTGGGCGAGACCCCTTCTGAACAGGCCTTTCGGAGGGTGGCGGGGGCAGGATTTGAACCTGCGACCTTCGGGTTATGAGCCCGACGAGCTACCTGGCTGCTCCACCCCGCGTCGAGGTGAGATGACATCGTAAGGCCCTGGGCCGCGGTAAACAACCTCCGACGCGTGCTCGACACACCAAGATCGTCAAACGACGGCGTAGCTCAGCGAGCGAGCATCTCGTTGAGCTTCGCCACCCGGGTCTTGGTCGCAGTGTTTCGGTACGAGTCGTGCACAAGCTCAGCCACCTCGTCCCAATCCACCTCGCCAACGGCAAAATTCAGTCCAAGCCAGCCGTAGGGTCCGTAGTAGGCGGGTGCGAAGAACCGGTCGTCACAAAGCAGCGCCTCACGCTCATCAGCATCGGGCAAGAAAACAACACTGCGGCTGTAGTCGTCGGCATAGTGATCACCTTTCACCACAGCGCCGAAGATGGCGAAAATCTTCTTGGTACAGAACACCGGGTGCCCGTGCGAAATCTTCTCCTCCGCATCAGGCAGTCGAAGGCAGATCTCCCGCAGCTTGGTCAAATCGGCGTCATCGTCGCGGTAGCGATCCGGGTGACTCATTCGGCCAGCGTAGTCGCGGTCGTCCGAGTGATACCGAGCGACACTGCACCCGCAAGGACGACGAGTCCCAACGCGATGAGTTTGACTGGCGTCTGGCCGTCGACCCACTCCGACAGGAACCCAGCGCCCGGTGGGCCAATCAATCCGCCGATGCCGAACGACAAGAACAGCAGCCCCATCATCCGCCCGGCCCCCGCTACGCCATAAGAGCTCGATGCCGACCGCCGGCATGATCGCCACGAACCCCCCGTACGTGACTCCGAGGACTACGGCAAACATCGCGAGCATCCAGTAAGTCGAACCGCCAACGAGCCAGAACAGATACGCCACCGGCTGGGCAAAGAGCACGAGCTGCAGCAGCCTGACCGGACCGAGTCGATTCGCGGTCTGCGTTAACGCCAGGCGCCCAACAATGCTGGCCAACCCGACGATCGCAATCAGCCTCGCTGCGCTTCTCGGACGCAATGCCATTGTCGATCGCGCAACGGCTTCACGAACCCAAACGCAATGAAGAGGCTGACCGACACCAAGAACCCGGTGACCCACACCGCCTGGAATTGCTTGTCTCGCTAGCTCGCTCGCGCAGCCATACCCGCTGCGCTGCCGACGGGACGCTCAGGCGGAGTAAGGACAGCGACACACGCGAACAGGAGCCCGATCGCCACAACGACGGCAAGCCCACGGAAGGCGTCGCGCCACCCCCACGCATCGATCCAGCGCTGCGCCAATGGCACGATGACGAGCGTCCCCGATCCGCTTCCCAACGCAACGACACCGAGCGCCGACGTCCGTCTTTCTTCGAAGAGCGCTCCCACCACCGCCGTCAACGGCGCCCCGAAGCAGCCAGCGCCAATACCGACACCAAGGCCATAGGTCAGACAGCCAACCCAGAGGTTGGTCGTCTGGGCGGTGGCCAACAGCCCGCCAACCATCATCGCTCCCCCGACGGCGACGACTGGACGTGGCCCGTACCGATCTGACAGTGGGCCTGACACAACTCCAAAGCCAAAGAACGCGAGTAGCGCAATCCCGAACAATATGGCCGTCGCTCCCCTCCCGGCGTCGAACTCATCAGCCATCGTGTCGAAGAACGCCAAACGAATAGACCGTGCCGAATCCCATCGCATACGCCACCGCAGCACCAGCAGCGGCAAACCAAGCCCGAGGTGAATCAATGACGCTTGCGGGAGTTCCCATCGACGCACCCTAGGTCAGCGAGATCCCACTAACCAAGCCAAAAACAAACACTGTCATACCCCCTGACTACTATGCATCTACCACCCAAAACCATCCTCTCCAGACCAAGAACGGAGGACGCAGTGACGATCGACAACCAAGCCCACATCGCCCAGATCACCGCGTTGCTCCGCGACATCGACATCAACAACGCCGACGAGAGGCAGCTCGAAACCACCACGGCGGGGCTCCGCACCTGCCAACGCCTCATCGACGCCAAACTTGTCGCCATCGCTACCCAAGCCAAACGCCTCCACGATCAAGGCAAGGCCGGCACCCCCGACGATGTCCTCGGTGCCAGCGGCGACGTCACCAACAACACGAGCAACCGCGACAGCAACCGGGCCGAAACCGCCAGCAAAAACCCGCTCCTCGGCCAAGCGCTCAACAACGGCACCATCGGTGGAGAACACCTCGACCTCTACGCCAAACACACCCGCAACCTCACCGACGACGAACTCGCCAATCTCGACAACGACGCCGTCGCCAACGCCGCCGAGGCATCCGATCCCGACACGTTCGGTCGAACGCTTCGCGGTCTGGTCCGAAACGCCAAACGAGACGGTGGCCAGGCCGACGCCAATCAGAAGCGGGACCGCTCCTACTTCCGCATGTGGTTCGACCACGCCGACGGCATGGGCCGCATCTCGGGTGCATTCGACCCAGAACGCTTCAGCCAAATCAGGGCTGCGATCGACAACGAGACCACAGCGCTCGCAAATGACCGCAAGGCCGATGACGGGCCGGTCACCAAAGACGATCGGCTCGCCGCCGACGCGTTGGTGTCGTTGCTGGAGCGAGGTGGGCGTTCGACCACGGGCGCGGCTCGGGCATCACTGCATGTCCACATCGACTTCGACACCGCCACCAGCGGCCCCCACGACAACACCATGTGCGAGACCTCTGACGGCGCCCACGTGCCGCCACGGTCGCTTCAACGGCTGTTGTGCGACTCCCTCCTCGATTCGGTCGTGTTCAGAGACGGCGACGCGATCAATGTTGGCCGCCGCTACCGGACCGCTACCGACAAGCAATGGTCGACCCTGCGCTCGCTCTACCGATCGTGTGCATGGGACGGGTGCCAGCGGCCGTTGGAGCATTGCCAAGCCCACCACGTCAAATACTGGGAACACGGCGGCCTGACCGATCTCGACAATCTGGTGCCATTGTGCTCGCATCACCATCATCGGATCCACGACTTGGGATGGGACGTGAAGCTTCTTCCTGATCGTCAGCTCAAGCTGTATCGGCCGGACGGGGTGTTGTGGCGCATCACTACACCAGATCGAATCCCGCCCGACCGTGCCCGAACGAGGGGCCACGCTGTCTCGAGCCCAGGGACCAGTCCGCCCCAAACCGCCTACGAGCGAGTGGGCTAGGGTCAGACCGTGGCCGAGCAACGCAGTAGTGCCGAGACGACCGACGCAACCGACGCCTGGGACCCTGAGCTCTACAACCGTTTTGCTCGCGAACGCCGCCAACCCTTCGACGACCTCGCCTCGCTCTGCCAGCCACTCAGGTCCGGCACCACGTCACACGATGGCTCCGTCGCCTACGACCTCGGCTGTGGGCCGGCAACCTCACCGCCGAACTCCAGCACCTCGTCGGCGCCGACACGATGGTTGGCATCGACAACAGCGACGCCATGCTTAGCCGAGCCGTGCACCACGCCAACCCTGGCGCCGGTCTGTCCTTCACGAAGGGCGACCTCGCCACCTTCACTGCGGCTCAGCCAGCCGACCTGTTGTTCTCCAATGCCGCGCCTCCACTGGGTGCCCAACCACGAGATCGTCCCCGCCCGCTGGCGGGCCAGCTCCGGCCGGGTGGCCAGCTTGCGGTGCAAGTTCCGTGCAACGACGACCACCCCGCCTACCCACTTGCCTCGGTGGTCGCAAACCAACATCCCGAGTGGTTCCCTCACGGTGCTCCTGCCCTCGCCACAGCGTCAGTGCTGACGCCTGAGCGCTACGCCAGCATCCTCCACGCCCTCGGCGCCTCCGACCAACACGTTGCGCTTCGGGTCTACGTGCATGTGATGCCCTCAGTCGCAAACGTCGCCGACTGGTTACAAGGCACCACACTCAACCCGTTCAAACTCGCCGCCACCTCGCCCGAGGCGTTCGAGGCCTTTACGCGAGAGTACCGAGCGAGGCTCACCGCCCTGCTCGGCACTCCTGCTACTGATTCTGCGCCCGCGGCCTCAACCGGAGACAACTACGCGTTCACGTTCAAGCGAATCCTTCTGTGGGCCCGCTTCGCGTCGGGGCCCAATCGCTAACTAGCTCGCGCCAGCCTTGCTCTGCCGATCGTACGACACCTGGCAGAACCCGTGATTGCAGTAGCCACCAGGGTTCTTGTCGAGATACTGCTGGTGATAGTCCTCGGCATAGTAGAACTCACCGACCGGTGCGATCTCGGTCGAGATGGCACCAAAGCCACCAGCATCGAGCATGCCCTGATAGGCCTCAGCCGACGCCAAGGCAGCGGCCAGCTGCTCGTCTGAGTTGGTGTAGATAGCTGACCGATACTGGGTGCCCCGGTCGTTGCCCTGACGGTTAGGCGTGGTCGGGTCATGGTTTTCCCAGAAGGTCTTGAAGAGGTCGTCGAGCGACACCTTGGCCGGGTCAAACACAATAAGGACGGCTTCGGTGTGGCCCGTCTGGCCCGTGCAGGTCCTTGTTGTAGGTTGGGTTTGGCGTGGTCCCACCGGCATAGCCAACGGCGGTCGTGTAAACGCCTGGCATCTGCCAGAAGAACCGCTCGGCTCCCCAGAAGCAGCCCATCCCCACCACGAGCGTGTCGAGGTTTTCTGGGAACGGGCCGACCATTGGGTTGCCCAACACTCGGTGGGTGGCCGCTACCGGCATTGACTGCGAACGGCCCGGCAGCGCCATGTCGGGGCTGACCACCTCACTGGCCGATGAATCTTTGCGGAAAACATTGCGTGCTCCTGGTCTGGTCAACCGAACGACAGGGTCATTCGGCGGTCTACGGGAATCGAATCCTTGGGCCCCACGTGAATCACGCATCCCCGGATTCTTGATCTGCAGTTGAACCGGTGCCAGTGCCCAACAATTCCTCAACACGAGAAATTGCTTCAGCAGCTTGGGAACGCAGTCGAGCAGACTCCTCTGCTGGCCCACCAGCCGCATCGTTGGCATCCGCCGCATCGAGCGACGTCGCGGCCCGACTCAGGAGCTCACCAACCGATAGCGAGTCAAGATCAGTCGTGTCGGTTTCGACTGGGGGCGCAACACCCGGATCGGAAATCACCGGTGCGCGTCCCGTGGCGATCGAAAGCAGCGCCTCATCGAGCGTGTCGGCCATCGCAATTCGATCCCCGGCAACAGCAATCACCTTGTCGAGTTCAGGGACCGCCGAGCTCCCCTCGGCCTCGATGTAAAGCGGCCGCACATACACAATCGAGTTGTCGACCAGCACCGTCACCATATTGCCGAACAGAACGGACGAGCCCTGAAGGTCGAGCGGCGTAATGAAGTTGGAGATCGTGCTGTCCTTGCGGATGCTCGAATCGACCAGGTCGGGCGCTGGAATAGCCTCACCGCTTTCAAGCCGATACACCACGAGCTCGCCATAGTGGCCAGGATCCGACCGGGCGTACATGATTGCCGTCAACTCGGGACGAGCGTTCTCGGCGGAGCTACCCGCCTTACCCGGCACAAACGAGCGCTGCAGCACAAACTCGAGCTCGTCCTGGCCAGGGAGGCGAGTCACCATGTATTGCGACTCCATCGGCGAGGTTCCTGAGGCCTCACTCTTCACCTGCGGCTGGGTCGACACGACCCACGACTGGCCCTGCTGAATGAGGCTGACCGGATCGGTCACCTGATACGACCTGCAGATCGACGTCTGCACATCGAACAGGAAATCGGGGTAGCGGAAATGGGCCGCAAGGTCGGTGGGAACATCGTCGCCCGACAGATACAGCCCGGGGAACGCAGCCGAATACGCCTGAACGATGGGGTCCTTGTCATCGACGATGTACAGCGAGATCGTCCCGTCGTAGGCATCGACGACTGCCTTCACGGAGTTGCGAAGGTAGTTGAACTCCCCGCTGATCGGATCGCCCTGCATCTGTGAATAGGGGAATCGGCTCGTTGACGTGAACCCTCAACGATCCACTTCACTCGACCGTCTTGCACAATCGGATAAGGGTTGTCGTCGAACGCCAGGTAGGGCGCAACTTGTCGGACCCGCTCGACCACATCTCGCTGGAAGATGATCTGCGATTCGTTGGTAAGGAAGTCGGAGATGAGGATGTTGACGTCGCCGAAGCGAAGCGCAAACGCCGTCTTTCGTACCAGCGAGTCGATCGGGATGCCGCCCTCGCCGCTGTAGCGAGTTTCGCCCCTGGTCGCCGATTCGTAGTCGACCTCATCGCGCTTGGCCCCGACGATTGCGTAGCCGTCGAAACCATCGCTGAAGTAGATCTGGGGCTGGGTGAAGTCGATGTCGATGGTGGGGTCGACCTGGATGACTGGCCCGTTCTCGGATACGAGGTAGTCGGGAGCGCCGGTCGAGGTGACGTCGTTCGCACCAGCGGCAACGACGCCGTAGCCGTGCGTATAGACGATGTGTTGGATTTCCCACTCATCCTCGAGCTCGGAAGGAATGAGGTCGCGGGTCGCAATCAGGAGCGGGGTTTGGACGCCGTCAACGCGATATCGGTCAACTTCAAGCACCTTCGAGAACCCGTAAAACGCCTTCTCCGACTGGGTCTTGGTGAATTGCTCTTGCACCAGGACCGGATCGAGCAGCGATACGGCATCAAAGATGTCGGTGTTGTTGGCCAGCTTCTCGGCGCTAAAGCCAGGCTCATACGCAAAGTTCTCGACCAACAATCGAGACTCATCGAGCCCGTAGGCGAACAGCGTCGCCTCGATGTTTCGCTCCACGTACGCCGCTTCACGTGTGGTGCGATCGGGCTGCACCCGGATTCGTTGGTAGGCGCTCGGGAAGATCGCGCCTGCGGCGATGCTGACCACCAGCCACAACCCGACGGCAAGCGCAGGCAACGACCAGCCGTGCCGCCAGATGTTGGCGACGAAGAGACCGGCGGCCGCGATGGCAATCACGACGAGCAGGTTGAGTGCCGGCAGGCGAACGGTGAGGTCGGTCGTCAGCGCGCCATCGACCACGCCCCCGGTTTGGGTCAGTAGGTCGAAGCGATCGAGGTAGTACATGACCGCACGCACCAGGGAGATCAGCGCGAACAGAACCGCCATATGGGTTTTTGCCCCGACCGATACTCGGTTGGCCATCGCCGACGCCCGGATCCCACCATTGAGATAGTGGGCCGCCACCGTGAACACGAGGGTGAAGATGAGCGCCGTGAACGTCCAGTTGACCAGGAAGTTCCAGAACGGCAGGCGAAAGACGTAGAACGAGGCGTCTTTGCCGAAGACGGGATCGACCACCCCAAAGTCACTGCCATGGCGGAACAGGATCCACTGGTTCCACTGACCCGCCGTGCTTACGCCAAGAAGCAGGCCGAACAGGGCGGACACGCCAACGCGAACCTTGCCCGTGTTTGGGCCAACCAACGCGTGATAGCGCTCAAGGAGATCGTCTTCGGGAGTAAGCGGGCGAATCTCTGGCGCAAGCCTCCCCGCGACGTACAAGTTGACCCAAAGCAGGAGCGCAAACAGCAGTGTGAAGGTGCCAGCCAACCAGAGTTTGGTGGTCACTAACGTCGACCAGATGCTGCTGAGCCCGAGGCCGTCGAACCAGAGGTAGTCGGTGTAGAGACGAGCAATCCCGCTGCTGGACAGCAGCAGTAAGAAGAACACGACGATCGTTATGGTCGCGATCTTCCGAGCGCGGGACATGCTTCGAGGGCGATACGTGGCAGCCATTAGCGCTGAGGCTAGCTGACGAAGTGGCCACCCAGCGGGGCGGGCCACCGCAATGGGTCACCCGACGTAGGAGTTGGGAACCACCAGGCAGCGGCATCCGGGCTCGACGAGCGGGTGCTGGTGCCCCGTCGGGAAGCTCTCGCCCTTGGTAATGGCGCCGGCCAAAAGGTTGTCGTGGCATTCGGCGCCATGGCCGACTCGTGGGTCACTTTCCCAGCGAACCTCGTCGCCGTTGGCGATCGACTCGTAGAGCCCAAGCGCAAAGGCCGCCGCAAGGCTGTCGTCCGCAACCGCAGTCAGCTTGCTGCCGCGAATGTCGCGATACAGCGAGCGCACGGGTTCGAGGATCTCGTCGCGGTCGTCGACTCCCCGGTCGAGGATTGCCTCCAGGCGAGACCGGAACGGGTCGACAAGTTCGCTCGCCATGATCTCGACGAGCGAACTCACGTCGGCGCCACCACCGACGCCGAACGCATTGGATCCACGCTCGGCGGCCTTCACACAACCAGGCGTGAGCGCATCGATGACCATCATCACGAGCTTTTGCTTGGGAGCAAGCTCGTCGATTGACGGCGCTCCGGTCCCACTGCGGAGACGGTCGAGCACATCGCTTTGGTCGTCGGCGAACGTGCGCTTGATGTGGCGGCGAACATCGGGGCCGAGCCGAGTGAGCGCAACATCACGGTCGATGAAGACACTGGGCGCGTCGACCGTGTCGTCGGCTGCGTCGTCGGCTCCGTCGTCGGCTGCGTCGTCGGCGTCGACCGCCTGGTCAGGGCCATCGTCGTCATCGCTCGCCTGGTCGGCGCCGGCAATGACGGCCGACGGGCCGCGGCGACGACGGGTTGACTTGGTCGAACCGGACGCATCATCGTGTGCGGCATCATCGTGCGACGCATCATCGTGTGCGCCAGCAGCAGCGGGCGCTCCGGCGTCGGCGACAACGTCATCGCCCGAACCCGGCAACGTTGCGGTACGACGGATCCGAGCGAAGATGTCGTCGAGAACCTGCGTCTCGGCACCTGCGGCCTCGGTGAGGTCATCGCCATCATCGGGACCCGCAGCCTGGGTGAGGTCATCGCCATCATCAGCACCGGCCGCCTCGGCCACGTCATCAGCCTCAGCCAGGTCATCAGCCTCGGCCAGGTCATCGTCGGTGTCGGCGGCCGCCGCAACATCAGCTGCTGGGCTCACAGGTTCGACGACCGGAGATTCAGGGGCGGGAGCAACAACCGGGCTAGCAACAGCCGGCGATTCGACGTCCGGTCGCCGCTTGGCCACCACGGCGGCGCGTTCAGGCGAGCCGGCATCAAGCTCCCGGGCCAGATTGGCCACATCTTGTTCGTCTTCGGCCGCATTCTCGCGTCGAGCAATTGTCTCCATCGCCACCCGGGCCTCTGGCACCGACAGCTGGAGCTCGGTCGTCGACTCGTCGAGCTGTTGACGAACGATCGCCATCGATCGAGCAAGCCGGTCGCGGGCCGCTTTGGCCCCGTCGAGTTGCTGACGGGCAACCCGGCGTCGCTGCACCAAGTCCGACAACACCTTCTCGCGAACGCTCTGGGCCTCAACGAGCATCAGCCGAGCGTGCTCGCGGGCGGCGTCTTGGGCCGCCTGGGCGTCGGCTTCGGCTTCGGCGCGAATCGCCGCAGCAACCTTTTCGGAGTTTTCACGGAGTTCGTCGGCCGCCGCCTTTGCTGCTTCGCCGTCTTGGCTCGCCATCCGACGCACCTCGTCGGCCTCTTCCTGCGCACGGGAAACGATCTGGGCTGCCTTCTGGTGAGCTTCCTCGGTGCTGCTGGCAAGCAGCTGGTCGGCTTTTTCACGAATCTCGCTGGCCTCAGCGGACGCCTTCTGCACGGTGTCGAGCGCTTCGGCCTCGGCTGCTTCGCGCTCGGCTGCGGCCTTCTGGGCTGCTTCTTCGCGATAGGCCGTTACTTCGGCCTCCGCCGCTGCCTTGGTCTTCGCGGCGGCCTCGTCGATGGCGGCCGCCTTGGCTTCGGCCCTGGCCACAATGTCGTTGCCCGCCTGGCGGGCCGATGTCAGCACCCGCGCGGTTTCCTCGCCCAGAAGCTGAGTGAGCTGGTCTTCGTCCATGTCGGTGAAGTCGACGGCGTGTCCGGTCGGCGTCGCTGCGGCCGCCGTCGCGGTCTCGACGTCAGCCCGCGCCGCCGCAAGCTCGCGGTTTAGTTCTTCTATCTGAAGTTCGAGTTCGCCGACCAGCGACGACGTGTCGTCGATTTGGAGCTGCTCTGACCGAACGACCGCCGCCAGCTTGCGAAGATACTCGCGAACAGAAGTTTGGTCGTAGCCGCGAAAGCCCGTATCAAACTCTCTCTGCTCGATATCTGCTGCATCGAGCTTCGCTTCTCCGAAGGGTTTCATGCGAGCGATAGTAGATCGAGAACGACGCCTGATAGCGCCATTGACCACTATTGCCCGTTTCGACTAGGAGGCCTCGTAGTTTGTGATGCTGTCGACGTTGCCACCGAAACTGGCAAGCACGTCCAGGGCCTCGTCGAGCGTCTCGACGGGAAATATTTGAAAGTCGTCGCCAGCACGTTCGCGGACCCGGGCGAGCTCATCCTCACCCTGCGCCAGTGGCACGATGAAGATCTCGGCGTCGGTGTCGACCACGGCGGCAACCTTCTGCATGATCCCGCCGATAGCGCCTACCGCCCCCGTCGGGCTGATGGTGCCAGTGACCGCAACCTGATGACCACCCTCGAGGTCGCCTTCGGTGAGGGAGTCAAGAATTGCGAGCGTAAACGCCAAGCCAGCGGATGGCCCTCCCACCGTGCCCGAGTCGATATCGACGGCAAATGGTGCGGTGTCGACGATCTGGATGCGGTCGACGGGGCCGACACCCAGGAACGCGCCGGGTGAGCCGTCGGCCCGCTGACCAAGCGTGATCGGAATATCGATCACGTCATCACCTCGCTCCACCGAGATGACGACCTCGGTCCCCACACGGCGATCACCAATGGCGTTGACCAGGTCGATGGCGGCGACGGTCGGCACCCCGTCCATAGCGACGACCACGTCGCCAACCTCCAAGTGCCCATCGGCTGACGAGCCAGGGACGATCTCAACAATGTGGACACCATCGGACGAGATCGTGTGGTAGCCCAACTTGTTGAGGGCGACGGCGACGGCGACGTCTTTTGAATCGGTCATCATGACGAGGTTTTGTTGCTCGAGTTCGTCGCTGGTTTGATCGCCCAGGATCTGCTCTTCCTCGACCAGCTCAGCATCGTCGTTTTGCTTGGTAACGAGGTACTCCCACCAGCTGATGTCCTGACGGAGCTTCACTGTCGTGTAGAACACCTCGCCGCTGCTCGGATAGGTGGTGGTGCCGTCGACCACGACCAGGGGTTCGGTGGCCCGAACACTGCCAGGGACGAGGGCAACGTAGCCTGGCTTGATGATGAAGCCGGCGGCCACGATGGACGCCACGGTGAGACACGCGATGGACGTGAGTCCAATCCATAACCGGCGATGACTCTCGAAACGGGCGTCCTCATTGTCGGCCGTCACCAGTCGGTCGCTATCGCCAGCTACGGTAAGCGGACCGGGCTGCTCGGGTGAGTGGTCGCTTTCATCAATTCCAGACATGCACGTTGCCGATCGGTAGTGACCCACTCGATGTGTGGTCGTCGAGTGGCTTGTACCCGTGAGATAGAACTATGCGCATAAAGCAGACCGAAGTACCTCGGGTACAGACCCCGATCTGGCGTCGTTTGACGGCGCTTGTGAGTTTAGGCTCACTTGTCGTGGTCCTGGGCTTCGCGATCGCCGCGCTCTTGGGCGCCAGCGCACTCATCGCCTTGTTCATCCTCGAACGGGCGGCTGGCTAGCGCGAGCCAGAACCATACCGGCACCGTGAACGCGGCACAGGCTGACTCCCAGCCCGCTGGGAGTCAGCCTGTCCATTACGGTAACCAGCGGTCGATGCCCCGTCACTCCGTTTGGCTGCCCCGCCAAATCCGAAGTGCCTCGAAGCACCAATCGGTGTCCCGGCTACTCAGTGCCCTAGCGACCGAAGAGGCCTCGGCGAGCGCTCACGCCGTTCTCTGCGTCGGCGGCCGGAGCCGAGACGGTAGGTGGGGCCGACGATTCAACCTTCGGTTCGACCTTGGTTTCAACCGCGGTCTTGCTATCGGACGCGGCTGCGTCGGCCGCTGCTTCTACCCTCACGGCCGGCGTTTCAACCACGGGGGCTGAGGCGGCTACGGTCTCGACGACGGGTGTAGCGGCCGGAGCGGCCGGCTCGGCCGGGGCCGCGGCGACAGAGGCGGCGGCAGTTGGCGCAGCGCCGAGGGACGGACCGCCGGCCTTCAGCTCAACCCGGAAGTACGGGCGGTATTCGAAGTTGACTTCTTCGAGTCGGAAGATGCGAGCGTGCTCGACACCCTGTTCGTTCCGTAGCTGCTCGACGAACGAGACGGCGTCATGAATATCGTCAGTTTGGTGGTAGCCAACTTTGCTGTCGGCACCCCGATAGATCACCATATGTGACACGCTGCTGCTCCTTAATTCACCGGTGCGGGCGCCCGGCGGGTGTAGCGGAAGAATTGTCCGCGATTGGGACGTAACACAACTAGCATTCCAGATCTCGTGAGCGTTGACCACCCCCGCATGAATCCACCATCTCTAGTGCAGACAATTGAGGCCGGTTTCAGCGGCGATCTTGAAACAATACAAACCGCACTGACAAGCGTTGACGACGAAGTCAGAGCGGCCGCACTTAGTGCGAGCCTCCGGGTTGGGAAACTCGCTCCAAACGTTCTGACATCGTATCTGACAGATCCCTCATCCGTGGTCAGGCGGCGAGCCACCGAGCTAGCCGCTCGGGTTCAACCAACCTCTGACCTGGTCCGTGCGATTCGCGACCGCCTGTCCGACGAAGACGAAATTGCTGAGACGGCTGCATTTGTTCTCGGTGAGGCGGGCGAGAAAGACCGAGCCCTCATTGACGCCGACACGATCAGCGCGCTGAAGAACCAGGCGCTGACGCATCCTGATGCCTTCTGCCGTGAGGCTGCGGTCGCCTCCCTCGGCGCGTTACACACTGGCCTCGAAACAATTCTTGTCGCACTAACTGACAAGGCGACGGTTCGACGTCGGGCCGTCATTGCGCTCGCCCCGTTCGAAGGCGCTGAGGTTACCGCGGCGCTAACCGCCGCCCTGGACGATCGCGACTGGCAGGTTCGCCAGGCGGCCGAAGACCTGCTTGCTACCGACGAGAACGATTAGTCATAAACATGTCGCGGACGCCGTCGAAGTCTTCGATGCACTGACCGGCCCCAAGCACCACCGATTCGAGCGGCTGATCAACCAGGTAGACGGGCACGTGGGCCTCGCGGGCAACCCGGGTGTCCATGCCCCGCAACATGCCGCCGCCGCCAACCAGGTGAATGCCGCGGACGATGAGATCCTGCGCCAGTTCAGGCGGTGCGGCCGCCAGGCAGGACAGCACCGAATCGACCATTGAGGTGACGGGTTCGTCAATTGCGTTTCGCACCTCGGGTGCCGTGAGCGTGACCGTGCGCGGAAGGCCGCTCATGAGCTCGCGTCCACGGACCTCGGCCCCAAACTCGTCGTGGTCACCGGGGTCGGCGGAGCCGATCGCCTTCTTGATCTGCTCGGCTGTTTGCTCGCCCACGGCAATGCCGTGTTCGCGTCGAACGTACGCCTGGATGGCCGCATCAATGTCGAAACTACCAACCCGCACAGCCTCGAGAGCGACAACGCCACCAAGCGAGATAAGCGCGGTTTCGGTCGTGCCGCCGCCGATGTCGCAGACCATGCTGCCAATCGGCTGCTCGATCGGAAGGCGAGCACCGATGGCGGCGGCCATGGGCTGTTCGATGAGGTGCGCTTCGGCCGCTCCGGCGCGGCGGGTGGCTTCGCGGACGGCCCGTTGCTCGACCGCAGTGATGGCCGAAGGGACACAGATGATGGCGCGGGGCCGGTTGAACCGGCTCACGCCCGCCTTCTGCAGGACCAGACGAATCATTCGTTCGGTCACCTCGAAGTCGGTAATGGCTCCTTGGCGAAGGGGGCGGACGGCAACGATGTGGGCGGGGGTGCGGCCGATCATCTTGCCCGCTTCACGCCCGATGGCCAGTACCTCGCCGCTCTGCGTGTTGAGTGCGATGACCGAAGGCTCGTTGAGCACAATGCCCTCGCCCCGGGCATAGACCAGGGTGTTGGCAGTGCCTAGATCGATTGCTAGATCGCGACTCAACGAGTCGGCACCTCCTCCGAACCGATGTCGGTGATGTGTTGGGGTTCGAGTCCCCAGGACGAGCCGCCGTCCCAGTCTTCCTTCTTCCAGATCGGCACCGTGGTTTTGAGGGTGTCGATTCCGTAGCGGGCAGCCTCGAACGCCGAGTCGCGGTGGGGCGACGAAGCAGCAACGATGACCGCGGATTGCTCGACGGGGACCTCACCAATACGGTGGATCAGCACAATGCGCTCGACGTCGGGCCAGCGCTCCCGCATCGCTGCGGCGAGACGATCGAGGCGAGGTACAACCTGCTCCTCATACGCCTCGAACTCGAGGGTCGACACTCCTGGTCGACCCACCGAATGATCGCGACTGGTGCCGTTGAACACGACAACCGCCCCACACCGAGGGGTGATGGCCCACGTGGAGGCTTCATTGACCGGCAGTTCTTCGCTGGTGAGAGCGGTCCAAGTGTCACCAGGGGGCGGCGTAAGCACTCCCCTACTCTAGTCTCTCACCAGTCGATTCGCCGCCGGAAAAGGGGGCGCGCCCTCATCGGAGCTGTCCACTTGTACTGTTTCGTTTCGTGGTAGCAGACGACGACGACTGGGATGAGTGGGAACCGCCACCTGATCCTTCGGCGCGGACCTGGCGCCACCCGTCGGAGATCGCGGCCGAGGCCGCCGCCCAAGCGACTGCGCAACACGACGAACGGTGGCGACGATTCGCCTCGCGAGGCACGTTTGCCGCTGGCCTCCTGGCCGGTGCGGGCGTGTGTCTGATCGGCCTCGCCTTCGTCCGTTTCGCCAGCCAAACCGATGCCCCCCTGGCGTTTAGCCCTTCCACAACTGCTCTCGCCGACGCCGCATTCGCGGCAGCCCGGCCCATCGATCCACCGACAACGACGACGCCAGCTGCGGTCACGACGCTGCTGCTCACACCGACCGTGGCGCTGTCAACGACGCCGCTGACCTCCACCCCCGACGTGCCGATGCCTGCCGGGGTGGTCACGCTCGGGCTCGCTGGCGTCGATGATGCGACCGCCAACGGCATCGCGGTCGACGGCGTTGTCCTCACCTCGGCCTCGGCCATCGCCGACAACGCCGACAACACCGACAACGCAAGCGTCTTGATCCATCAGGGAACGACCCAAGTGGCTGGCACGGTGGTGGTCGTCGACCTTTTCAGTGACATCGCCGTCGTTACCTACGACCACGCCACGCCACTCACCGAACTCGCCGCCGTCAGTACTGAGCCGCCGACCGTGGGCACACCGGTCAGCCTTCATGGCATCACGAGCGACGGTGCGGGCCAGGTGAGCGTCGGTTCGCTCATTGGCGTCAACCAAACCGTTCGGTCCTCCTCGGGCCACGACGTCGTCGGCCTCGTCGAAACAACCGCCGAACTCGACCCCATGCTTCCTGGGGCACTTTTGGTCGACGAACACGGCACGGCCATGGGACTCGTCGTCAATTGCGCCACCTACCTTGCGGCGGCGATCCCACTCGAGGACGCACGGACCATGGCGACAACGCTTACCCGCCATGGCTGGGCGAGCGACACCTGGCTTGGTGTTCGCGGCATCGTCGTAGAACGCGGCATCGAAGTCACCGACATCACCCCGGCGAGTCCGGCCGAGACTGCCGGACTCCTGCCTGGCGATATCTTGCTTCGCTTCGATGGCGCCAAGCTTCACTCGATCGGCGACCTCGTCAGTCGGCTACGAGATCGACAACCAGGCGATGTGGTGGCCGTCGTCATCGACCGAGACGGCGACGAAGTCACCCTCGACGCCACGCTCGGCCAACGGTCGCTCGGACCAGAGGCCAGCGCCGAATCGGGTTAGCCAGCTACTTCGTCACACGTTTGGCGAGGAACCCAGCCGCGGCAGCCAGAGCGGCCACCGATACGCCAGCCACGCCAAGCGCAATCTCCTGGCGCCGACTCGGGCTCACCGCCCACGGTGGCGCTGCGGTACCAATCACGAAGGCCTCTTCATTGCTCCAGGCTGGCTCCCAGCCAGCATCGCGCAACCGGTCGTTGGCCACGACCCACGGCAGGGTGACGTAGGCGTCGAGCCCGTCTGGCACGGGCCGCATGTTGAGCCATCGCCTGGCCTCAATGATCTGATCGCGAACGGGATTGGGCACGCGTACTTGCGACGAACCGGCGAGTTCGCGGAAGGCGTCGGGTGCAATCCAGCCGTCGGGGGCCACATTGACGACACCGTCGAGACGGGTGCGGATGACGGTGGCCAAGGCCGTGACCAGGTCGTCGTGATGAAGGAACTGGACAGGTGGGTCGACACCGGCCGGTCGAACGGCCGTCGCGGTTCGAAGACTGCGAGCCACCCAACTCGCTTCACGCTCGGACAGGGTGGTGGTTGGCCGCAGAATCGACACCACCGCGCCTGCAGTTGAAGCCCAGGCCACGACCTCGTCCTCCAGTGCGGCCTTGGCGACGGCGAAACCGAACTCGGGGTTGGGTCGGGGCATCTCGGCCTCGGTCAATGGCACCGGGTTGTCGGCATGGGCGCCGTAGACCATGGCGCTCGACACCACCACCACATGATCGATCGCGGCGTGGTTGGCGGCGGTCAACACCCGACTGATGATCTCCGCCACCAAGTTGGCGTCGCTACGGCGGTTGTCTTCGGCCAAATGAACCAGCGTTTGACAGCCGGCAAAAAGCGAGTCGAGGTCGGCTGTGCGCAGGTCGGCAGACACTGCCTCGACCTTGCTGCTCGGGGTGCTCAGCTTGAGCCGGTCGAGCGCCACGATGCGCTCGACGCTCTCGTCGGCAACAAGATTGGCGACCAAGCGTCGACCTACGGATCCGGCAGCCCCGGTGACTACGAGTGACTTCACTGCCCTACTATGCCTTCGTGAGTGGAAACGATCCCCTAGATGGCCCTGACTTTAATATGAACGATCTGTCCAAGCTCCTTGCGAGCCTTGGTGGACTCGGTGGACCAGGTGGTCTCGGTGGTTTGATGGGCGGCGACCCGTGGGCCTCAGCGGCTCATGTTGCGGCCCAAATCGCCAATGAAGGCTCGAGCGAGAGCAACGTCGACCCAATCGCCAGGCTCGCCATCGAAGATCTCGCTCGAGTGGCGCGACTGCACGTCGAGCAACAACCCGGAGTCGGGCTCTCACCCCACACGTCGGTTCATGTCGTGACCAAGACCGAATGGGCCAGTCGCAGCCTGACCGCGTACAAGCCCTTCTTCTCCCGGTTTGGCGAGGCGCTCGGATCGGCAAACGAACAGATGCTCGACCCAGCCGACCCCATGTCCGCCATGTTCGGGGCGATGCTTACCTCGCTAGGCCCGATGCTCGTGGCGACCAGCGCCGGCTCGATGATCGGCCATCTCGGCATCACCTCGATGGGTCAGTACGACCTGCCGGTTCCGCGCTCGGACGACGTTGTGCTCATCGTTGCGTCAACAATCGAGGCTCGCGCCGCCGACTGGGATATTCCGCTTGACGAACTTCGTCTCTGGGTTCTCATCCATGAACTCACCGCCCATGCCGTGCTGCGCATTCCTCACGTCGCGAAGCGGCTCGATTCGCTACTCATCGACTTCGCATCGGCCTTCCGGCCCGATCCGGCTGCGCTCGAAGCAGAGTTCGGCGACTTCAGCGACCTCTCGCAGCTCGCCGAACTCTCGCAGAAACTCAACGACCCCGACAAAATCCTGTCGCTCATGCGCTCACCCGCCCACGAGCTTCTCGTGCCCCAACTCGACGCGTTGGTTGCGGCCATCCTTGGCTTTGTGCAGGCCACCGTGGCGCTGGCGTGCGAAGGGCTGCTCCCCCGGCACGGCGAGATCGAGGCCCGAGTCATCCAGCTCATGGTCGACTCATCGCCCGCCGACCGCTTCATGGAACGGCTTCTCGGCCTCGACATCAGCCAGGCCACCTTCGACCGCGGTCGGGCCTTCATTGCTGGCATTGTCGACCGAGCCGGCGACGAAGGACTTGCCCGACTGTGGGCCGACGAACTCGACCTGCCAACGGCCGCCGAGGTCAACGCGCCGGGCTTGTGGCTGGCCCGAATTGGACTCGATCCCGATCTTCCCGAAGGCGTTCTCGAGATTCCTGATGATCTCAGCGGCCTCGACGACCTTTAAGGACTCGTCCCACTGGGGTAGCGAGTTGGCGCCTTGCCGAGCCAGTACGAGGCCCCGGCAAGCGCGGATAACGCCGCCATCGCCAGATACCTGATCCTGGCCGGGATCGGCACCACCACGGGAATCAAGGCGCCGATCACCCAGAGGGATCTAAAACGACTCTCAAATCGAGGAATGAGCGGCCGAGGTTGGCTTCAGGTGCATCTCGCTGAACGATTGCGTCGAATGACTGGCGGCCCATCTGCCCACCGACGGCGACCGCAGCGGCCATAGACATCGCGCCTGCGAGCCCGCCCGCCACGGCGGCCAGCAGGCCGAAGGCCGCAATTCCGACCAGCATGCCGAGCAAGATCCGCTCCTCGATCAATACCTTGCGCAGGCGGGGCGACAACGCCGCGCCGGCGAAGCCGCCAGTCCCGCTCGCGAGCAGGACCAGACCAAAGTGCCAGGTCGGGGCACCGCCGCTACGAAGGTCAAGTCGGGCGAGCCCGATTGCGGCGCGCACCTGGTGACCGATCTCGACCCCGGCGCCGCTCGGACCGGGGTCATACGTGCGTAGCTCGAACGCCAGAAACATCGTGAGAAAGCCGACCAGGGCCCGAATGAAGCCCATCGCGCTGGCGGCCAAGATGATGCAGCCGCGCAGCTCGGCCTTCTCTTCGAGATCGGCTGGCGTGTCGGCAACCTTGCTCGACGGGATCCGGAGGCCGAGGCCAGCGCCGATAGCGAAGATGACCGACGCAAAGACCAAGGTGTACGGCGCACCACCAATCTTGAGAAGCACGACGCCGGGTATGCCGGCGATGGCAGCCGAGATGGCCGAAATCATCGATAGCCGGCTGTTGGCCTGTACGAGCTTACCGGCCGGGTCTCGCACGGTCGATGCAACCAGGGCGCTCTTCGAGATGTGATGGGTCTTGCCTAACACCAACATCGAGAAGGCCAACGGAAACAGCACGAGACTGTCGACGTATTTGGCCATGCCCAGCGCCAGCACCGCACGCAACGCGGCAGCGCCAATCATCACGTAGCGATGCCCACCATTGAGCTGGTCCATGAACGGGCCGAGCAACGGCGCCACGATGGCAAACGGCGCCATCGTCAGCATGAGATAGAGGGCTACCTGCCAGCGGGCGTCATTGGGATCGACATTGAAGAAGAGCGTGCCCGCGAGCGAAATCGACACCAACGCGTCGCCGGCGACGACGAAGCCATGGGTTCGAGCCAGGCGGGCAAACGGCGGGACAACAAAAGCGGCCGCGCCACCAGGGCGAGTGCGGTTTCGTGGCCCCTGGTCTGGTCCAGGCAGGCGTTTCTGTCGCCCAGGCGTAGGGCGTTGTCGCGTCGGCGAAGACCGCTCGTTAGTCACTAGCGTCGATACTACGACACCGGCGGGCCGTCATCCGTCCGCTGACACAACGAATTTGTAGCCGACGCCGCGAACCGTCTCGATCAACACCGGATTGGTGTGGTCGACCTCAATCTTGCGCCGCAACCGCTTGATGTGGACATCGAGCGTCTTGGTATCACCCACATAATCGGCCCCCCAGACTCGGTCAATCAGGGTGTGCCGTTGCATGACGCGGCCTTCGTTCTCGATGAGGAACTTCAGGAGATCAAACTCCTTGAGCGGCAACACCACACGCTCGCCCCGCACCGTGACCTCGTGGCGAGCCGTATCGATGTGAACGCCACCGCCTTCGAGGATCTCGTCGTCGGTTCCGGGGGCGCCGTTGCGTTCCTCGCTCCGTCGCAGCACGGCGCGCATTCGGGCGACGAGCTCTCGGATCCGATACGGCTTCGTGATGTAGTCGTCGGCCCCGACTTCCAGGCCGACCACCGTGTCGATCTCGCTCGATTTGGCCGTGACCATGATGACCGGCACGCTCGAAATTGTCCGAATCTCCCGACAGACGTCGACCCCGGAGATTCGGGGCAGCATGAGATCGAGCAAGACAATGTCTGGCTCCTCAGCCCGGAACAGGGCCAGCGCCTGGGCGCCATCGACCGCGGCGGTGACGGCGAAGCCTTCGGCCTCGAGCGCGATCGTCAAGGCGTCGACGTATGCCTCTTCGTCTTCAACCAGTAACACTCGGATCATTCGAAATCGACCTTATCCCTGGGGAAAGCGCAGGGTAAAAGTCGAACCCTCACCCTCGCGTGATTCAACGTGGATATCGCCGCGATGGTTGCGGACGACGTGACGAACAATAGAGAGACCAAGCCCGGTTCCTCCGGTTTGGCGGCTTCGGGCCGGATCAACCCGATAAAAGCGCTCAAAGATTCGTTCGAGTTCGCCTTCGGGAATGCCAACGCCGTGGTCGGTGACGCTCAGTTCGACCGAGTCGCCCAGCGCCCGAGCAGCTAGCTCGATGCGCGAGCCGGGCTCGGAATACTTCGCGGCGTTGTCGACCAGGTTGCCTACGGCGGCGCTGAGCTGGCTGCGGTCGCCGTAAATGGTCAAGCCCAACTCGGCCTGCTCGGTCGTAAGTTCGATGCTGTGGCCAACGGACGCTTGCGCCGCTCGTTCCTTCGCGTCGGCAAAGATGTCGGCCACGAGTACCTCGTCGAACTGGTCGTCCTCGCCCGACTCGAGCCGAGAGAGTGCGAGCAAGTCTTCAATCGTGTTGCCAAGCCGGAAGCTTTCGCGATGCAGCCGTTCGGAGAGCCGGGCGACCACGTCAGGGTCGTTGTTGGTCAACAGGGTCTCGGCCAACACGCTGATGGCGCCGACCGGTGTGCGCAGCTCGTGTGACATGTTGGCCACGAAGTCGCGACGAACCTGGTTGAGGCGGCTCCGCTCGGTGACGTCTTCGATCACCACCGTGGCTCCGGCCGACTCACCGTCGACTATGACGGGAAGGCTACGCAGCTCGAACGTACGGCGAGGCGGACCCCAGAAGTCGGCCATTTCTTCGCCGCTTCCGCCGTCGAGCGCCGTGGCGATCAGATCTCGAACCTTGTTGTCGAGCAAGACAGACTCTTGACCGTCGAACTGCTCGAGCATGGCAAACTGGTTGCGGAAAAAGACCTGGCCCGCAGCATCGGCGACGAGGATGCCGAGCGGCAACGCAGCAACGGCTCGTTCGAGGCCCGATGATGCCCTCGATGGGCCGGCCCGAGATTGAGTCGGCGAGATCGGGAAGTGAGCGACGCTGTTGCAGCACCGACTGGGTCTCGGTCGAGTCGGCGCGGGCTGCGTCGGGCAGCAGGCCGTTCTCGATGTACATCACCCGTTCACCGATGTTTACCGCGTGGGTCGCCAATGCGCTCGTAGTACCGAGCGACGAGTGCAAGTTGTACTGCCGCCCCGAGGTCGAGCTCGTCGTTTGCGTGGGCAGCGAAGATCTCTTCGACCATGTCTCGGTTGAGCTGGTCGAGCTCATCGTCGATGTCGCCCAATGCCTCGGCGAGGGCCGCATCGCCGCTGGCGTAGGCGTCGAGTGAAAGCTTGAGCAACCGGGCGGCCTCCCGGGACATGGCCGTGATGACGTCACGGATCTTTGGCGGGAACGGGGCGCCGTACATGCGCCGACCGGCCTTGCAGATGTTGACCATGAGGTCGGCCGAACGCTCAAGCTCACCAACGAGTTTCTGGGTGGCGATGAGGTTGCGAAGTTCCTTGGCGATTGGCGACTGACGCACCATGATCGTGTAGCTGCGTTGCTCCAGGTTCAAACTCAGCTCGTTGATGATGGCATCTTCGGCAATGAGTTCGTGGGCATCTTGCAGACTGCCGCCGAGGAGCACGGCCGTACTGCGGGCAACGGTTTCGCACACCATCGCGCCGAGGCGGAGCAGTTCGCTTCGCAACTCGTCGAGCTCTTCGTGGTAGCGCACCCGGTGTTGGCCTGGAGGTAGCTGAGGAATGAGGTTTTCGGTCATACAGCTATCCGAATCGGCCGGTGATGTAGTTCTCGGTCCGCTCGTCGGCGGGATTGGAGAAGATGGTGTCGGTCCGGTCGACCTCGACGAGCAAACCGGTCCGTCGATCGTTGTCGCTATCTACCTCAGCGGTAAAGAATGCGGTGCGATCGCTGACCCGAGCTGCCTGTTGCATGTTGTGGGTCACGATCACGATCGTGTATTCGTCCTTGAGTTCTTGCATGAGGTCTTCGACCCGACCAGTGGCGATTGGGTCGAGCGCGCGAGCACGGCTCGTCCATCAAGAGAACTTCAGGATTGGTGGCGATGGCCCGAGCGATGCAAAGCCGCTGCGCCTGACCACCCGAGAGACCAAGAGCGGAATCTTGGAGGCGGTCCTTCACCTCGTCCCAGAGTGCGGCCTTGCGGAGTGTCGTCTCGACGATCTCGTCGAATTGACCCTTCGGAGTACCCGCGATCTTGGGACCGTAGGTGACGTTTTCGAAGATCGACTTCGGAAAGGGGTTTGGCTTCTGGAACACCATGCCGATGCGGCGGCGCACGGCCACCGGATCAACTTGGCGGTCATAAAGATCGTGGCCACGGAAGCGCACCAGTCCCTCGATGCGGGCCGACGGAATCAGATCATTCATCCGATTGAGGCAACGCAGCACCGTGGACTTCCCGCAGCCCGACGGGCCGATCATTGCCGTGATCTCGTGTTCGGCGAACTCAAGGTTGACGTCGCGAACGGCGCGGAAGCTCCCGTAGTAGACCGAGAGGTCTTTCGCGTCCAGAACTGCGGGGGCTGTTTCGTCGCTCACTAAGGGACCTTTGTTACCTGACATATCGGTGGTAGGAGCAAGTCGGGCCATGACACTCGCTACGGGTGCTTGATCAGGAGCCATGCTACATACCTCGCTTTCGTTCGAACCGGGATCGGAGGACAATCGCTGCGGTATTCAGCAGCAAGACGAACAGGACAAGCATCACAATGGCCGCCGCCGCATTATCAACGCGGAAGCCCTCTTGGGGTTGCTTGGTCCAGGACGTGATGATGATCGGCATGGCCGTAAATCGCTGGCGCAACTGATCAAAATCCCAGAGCTCATAGCGAGATCCGAGACGACCGGTCACGGCGCCAACCAACAAGAGCGGTGCGGCCTCGCCGGCCGCACGGGCCAGCGACAGCAGGGTTCCGGTCAAGATGCCCGGTGCGGCATAGGGCAAGACGTGATGGCGCGTCACTTCCCATTTTGTTGCGCCAACGCCGTAGCCGGCCTCGCGGAGCGGCTGAGGGACCGAACGAATCGACTCGGCTGAGGTGATGATCACCACGGGCAGCACAAGCGCCGCCAGCGTCAGACCAGCAGCCAGCGGCGTTGCTCCCCCGGTCAGCGAGCCAGCGCGCCGCACGAAGATCGACAGACCCAGGATGCCGTACACCACAGAGGGAACGCCCGCGAGGTTCCGAATATTGATGTCGATAAACGAGGTGAGCCGAGACGGCGTGGCGTACTCCTCCAGATAAATCGCGGCGCCAATGCCCAAGGGAAACGCAACGATGGCGGTGATCAGCGCGAGCCAGAACGTGCCGAGCAGGCCTTGCTTGATGCCCGCGTCTTCAGCGTCGGAACGAAGGCCGGAGCCGATGAAGTCACCGAACCTGGTCGACAGGACCGCCCAGCCGTCGGTGATCACTTGGTAGAGAAGCACCGTCAGGATCAAGAGGCTAAACAGCAGGGCCGACAGGATGACGGCTCGAAAGATCGTGCCCTTCGTGTCGGGACGGCCCTTCAGCAACAGCCCCAAATCATGGTCGATCGTACTACGAGCATCCATTAGTAGACCTCCCGGTAACGTCGCACGAGCCGTGTGGCAAACATGTTGAGCCCCAAGGTGATCAAGAAGAGGAACAGGCCGACAAAGAACAGACTTTGGAACGTCGGACCAACCCCGGCCACGTTGTCGGTCCCTGAGGCAACCGAGGCCATCGCGGCCGTCATCGTCAGGCTGCCATCGCCAGGCGACAACGCCCGAGGGGCCGAATCGGCCGCCCCGCCCGCAATGAACACGACCATGGTTTCACCAATGGCTCGGGAGGTGGCAATGACAAACGATGCCACCAGACCAGACAACGCGGCTGGCGTCACGACCCGGAGGGTGGTGGTCATCTTCGTTGCCCCGAGCCCCGCCGATGCCTCTCGGAGCGCGCCAGGCACCGCCGCCAGCGCATCTTCGGAGATCGACGCGACAAGCGGGATGGTCAAAATCCCGACACCGATGCCAGCAGCGACGAGGTTGCCAGCATTGTTCGCTCCCGGCACGATCGCTTGCACGATGTTGGGGTTGATGAACCGCAGCGCAAAGTAACCGAGCACCACCGACGGAATGCCAGCGAGGATCTCGAGTATCGGCTTCAGCACCTTGCGCACACCAGGCTTGGCGTACTCGCTGAGATACATCGCCGATGCCATCCCAACCGGCACGGCCAACAGCAGCGCAATCCCGGTGACCCAGAGCGACGCGACCATGATCGTGATCAGATCGAAATGGCCCTGGCGGGGGATCCAGCCCGACGAGCTAAACAGCTCGCCGAGGTCCACCTCGGTGATGAACGTGAACGCCTCGAACACCAGCGAGAGAACAATGAGCGCGGAGAGCAAAATCGACACGTAGGCCGCGCCACCAAGGACACGACCTACACGCCGCTCCTTCGCCTGACGGCGAGGATCTCCGTGAAGAGGGTTTGCGATTACTTGGAGTCCCACGCTGCCCGTGTCTCGGCCTTCGCCGCGTCATCGAGGGATACGTAGTCGGCGGCGGAAACGAGTGAGTCGAGACCGACCGTCATGTAGTGGTCAACATACGCGGCGAGCGCTGGGCTCTCGTCGAGCTTCGCCTTGTTGACATAGATGTAGAGCGACCGGGAGATTGGGTACTCGCCGCTTGCGATGGTCTCTGGCGTTGCCTCAACACACGGACCATCGACGTCCTTCGCAATTGGAATTGCCCGAACGGTGTCGGCGTTCTCGTCGGCGAAAGCGAACCCAACCCAGCCGAACGAGGTGTCGTCAGCGGCGATGTTAGTGACGATGACGTTGTCGTCGGCCGCACTCGAATAGTCGGTTCGAGTCGTTGCGGCGGCATCTTCAGCGATGGCTCCCTCGGCCGCCCGGGCCTCGCCCATCTTCTCAAGGGCGATTTCGATGAACGAGTCGTAGGTGCCAGACTCAGCTCCTGGTGCCGTGATGAGCAGTTCGCCATCGGGGAAGGCCGTGGTCGATCCGAGCTCGCCTGCGACGGTAGCGGCATCGCTCCAGTTCTTCAGGCCTTCAGCCTCCGGGCCAACCATGGCGTAGAGATCGGCGAAGTTCAGACAAGCGATGTCGTTGTTCGGGTTCGTCAGGACAGCGATGCCGTCAATACCGATTCGAAGCTCGATGTACTCGATGCCGGCGGCGGCACACGCTTCGGCCTCCGCGTCCTTGATCTGACGGGAGGCATCAGAGATGTCGCTCTCGCCAGCACAGAACTTCTTGAAGCCGTCGCCGGTTCCCGGACCTTCGACATCGACGATCACGCCAGGCTCAATGTCTTCGAAGCTTTCGGCCACCTTGATTGAGATCGGCTCGACGGTTGACGAGCCCGAGATGAAGATCTCGCCTTCGACGCCCGTTGACTCACCACCGGTGGACGAGGTATCAGCGCTTGAACCGCATGCGGCGGCGATCAACGTTGTTGTGGCGATTACTGCCAGCAACTTCGCTGTAGAACGAGGGTTACGCACGAGTACTGCCTCCTGAGGCAAGGAATGGTTTGGATGCTTCGATTGGTACTCCGCTTACGCTACGGACGCCGTCTAAACACCGAGCCACACCAAGCTGAACAGCAGGTGAACATGTCTGCCCGCCGCCCTGACCTGCAGGTTCACAGCCGCGAAAGCAGTTCGAGACGCTCAGCCGGCGCCGGATGGGTTGCCATGAGGCGGCGAAACCGTGACGGAGCGAGGTCGCCGGGGGTCGTCACGAGCATGGCGTGCAGGTCTCGAATGTCGGGCCGGGGCACCCGCCGGCAGGCTTCGATATCGGCCTGTCGTTCGAACGCCCGACCGAGCCAGCGATGGACGAGGAGACCACTCGGGCCCACCACCACCCCGGCGACGAGGCCGAGCCGCCACGTTGTGACGAGGAGGATGAGGAGTACCAGAACGCTCCAAACTCTGAGCACAAGCCCGTGGTGCTTCACGAGGTGGACGAGCTCGTGAGCGACGACCCAGTGGCGGACCGACGACGGCTGACGGGTCAGCCCTTCGCTGAGTCCGACGCAATACCCGTGGCGCTCCCGGTACAGGCAGGCGTTCATGTCCGGGGTCCCGCTTAGCTCGACGAAGCGAATCGATTCGATCCCCAGCGCCGCCGCCAACGACGCATAATCGTCGCCGGTGATCGCTTGGCCATCGACCGATCGCTTGGGCCGCACCACCGACAGGCTCCGGTGGGGTAAACGCTTCGACGCCGCGATCGCCTCGCTCGCAAACCATCGGCTCGGAGACGCTGGCGTCGGCCACCACATGGAAGGTCGGGCCACGGCGGGTTAGAACACCTCGTGGAACCCGGCGATGACCGCGGCATCACGTTCGTAGGTAAGCATGGCGGCGACATCACCCAGTTTGACCCACTTGATCTGGTCGACCTCGTCGTTGGGCTCGAAGTCACCGGACAGATATTTCATCGCCCAGTATCGAACGATCTTGTCTCGACCCCGGCCGTCAACGTACCGGGTGGAAGGAAGCTCGGACCCGACAGCGCCGACCACGTTGGTCTCTTCGACCACTTCGCGAATGGCGCACGCAAGGAAGTCTTCTCCCTCGTCGCACTTGCCCTTCGGAAACGTCCAATCGTCGTAGTCGGGTCGGTGGATCAGCAGGATTTTGATGGTCCCCTTCTGGAGATCCGCCATACGACGCAGCCAGCGGCACGGACGGTTGCCGTTGCCTCAGCCAGGTCGCCGCCCGCCGCCTCGATGACCGTCACGTCGTCAGTCACTGCGTCGCCTACTTGCTCTCGACCGCATCCTGCGCCAGAAGCGCCGCGCCGACAACGCCAGCGTCATCGATGCGTTTGGCCCGGTGCAGCTCACAAACTTCGCGACCAAACCCGCCAAAGCTGAGGGAGCCCCGAATCTGATCGAGGAACGGTTCACCTAGTCGATCGATGAGCCCACCCCCAAACACGACCGCCTCGATGTCGAGCATGGTTGCCGCGTTACCGACCGCCTGGGCCAAGGCATCAGCGGCGTCCTGGATGAGCTGGCGGGTGACATCGCACCCCGACTCAAGCGCAGCAGCAACGTGCGACGACTTCATCCGGCCCCCGTTGATGAGGTCGTTGAGGTGGCTCGATGTGCCAACGGCGGCGAGTCGTTCGACTTCTCGCTGAATCCCCGATTTGCCGGCGTAGGCCTCGAGGTGGCCGGGTAGCCCGCAGCCACAGGCGCGGCCGCCCGGCGTGACCAGCACATGGCCGATTTCACCGGCGTAGCCACGCGGCCCCGACAAAATCTTGCCGTCAAGAATCACGCCACCGCCGACACCGGTGCCAACGAAGACGGCGAGCAGGTTTCGTTGCCCCTTACCTGCACCGACGGCAAACTCAGCCAGTGCGCCACAGTTGACGTCGTTGCTGACCACCACGGGTCGCCCAAGCGCCTCGCTCAGAATGGCTCGCACATCTACTGGCGCGTCCCAGCCCACAATGTTGGGGCATCGGGCGACGACACCGTTGGCGTCGATCTGTCCGGGCACGCCGATGCCGATGGCGGGGGCCTCGCGATCAGGGTCGATGTCCTCGACGAGCTCGACCACCTTGGCGAGGACGGCATCGATGCCGTCTTTGGGCGTCGATGCTTTCGCCCGACCGCTCGCCTCACCAGTCGTGACGTCGACAAGACGCGACAGAATCTTCGTACCGCCGAGGTCGACACCTACAAGTTTCATAGTTATGCGGTTTCGTCGCCTGCGGTGTCGGGAGCCGACTCGTCGGCGGGTACCTCGGCTGCCGTCGCATCGTCGACTGGCTCAGCCTCGACCGATTCGTCGATGTCGACGACCTCGACCTCGGCGGCGGGCTCGACGATTGGCTCAAACTCCGGGATGGCGGTGACTGGTGGCGGCGTACGCGTCTCGATCATGTCGTCGCCAAGATCCCATTCGACCTTGATGAGTTCGCGTTCACCGTCACGGTTGACCCGCTCGCGGTTTCGACGGAACTGGGGGTCGTGCTTCGGAAGCAGGAGCAGGCGAGCGTTGACCCGGCTGCGGAAGGCGTCGACCACGGCCACGTCACCCCAGGTGGCGCGAATCTCCCAGTGAGGAGCGACAGGGCCAAGGTAAATGAGGATTGCGCCTGCGACCGGCTCGGCGTCTTCGTACATACCAACTTCAGACATGCTGGTAAGACTATCGCGGTCCCTATCATTGAACGACCAGGCTGTTGACCTGCACAAATAACCACGCTGGGGAAAATTGTGTGATTCTTTTGGCCTAGAGGGAACCAAATCGTTGCCCACAACGTCTGTATCGGCATGGACTCCAACTGGATGGCAACCGGAAACTGCAACAACCATCCGCCTGCTGTGTTTTTCCCCAGCGACGGCGTGGGTGTCGAAATCGCCAAGCAAATCTGCTCGAGTTGCCCAGTCAAAGACGAATGCCTCGAGTACGCCTTAACCAATCGCGTTGACCACGGTGTCTGGGGCGCAACCTCAGAACGTCAACGCCGTCGGATTCTCAAGGCACGACGAGCCGAGCGACTCGCCGGGGTTGGTTCCGCCGGGGCCTAACACTCGCCCGCCACGTTTCGGCCGCTGCCCCATCACATGGTGCAGCGGTCAGTTTCGCGTTTTGGCGATGCACGAACGGTGCGATCCGCTCGCGCGGACCACACCCTCCGAGTGCGCCGTGAACGTGGGTTTTATGAGTTCGGGAACCCGAGGCTTTCGCTGAGCGCGTCAGCGACGTCGAGAGCCGAGTCCCAGAAACCGCCGCCACTCGGCACTTCGCCCACAAGGCCCGCCACATCGGCGGGGGCAAGGCCCACAACGGTGACCACCGCGTCAGCCGTTTCGATCACCACAATCTTCCGCTCGGCATCGGCCCATGCCGGGAGCCCGTCAATCGTTGTCGGCCCACGGTTGGGAGCTTGTCCCACGCCACGACACCGGGCTCGGAAAACACCGACACGGCATCGGCACCTTCGGCGTAGAGCACCTGGGTGAGGTCGGCATCAGCGAATTCGGCCGCCAGGCTCCTATGACCGGCAGCGTGATCGGCGACACCACCGCTGGATCGACCGGCTCGAAAACGAGCGGCTCCGACGAGGCAAGGCCACCGATGATGCTCGCCGTCGATACGTCATGCTGTTTGGTCATCGAGGCGAGTTCGGGGACGACGTGTCGAGGCCCAAAGACCCCCGCCGTCAAACACGCCGCCAGCGTGCCAGCAGCAGCAACGCTTAGTCCCAAACCGATTCGGCCAGCGAAGAGTGGTCGGTGGTCAAGCGCCTGGGCGATGAAACCCTCTGGTGGCCGCACTGCTGGCAGGGACCCAAGAAGCTGCTGGATTTCGTGCTCCCAGGGTTCTTCGTCAATCGGCGTTGTTGACGTCATCAGTCGCCTCCTCCGGCAGACGCTGCGGTGAGCGTGCCGCGGCGCCCTCGACCACGATGAATGCGGGAACGAATGGTGCCGATCGGCACGTCGAGTTGATCAGCGATTTCTTCGTAGGAGTACCCAAGAACGTCCTTGAGCACAACAGGAAGCGCGAAAAATCGACCGGCAGATCGGCCAGGAGCCGCTGCAGGTCGTCAGGGAGATGCGCTTCGGCCATCTCGGCATGGAGGTCAGCAGACCCCGGGATCACACGGTCTGGTCGTCGGGCGGGGGTCGTTGGACGCCGCTTCTGCTTTCGCACCCTATCGAGGAAGGCGTTGGTGGTAATCCGGCTCAGCCAACCGTCGAGGTTGCCAGGCTCGTATGTCGCTAGTCCTCGTCTCACACGCAACAACACCTCTTGCACCGATCTTGGGCGTCGTGATGACTACCCGTTAGGCGATACGCAAGGCCGTAAATGAAACGGCCGTGCGAATGAGCGACCTCTTCCCCAGGTGGGAACCGAGTTCGAACGAGAAGCGCTCTGGCGGCTGTTAGCCACCTCGGCCGAACTCGTCGTGGTTGCAAACGCACGTGCTGGCGGGAAGGTTCCCGGATTACGCAGATTCGTCGTCGTCGGCTGCGCCTTCTTCAAGGCCCTTCTTGAATTCTTTCTGGGCCTCACCGATGCTCCGGGCGAGCTTGGGAGCTTGGCTCCACCAAAGAGCACCAGGATAATGACGAGGATGATAAGGAGTTCTTGTGGTTTGAGACCGGCCATTTGGCAATGCTACCGCGTCGACTAGCTATCCGACCGACACCGACGAAGCGCTGACAGCCGGGGTTGTTGCGATTCCGGTCGCCTCTTGTCGAGCAAGGGCACGCTGGCGACGGATGCGACGGCGCTCACGCTCACTCATACCGCCCCAGATGCCAAATTTTTCGCCGTTGCTGAGAGCAAACTCAAGGCAGTCGATGCGGACAACACAGCCGCGACAGACCTCCTTTGCTTCTCGTGTTGACGCTCCCCGCTCTGGGAAGAATAAATCGGGGTCAACACCCAGACAGTTTGAAGACGCCTGCCAAGACGTGTCGAGCATCAACTGTTTCCGCCCGATGCGCATCTTGCCTCCTCCGCCGTGAGGCCCATAGCGGATCTGTAGTCGATTAAATGGGGCCAACACCTGCCGGAACGGGGGGTTCGGACAAGTGATTCGTACGTAGCGAACTACTGGCTTTTGCTTCGCCTGTAATTACACCCCTGTGATCTTGCCGTCATCTGAGGATTTTTACAAGCGAAATGCACCACTGAATCGTGGTTTTCTGGTAGCCATGTCGGTGACCTGCGTGATGACGGGCGCGAAATCGTCACTAATAGTGCCAAATTCGCGCGTTTTGGCGTGCTAGGCCGTGTGTCGGCGGTTTCCCAGCAGCGATCGCTTGTGTTCGAGGAAATCGACGAGCACATAATTGCCGAGGTTTTCTGGCGTCGTGTAGAACGCCCGCCCCCGATTGATCTCGGTCAGCCGCTCGACGAAGAACCTCAGACCTGCATCGGGGTCGAGCATGAAGGTATTGATCGTGATGCCCGCCTTTGTACAACGCACCACTTCGGCAATTGTTTGATCGATCGTTTCCTTCGCTGGCGGGTAACTGAAGAACGGTGCGCCGTTTGGCTCGAGGTGTGCGGTCGGCTCGCCATCGGTAATCATGATGATCTGCTTCGTCCCCGATTCTTTGGCAAGCATCTTGCGGGACAACATGAAGGCGTGCTGCATGTTGGTCCCATAGACGTATTCCCAGCTCAACTCGGGTAGATCGGCAGGCTTAAACTCACGTGCCATCTCGCTGAAGCTGACCAGGCCGAGGAAGTCGCGCGGATACTGCGACGAGATCAACGTCTGCAATGCCATCGCAACCTTCTTGGCGGGGAGGAAGTTGTCGCGCATGGGCATCGAAAGCGAGAGGTCGAGGAGCAGCACGGTTGAACTACGAACCTGATGCTCGTTCTGCACGACCTCGAAGTCGTCTGGCGTGAGCTTGACTGGCGAGCCGCCACCGGTACGGCGAATGGCATTGCGAATCGTCTGGTTGATGTCGAGATCGAACGGGTCGCCGAACTCGTAGGGCTTGGTCAACAAATTGCGTTCGTGGCCCGAGCCGTTCTTTGCGATGTCATGCTGACCGATCTGGTCGTCGGCCAGTTTGTTGAAGAGTTCACCCAGCGCCTGCTGGCCAAGCTGGCGAAGACCGCGCGGCGTTAGTTCGAGCTTGCCTTCCTTGTTGTGAGCAAGGCCGGCGTCTTCGAGCATCTTGGTCAGCTGGCTAATGCGATCCATGCTGGCGGCCGCCGTCACCGAGGAGCGTTGAACGGCGTCCATGTCGACCTCGGACAGCTGAGCCGGTGAACTCGATTGCTTGAGGAAGTTTTCGTTGATCGAGCTGGGCCAGATCACGCATCATTTGGGAAGCATCAGCCATGCCGAGTGGGTCGAACCCACTGAAGTCGTACCCCTGCTGCCAGCCCGCCTGCGGGAACAGTTGCTGGAGGTTTTGGCCGAGCCGGCTGGCTTCGAAGTTGAGGTCCATGTCTTCCAACAACTGGTTGGAAAGGTCCATCAGCTGGGCCCGTTGCTCGGGCGACATCGAGTTCAGCATTGCCTGCATGGCGGCCATTTGTTGAGCCATGCTTTCCAGGAGCTCGTCGAGCGTCTCGGGATTGTCGGGGAAGAAGTCGCCGTAGTCCTCCATGAACTTGTCAGAAGTCTGGCTCCTCACCATTGGCCCGTTGTTCGAGCATGTGGTTGAGCTCGGCCATCATGTCTTTCATGCGGGCGAGGTCTTCCGGGGTCATGTTTTCCATTGACCCGGCCATCTGCGAAAACTGCTGATTGACGAGCTCCTGGCGCAACTTGTCGACCAGCTCATCGAATCGCTGCTGGGCTTCAGCCGACTCAAAGTCGTAATTTTGCAGGCCCCGCACGCGGCCGGCGAGATCGTCGGGGAGGAGGTCGAGCGCCATCTGCTTGGTCGCCGCCGTTTCCTTCGCCAGCTCCGCGGCGCGTTGATCGGATGCACTTGCGTCTGGGTCGGCGAGCATCATGTCGGCGAGCGAGCGTCGGTCTTCGAGCCCTTGGCGCTCAAGGTCGACGAGTTCGCGCAGCTCGTCGTTGATCTCGTCGTAGACCCCACCCAGGTTGTTGTTTTCGAGCCGCTTGGACCGCTCTTCACGCAACTTCTGGAGCATCTCACGAAGCCCCTGCACCCGCTCGCCGTTCTGATCGTCGAATCCATCTTGCATGAGGCGGCGCAACGCGGCCGCAGTGTCGCCGTGGTAAAGCAGTTCGTCAGTCATCTGACCAAGAAGGTCGAACGCGTCGAGCTCGAACCCCTTCTGCGTGCCGTCCCAGCGTGAGTAACGAAACCGATTACCAACCATGGAAGACAGTACCGCGCGATCACCCGCAGAACCGAGCCGCGTGACCCAGCGGCTACGATCGCCCGATGACCTTCCGTGCACTGTTGATCGATTGGGCCGGCACGATCACGGTGTCGCTCCGAGATGTCGTGCTCCAAGCGGCCGCCTCGCTCGAGTTGTCGCCCGAGCAGATGGGCCAGGCCCTCGGCGGCCTATCGGCCTACATGGGGACCGACGACTCACTCTTTCATCAGGCCGAACGGGGCGAGATCCACGACGACGAACTACGAGCGTGGCTCGACTCGCTGGCCCCTGGCGCTGGGCGGCTGGTCCACCCGGATCACCCTGGCATCTTGCAGGCCCCCGATCGACCCGAGGTGCTCGCATTGATGGACGAGGCACGCCACGCAGGGATCGTCGTTGTCGTCGCCACCAACAACTTCGCGAGTGCCAGGCCGATGCTGAAATCGCGCTATCTCGACACCGGACGTGCCGATGCCATCGTCAACTCGGCCGACATCGGGGTTCGGAAGCCATCGACCGAGTTCTACCAGCGCTGTATGGAGGTGGCCAACACCGACGTCTCCCACACGCTCTTTTGCGACGACATGGCGCCAAACATCATCGCCGCCGAAGCATTCGGACTTCGCTCAGTGAGCTTTGGTGACAGTATCGACCAGGCGCTCGAGCAGACACGAACGCTCCTTGGCCTCGCGTGATGTTCACGGGCGCAGCGCTGACGTCCGCCGAACTCGAAGGTGTCGCCGACACCGCCGATTGGTCGCGATGGATCGCCAAAGGGCGGGCGCCGAAGTCGGCCGATGGCGCTGGATTTCGCACAACGTGGGCTGACGATCTTCGCCAGCTCGCAAGCCTTGGCATCAGCGAGGTGATGCTCACCGCCGAGTGGGCTCGGCTCCAACCAAGCGAAGATCGCTACGACGACGGGGAGGTCGAGCTCCGCCGTCGGATGCTCGAACATGCCCGTGACCTCGGCCTGCAACCATGGTTGTGTCTTGTGGACGGCACATTACCCGGCTGGTTCGCCGACGACGAAGGCGGTTTCGTCGATGACCGCACTCGCAACCTGCTCTGGCCCCGGCACCTCGATTGGATCGGCGAAACCTTCGGCGACCTCGTTGCCGGAATCATCCCCCAGCGCGAACCAATCCTCACCGCGCTTCGCCAGTATCGCTACAACGCCGCGCCGCCCGGCTGGGCCGACGCTCGACGAGCTGCCAACGCCGTCAGGGCGGCCCTCTTGGCCGACGGTGAGGCGTGGCGGATGCTAAAGGGAAGCGTCCCAATCGCCACGTTCCAAACGGCGCGCATCGTCCGGGGTGAACACGACAACGTCAAGGCCCGGCCAGAGGCCCAGCTCCTCGACGACCTCCTCTGGCAATCGTGGACGATCGCGCTCAGCGATGGCGAACTTCCGGTCCCGGGGGCGATGACGACCGCGGTCCCCCACCTGCGAGACGCGTTCGACCGGATCATCGTTCAACTCCGTCCACCCGTCCTGGTCGACGCCACCGGCGGTTGGCGCCCACTCGAGCCGGCGCGGCGCCTCGAACTGCAGGCCGAGGCACTGGCCCGAGTAGTCGACGAGGCCGGCGAGCGAACCGTGGTCGCTGCTGGCGACCTCGCAGTAGCGGGCGACGACCAATCGGGACGCCACGACTACCTCGAAGCGCTGATGGCCGCAGCCGAAAACGTGGGAGCAGCTGGTTGGTGGCAAACCAGTCCAATCGACGGCTGGCATTGGGACGCCGGTTTCGACGCGACCCCTGGCGTCATCAGCTCAGAACGAACCACGGCCCGAGCGGCCGACCTGCTTCGCCGCTAACCCGAGGTCAGCTACCTCTTGGTGAGGAAGAGTTGGAACTCGATGAGGGCGTTGTCTTCGACGGAGAGCACAACCGCAGCCGATGGCTTGGCGATGCCGTAGTCGTCGAGCAGCACGGGTCCGAGTTGGCCGAAAACGACGATGACGCCACCGTTTATCTCGGCCGTGAGATCAAGGGTCTCGGTCTTCGTGACGCCGTGGATGGTGAAATCGCCGGTCGCTTGCACAGTGACTTGTTCACCGTCGCCGGGCAGCGGGCCGATGTCGATTGGCTCGTTCAGCACAAATGATGCTTCAGGAAAGGCCGCGGTCTCGATCGACTGACTCCGGATAGCTGCGGTACGGCCGCCACTGTCGGTCAGGATTCCCGTCATATCGACGACGATGTTGGCTGAGCTAATTGAGGTGCCGCTGATTTCGACAGAGCCCGATACGGCCGGTGAACGGCCGATCACGGTCTTGTCGCCGAAGCTCGCGAGTTCTTCGTCGATCCGGAAGCCGGCAAACGTCGCATCGCACACGTCACTTAGGCACGCCTCGTCGAAGGTGCCGAACGTCGTGTCGACCGTCCACACCCCTTCAACGCCATCAAATGATCCGGCGTTTGCCTCGTCGAGTGATGCTTGGCGGGCCGCGGCCGCATCGGCGGTGTTGACGTCGGCCGCTGAGGTGTCCCGGATGACGAAAAACCAAAGGAGTGCCGCCGCCATCGTCAGTGCAACGAGTCCAGCGACAAGCACCGGGGTTCTCGATCGACCGTTCAGCGTTGTGTCGTTCATGGTTGCGTCCCTCTCGCTCATCGGTGCTCGATACTAGGCGCGTTCGCCCCATCCCGACGGCCGGGCCTCGCAAACTCCTGGCACCCCCGCAACTCCTTGTACAACCTTGGCGCAAACCATCAATAGTCGATTGCGAGTGCCGACCAGGGACAGATGCAACATGGGGCGTCAAGAATCAACTTCTTTCGGGTGCTGCTCATTTTGGCGATCGTGGCGGCCGTCGTACCGCAGCTCGGCGTGCGTGAGGCCATCGCATGACCTCCATCTGAGCTTGGCGGTACCGCATGGAACGATGTCAACGGTGACGGCATACAGGACGCCGGTGAAGCACCCTTCGCTGGCGCCGTCCTCACGCTGATCGACACGGCCAGCGGTCTTCCTGTCGGCACACCCGTGACGACCGGAGCCGATGGCTCGTACCTCTTCTCCGGCCTGCTCGCTGGCAACTACCGCATCGATGCCACGGCACCGCAGAGCTACTGGATCTCGCCAACGACCACCGACAATGTCTTCGTCCCGGTTGGGGTTGGGGGGACGGCATCGAAAACTGCGTCCTCGCCGACCTACTCGGTCGACGGAGTGGTCTCGTTCGTAAATCTTGACGTCGCCGTGCGTCCTCGGCCTGAGCTCTCTCTCGGAAAATTCGGTCCCGGCGTTCTCGACGGTGGTCCCGAGTTCAACACGCTCGGAAACTGCGCAAGCCCGGTCGCCTCTCCCACCCCAACCGGTGCGCCTGAGTGGTCGGACACGGCTGCACCGGGGCAGGTACCCGGCGAAGACTGTGGCTCGACAAACGGCATCGTCCGTACCCAGGACTCGGTCGCCACCGTGTGGTCCATTACTGCCGACAACTACGAGCCAGGCGCGCCCAACCTTGAGGCCGTCATCTTCGAACAGATTGTTCACCCCATCGGCAACGCCATCGTTGACTTCGCCTCCATTCCGGTGTCGTGCCGACCAGCGCCAAATGGCACCGGCGGCGCCACGCCAGCGTCGGTTGTCACCTACGACGATCCGAACCCAGGCGACGTCAAACTGACCTGTAATCTCGGCGCCTTCCCGGAAGGATTCCAAGAGTCGCTGACGACGTTCCTTGCCGTCAGTGGCGAGTCGAGTAACGGTGCAAGCTTCACCGCCGAACAGCGGGTGTACTCGGCATCCAGTGCTGGCGTCCCCAACGCGGTTCCCGACTCAGCGGCGGAGATTGGCCCAATCGAGATCTCGGCTGCCCCTGCCTACGATCTGGCGAAGAACGCCATCGGGCTCTTGACCTATGGCATCCAGACCAGGGACATGGTGTTTGACGACGGCCTTCCGAGCTGTGATTCCAATCCCCAACCCTGCAATATTGGCCCCGAGAAGGGCCGCTATGCGTACTTCCAAATCTCACTGAGCACCGATCGGGCCACCGGCATCGAGGCGCTCGCCCAGCCGATCACGATTGAGGACGACTTCTTCGCAACGTCGGATACACCAGCAAACGGTACGCCGTACGCCTTTGAATATGAAGTCGACGACTGCCGATTCAACCCATCAGGCTGGGGAAACACCGTCTACGGCAAGTGGGTCAGCGATACGTCAAGTATCTGGTACAACAGGTCAGTTTTGGATTCCGGCACGTGCTCGGTCCAGCGCTCAGACCAGTCCGACCCAACCTCTGACTATTTCGTTCGTCTTGGACGGCATTGACATGTCGGGCGACGCCTACCCGACCCAGCGCTACAACGGCGCTGACCTCTCGGCCGGTCCGTACTACGTCGCCATGCACCGCGTTCGCGTGTTCATTCCGTTCCGCACAATCGACCTCTCCGACGGTGTCGCCGACGGCATCGGCGCAATCAGCGTCACCAACTGTCTCGATAACTTCGACCCCGACAGCGTCAGTGGTGTGTCCAACTATGGCGCTGGTACCGAACCTGGTTACAACCGAGACCTCATGCCCAACGGCACGGGCACCAACAACTGTGCGGGTCCGACCAGTTTCGACATGACCACCGCGGGTTCGTTCTCCAAATACAACTACGGCTACATCGGTACCATCGGGTACATGTATCACAACAGCGGAGTCGGCTCCCACTCTGGCAGCGAGACCTTCGAACCATCACAGTCGTTCCCCGCCGTGATCTGGAACAACAACGGCGGCACCAACGATGAACCGCCCCGCTTTTTGTGACTGCTAGTTCTGTACGATGACCGGTTCCCGGTCGCTTGATTTCTGATTGTAGTAGGAGGCCTCGAACTCGGCCGGCGTGACATAGCTAGCGTCGTCGGTGATGCCGCTATGGACACGACGATTGTTGAATCTAAGGCTTGCCGGCATCGACGTCCCTCAAGGGTGGCGAACTCGACATCGTCGAAGACCTCGCCATGGCCCATGACGGTAAATCAATTCCCGCGAGACCATTGAGCGATTCGATGAGGGCATTGTCATAGGAATCACCTTTGGAACCGACCGGCGCGACAATGTCGTTCTCAGCCAGCCGCTCGGAGTAGGCAATGCAGAGATACGGCGGAGGTTCTTTCAACCAGTCGTTGCAACACTTGCTTGTGCGAGAGAGCGTAGGTGCTCATCGAACGCTTCGGCTGGGGTCTTCCAGCCGAGGATCTTGCGGGGCCTGGCGTTGAGCTCGTGAGCGACAGCTTCGATCTCTTCAGCGGACCACCTGGAGAGGTCGGTGCCCTTTGGGAAGTATTGGCGAAGCAGGCCGTTGGTGTTCTCGTTCGTGCCGCGCTGCCATGGCGATTGCAGGTCGGCGAAGAACACCGGGATGTCGGTCTCGACGGTGAACTGAGCATGGGCGGAGAAGTTCGCGCCTCAGTCCCAGGTGAGCGATCGGCGAAGCTGTTCGGGCAGCGTGCTCATCGATTCGCTCGGTGCGTTCTTCATCGTCACAGCGCCAGCCGCCGAGCGCTGGCCCGTTCTTGCGGCTGCTCTGTGTTGGTAGCCGGGCTCTCGTGGCAAGTGAACCAGAATCGTGAACCAGGTGGTCCGCTCGACGATCGTGCCGATCGCTGAGCGCTCGAGCCCGATCTGAATCACCCTCCCAATGGCCAGGCACAGCACGGTCCTCAGCTTCGGCTGGCCGTTCGCTGATGAGGGTCTCAGGTGTGACATGAGCCCAGGTCTTGCGACGGGATCGTTCTCTGGGTGCTCGCAATGCTCGCCCCGATGCGCCAGACACCGCACGAGTTCACGCTTCAGAGCGCCTCGTCCTTCGATGTAGAGCGACTGGTAAGATGGCCTCGTGGCTGATCCTCATCGACTCATCATCGGGGAAGTCGAGCTTGATCGGTCACCGATCTGCTCAGGGCTCCATCCCCTGCCCACGCCCGGTCCCTGCGATGCGGCTTGTTCAGGCCCGTCCACCGAGGCGCCGCAGGACGACCTCTCCGCTTTCCAGGCTGCACAGGCTTGCCGGCGAGACGGTCCTCGACATAGGCATGCAAACTCTTGTTGGCCACGAGCTTGGCAACCTTCGGCCGCTTCGCAACCGCTGTCCGACTTCCATTGCGCGACCGACGCCCGATACTCGATTGAGCCGCTGCGGGTCGCAGCGGTTGCGGCGCAGCTCCGCGAGATCGTCCCCGGGTCACGGCCGATCGACCGGGCGATCTCGCGCACGCCCTTGCCCCTGGGCCATGCTCGCGCGATCTCTTCGCGTTCAGCGAAGCTGAGTATCGGCCCGAGGGCTGTTTGTTGATGTCGAATGGCGCCATGCCGCCAGCATGACGGAACCACCGGGCCCCCGACCGCCTGAGCCACACCAGCAACAGCGGACGCTTCCTCAGGCAGAGCACGCCTTTGGCGATCTCGGCCCAGAACGCTGCCTCGACGTGACGCTGGAACTTGGGATGACCAGGCGACCTCAACCCGTCGGCCGGATCGCTCGATCTGCTGCTTGCTGACGACAGATACACAACACCTCCACGACGGGGTGTTGCGACGACCACTTAGATCCAGCACGAACCTCTGTCGCTGTCGATGAACCAGGTCCAGCCAGGTTTTGTCCTTGCCTGTGACGATTCCAGACGGCCATTTCCAACGCATCTATAGCGAGATCGGACCGCAACGACGTCGAGGCTTGCCAACCAACAATCATCCTCGAGAACACGTCGACAATAGACACCGTACGCAGCCGGCATGCGTTTTGACATACGTCAGATCCGCAACCCACAACCGGTTCGGTGCCCCAATGAAGAACACGGTTGACCAGATCTGCTGGCCGCTCCAGCCGGTCATCACTGGTTGTGGTGATCTTGAATGCTTTGCCGCGGCGAGCACCAGAGAGACCCATCAGGCGCATCAACCGTTCAACCGTGCAGCGTGCGACCTCGATACCTTCGCGGTTGAGTTGGGTCCAGATCTTGTCGGCGCCGTACACCGCGAGGCCAGTGTCATACACCCGGCGGATCTCTGGCATCAGCTCGGCGTCACGCAACACTCTTGCTGACGGGCCTCGTTTCTTTGCGGTGTAATACGTGTTCGGAGCGATCAGCCTGCTGCGCAAGACAGCACAGATCGACTCGACTCCGAGGTTGGCGAAACCAGACAGATCACCTGTGGCGCCACGGCTAGCGTCGGTCGCACCAACTCTGTCAGCATCAGTGCGACGCCAGCCACAAGGATCCACCGGAACCACTGACCGGCCGATCCCGAGTATCGAGGTCAGAAGTACTGGCCGAGCAACAGTCGCATCGACGACGCCACGCCTGCTGGCCTTTACCGGCACCGGCACCGGCATCATGGTCCGATCTGGACTACTTCTCATGACCGTCGGCTCTGGCTTCTTGCTGCTTGGTCGGCGCAAGCGCCGACGGGCGTCGCTTCACCGGTGTCGCCACTCGGGCTCGTTGGGCTCGGTGGCAATGCCAACGTGAGGACTACGTCGTCGCCGTCATGGTCGTAATCACCAGTATTCCTCGTAGTGGATGTTGCCTGGTTGCTGTAGATCGAGGCGTGAACCCTCGTTCGGTGAGCAACTGCACAACTCCGACGGGCGTCGGGAACGTGGGCACCCGTCGACCTCACCCAGGTAGCCCGATCATGGCCGGGTTCCCGCAGAGAAAAACATGACTTGTTTCCGGGTCGAGTTGGATCCCCAACTCGTTGGCGAACACGTCGTCGGTGATAAGGCTCTGGATGTAGCGCTTCTCGATGTCGGGCTCGCGGGTGGGAAGCGGGAGGTAGTGATAGTTGGCGTACCGACGCTCAAGCTCGCGATGCTTGTCGATGTAGCCGAGGTCGTCCCACTGACGAACCGTGACCGCCGAGACAATTGGTCCCGTGTGTGGCCCTTGCGCGGGAGGTCGTGACCATCGCGTTTGTGTGGTGCCTCGCCGGTGCCCGTGGAAAAAGAGCCACGACCGTGCATTCAGGATCGATAACGGCATTGAGCGTGTAGCGGCCAGCCGCTTTGGGGCCGAGGTAGATGCGATCACCCGGTCCTTCAGGGCGAGCCGAGGGTGAGTGCTGGCCACGTTGTCGTCGGTTGGTTTCACGAGCACGATGTAGAACTCAAGCTCGTTCAGGCCCGCTTCGTCAGTCCGGTAACGATGCTCGTCAAACATCCGAGACTTGAGATCGGGCTGAGCAGCGAATCAACTGTCCCGGTGCTGCCGTCGGGTTTGCGTCGATGGCGTCGTCGACCGCGCCTCCCAGTAGCCCAAACCGAGTGAGGCATATTGGCCGGGGAGGTGAGACGTATCGCCCTGATCGGGCCGCACGCGAAGGACCCACCAGTCGGAATGGGTCGGTTCGAAGTGGGTAATGGTGGCGTTGTAGTGCTCCTCCCGGAGCTCGGCGATAAAGCCGCCGTGACGTTGCCGCTTCTCGATCGAGGTCGGACGCTCCGGAAGTTGCAGCTCGGGGAAGCACGCCTCGGCGATCGCCGTTCCCACTCGCCACCCCGGCACCGTTGGCGCCGTCGAATCGGCCGTTGGTTCGCCAACGAAGAACAGATGCCCCGAGGCAACGGCCGCGGCGGTGGCGCCCACATCGCCTGGCCCGAGGTTGGTGCGGGCGGACGCAAAGACCACGTGGTCGAACTGGAGATCGGGAGTTCGGCGATCGCTGAAGTAGGCCATCGGGAAGCCAGCGGCCTCACCAATCTGGTCGGGCACCGAGCGATAAAGCAGCGTCGCCCGACGCTCGCGTTCGAGCCGGCGCAGGATCGATTCACCCGCCGGCGAGAGTTTGTCGGGATCAAGACCGCCAGCCGCGAGCACGACCCGGGCGCCACCCGCCGCCATCGTGGCCGTAAGTTCGACCGCGTGGTCGGTGAAGCCCACCACGAGGACGTCGTCGTCATCGTGCACGTTGCAAGAATCGATGTGGATTCTCGGACTGTCGACGACGGGGATCGGCGGCTTCCAGTTGGCGACGGGCCGGCGGTCGGCGATGAGGACGGCCGTGGTGCGATAGGTCTGCTTGTTGGAGGTGACGACGAGCAGGTCGCCGTCGACGTCGACGCTCGAGACCGTCTCGCCGTAGCCAACGTCGAGTTGGTTGGGTCCGACAAGCTCGGGAAACGCGACCGCGGTCGACGACTCGATGATGCGAATCAGACCAAGGCCTGATCGCAGCGATGACACCGCCACCGACAGGCCACTGGCCGAACCGCCAACAATGACGAGATCGTACGCACTCGTTGACTTAGGCATTGGGGCTCCTTAGCGGCCTAACGCGACCGGTAGCTCGAACGCGTCCCAAGCGAATCCTTGTTTAGCCGCTTGGAGAGATGAAGTCCTTCGAGAATGAACTCGACCGCCGACGCAACCGACGCGGGAGAGGTATCGTCGCCGACGAGTTCGGCCACTGGGCCGGCGAGCGCTGGCATGGCCGCAACCATGGCGACGAACTCGGCATCGGCGATGTCTTCACCAGTGTTGAGCTGGGTCTCCTCGTCGAACGAGTCGACTACCTGGGCGATGCCCTCATGGGAAACCTTGGCTCGGAAAACCGTGAGCACGGCTGATCGCAAGAGATGGTCGATGACGTCGGCGTCGCGCCCTCATTGAGCGCGTCGACTTCGATCTTGCCGGATGTCGACGAAATCAATGCGTCAAGATCGCAGATCCGAGGGCAGCCGCCGCACCAACACCATTGGCCCGCAGGGCCCGTCTGGTCGCCGCGCCACCAGCGTTTCCATGTTTGACACGGTGAGTCGCACCGACACGCCCGAGTGTTGGCTGACGTGAGCCGACGCCGAGCCAGGTGGGTGAACGTCGTCACCAGCTCGGCCATGAAGGGCGGATAGTTATGTCAACGCCGTCGGTCAGGATGGACGATTCCTGCTCAACGATCCGCATCTCGGTCTCGATCTCGAGCGGATAGTGGGTGCGGATCTGCGCCCCAAACCGGTCCTTGAGCGGCGTGATCATCCGACCGCGGTTGGTGTAGTCCTCCGGGTTGGCTGACGCGACGAGCATGACGTCGACGGGAAGCCGAACCTTGTAGCCCCGCACCTGGACGTCGCGCTCTTCGAGAATATTGAGCAGGCCGACCTGAATTCGTTCGGCGAGATCGGGCAGCTCGTTGATGGCAAAGATCCCCTGATTGGTTCGGGGCACCAGCCCGTAGTGAAGTGTCAGCTCGTCTGACAGATGCACCCTCGGCAACCTTGATGGGGTCGACTTCGCCAATGAGGTCGGCGATCGACGTGTCGGGAGTCGCGAAGCCGCCTCAAACCGATCGCTGCGATGGACCCAACTAATCGGTGTGTCGTCACCGTGTTCGGCCACCAGATCGATCGCCATTCGCGAGGCAGGGTGATAGGGATCATCGTTGATCTCTGATCCCGCCACGATCGGCATCCACTCGTCGAGCAAGTTGGTGAGCGAGCGGATCATGCGGGTCTTCGCCTGGCCACGTTCGCCGAGAAACACGATGTCGTGCCCGGCCAGCACGGCGTGTTCGAGCTGGGGCAGAACGGTGTCTTCGTAGCCGAGCACACCAGGAAACAAGGGCTCGTTGGCCGCAATCTTCGCTATGGCGTGTTCGCGCAGTTCCGCCTTGATCGTCCGCGACTTCCAGCCAGAGGCTCGCAGTTGTCCAAGTGAGGTCGGTTGGTCGCTCATCCGACGACACTAGTCGGTCCGCGGTTCGCGAGACCTAACGGGGCCACGGGAAGTTCGGCACGGCTAGAGTCTGACGGTGTCCATCCCCGGCCCCTGGCGTGCTGCCGAATTAACCGCCCACCTCACCAGAGTTGGCGCCGACCCCGATCTCAACGATGACGATTGGCCCGTTGTCGACGTGCCCGGCCACTGGGCCGCGTCAGCCGACTTTGCCGATGCTGACGGCCCGTGTTGTATCGGACGCACGTTCCCCACCGCCCTCCCGCTGACGATGAACGGCTGTGGCTGCGTCTCGAAGGCGTGATGGGCCAGTCGGATGTCTGGCTCGATGGCAGCTACCTCGGATCAACCAATGGCTACTTCGTCCCTCACCAGTTTGAGGTCACCGAACTTCTCGCCGCCGGGGGCGACCACTCCCCGTCCATCGAGGTCAGTTGCCCACGGCCGAGCTCGGCGAGCAAGCGGGTCCTCACGGGGTCAATCCAGTCCGGACCGCTGGCGCCCGCCGGCCAGCCGGGCGGCATCTGGCGGCCGGTGACCATCGCGACAACGGGTCCGGTCGCCATCCAGCACTCCCGCCTCATCTGCACGAAGGCAACCGAGAAGTCCGCGGTGCTCAGCGTGCGCCTCGTTCTCGACACCGCGGTGCCGGGCGACGTCCGAGTCGATACGTCGATCACCGGACCTGATGGCGAGAGCGCGGGTGGCGGCTCGGAGACACACACCCTGGCGAAGGGCGAAAACCGCCTTGAGTGGACCGTCACCGTCGACAACCCCCAGCTTTGGTGGCCAGCCGGCTTCGGTGAGCAGCCGCTGTACGAGGTCGGCGTCTCGGTCCGCGACGTCGATGACCCAGCCAAGATCAGCGACCGCACCGACTGGCGGACGGGTTTGCGCCGTATCCGCGTCGACCGCATGCAGTGGTGGGTCAATGGCCAACGCTTCTTCGCCAAGGGTGTCACGCTCGGGCCGCAGAGCCCGTTCTTGGCCACCGTCGACGCCGAAGCCTGCCGGGCCGATCTCCAGGGAGCCAAGAGCGCGGGCCTCAACCTCGTACGAGTTTTCGGCCATGTCGCACCACCTGAGCTCTACGACGCAGCCGACCAGCTTGGGCTGTTGATCTGGCAAGACCTTCCCCTTGTCGGTGAATACTCCACGGGCGCCCGCAAGCCCGCGAAGCGACTGGCCCGCACCCTGGTCGACCTCCTTGGCCATCACCCGTCGGTCGCGCTCTGGTGCGCCCACGCCGAGCCAAATGGGCCGCCGCTCCCCGAACCAGCGTCGGCCTCGCAACCGATGCCGCCCGTTGGACGCCGCCTCGGCCGCCACCTGCTGCCAAGCTGGAACCGATCGGTCCTCGATCCTCAGCTGCGTCGCGAACTCCACGCCGCCGACAACAGTCGCACCGCCCTCACGCACTCCGGTGGGCTTCCCGGCGTCACCGAGATCGGCTCAGCCGATCCGCATCTGTGGCTTGGCTGGCACGTCGGACTGGCCGAAGACCTTGCTGGCGTCATGAAGAAATGGCCTCGACTCGGCACCTTCTTGTCCGGATTCGGCTCGCAGTCTCAGCGAATTGACGATTGGCCACCGGCAGCGCCCACGTTCAACAACGCCCAAGCGGGGCCGTTTGAGCACTACCTCCCGCGCCGGGCCTACGCCGACGGCGAGTCGTGGTCGGTCGCGTCCCAGGCGTACCAGGCCGACCTCCTCCGAGTGCACATCGAGACCGTTCGCCGCCTGAAATACCGTCCGAGCGGCGGCTTCTGCCTCACGGCCCTCGCCGACGCCGAACCCGATGGCGGCTTCGGCATCCTCCATTTCGATCGATCACCGAAACTGGCGCACACGGTTGTCCACGATGCGTGTCGGCCGGTGATTGTTGTCGCCGATTTGCCACCGCAGGTTGTCGCCTGGCCACCAACTCGTCCTCGCTATTCATGCGGTGAGCGATTTGCGAAACGACGTCACCGACGCCCAAGTGACGGTGACGGCGTGGGCTGGCGAGTGGTCCCACACCTCGACCTGGACCGGCGACCTCGCCGCCGACGCGTGCACGTTTATCGGCGACCTGTCACTCACGATTCCCGAGGTGACGGGCGCCCTCATCATCGACATCGAACTGGTCGCCTCGTCGGTCGCAGCTACCAATCGCTACCAGACCGTCATCATCCCGGCCGTCGAGGCCGATGTGGAAAATCGGCACACACCTACGCCGATAGCACGCAGAACTGGTCTTGTGGGGTCGCTGGGGCTACCGTCTCCTCTTGGACTGTTTCGGGAGGCCCTCCCGGACCGTCCTGTTGCGTCGCCTTCGGGCCCGTAACTAACGAACGTTGCCAACTACACCGGAGCACAAGGTGGCCGCACCCACAACGAGTACCAAGAACGCTCTTCGGGCAAAACCAAAGCCCAGGCCGTTTCCGCTCAATCTCTATCAGACAGGCGTCGGCAAGAAGTGGGTGATGGCTATCACCGGGCTCATGATGCTCGGGTTCGTCGTCGCCCACATGGTCGGCAATCTGAAGCTGTACTTGGGCCTGATCGAGCACAACGGCGAACAGGTCTACGACATTGATGTCTACTCGGAGTTCTTGCGTCAGCTGCTCGTTCCGATCGTGCCAGAAGGCGTCGTCCTGTGGCTGCTACGGCTCGGCTTGATCGCGGCGCTGATCCTCCACGTTCACTCGGCCTACTCGCTCAACCGCCTCAATGCGCAGTCAAACAATCGCTACGAGTCAAGCGCGACTACATCGCCGCCAACTTCGCTTCGCGTTCGATGCGTTGGACCGGGCCGTTGATCCTCCTCTACATCGTGGTTCACCTGCTCGACCTCACGGTCGGCAAGACCGCAATCGCGCCCGACGAGTTCGTCAGCGGCAACGTGTACGCCAACGTCGTCCATTCGCTCAGCCGACCCGCCGTTGCCATTGGCTACATCGTGGCCAACATTGCGGTCTGCATCCACCTGTACCACGGCATCTCGTCGGCGTTCCAAACCCTCGGCGTCAACAACCCCAAATACAACGGGTTGCTCAAGCAGGCCTCGCTTGGCCTCACCACCATCATCCTTATTGGCAACCTCAGCTTCCCGATCGCCGTACTCGCCGGCGCGGTCGACCTGTAGAGAAGGAGCGTCTCACTCATGCAACTCGACGCCAAGATTCCCGAAGGTCCAATCCAAGACCGCTGGGACAACCACAAATTCAAGGTAAAGCTGGTCAACCCAGCCAACAAGCGCAAGTTCCGCATCATCGTTGTTGGTACCGGCCTCGCCGGTGCCTCAGCTGCGGCCTCGCTCGGCGAACTCGGCTACAACGTCGACGCCTTCACGTTCCACGACTCGCCTCGACGGGCCCACTCAATTGCGGCCCAGGGCGGCATCAATGCGGCCAAGAACTACCGCAACGACGGCGATAGCGTCTTCCGACTCTTCTACGACACGGTCAAGGGCGGAGATTTCCGTAGCCGTGAGTCCAACGTCTACCGACTAGCGCAGGTCTCGGTCAACATCATCGACCAGATGGCCGCACAAGGCGTACCGTTCGCCCGTGAGTATGGCGGTCTCCTCGCCAACCGTTCCTTCGGTGGCGCTCAGGTCTCGCGCACCTTCTATGCCCGGGGTCAGACCGGCCAGCAACTCTTGCTCGGCGCCTACCAGCAGATGATGAGCCAGGTCGAGGCGGGCAAGGTAACACTCCACACCAACAAGGAGATGCTTGAGCTCGTCCTGAAAGACGGCGAGGCCGCTGGCATCGTCGTACGCGACCTCAACACGGGCGAGATCAGCAGCCACTCGGCTCACGCAGTGGTCCTCGCGACCGGCGGCTACGGCAACGTGTTCTACCTGAGCACCAACGCCATGGCCTGCAATGTCACCGCCGCCTGGCGGGCCCATCGCAAGGGTGCCCTGTTCGCTAACCCGTGCTACACCCAGATTCACCCGACCTGTATCCTGCCGCCGACGAGTTCCAGTCGAAGCTCACGCTCATGTCTGAGTCGCTTCGAAACGACGGCCGCATCTGGGTGCCGCGTGACCCTGACGAAAAACGCCGAGCCCGCGACGTGCCTGAGGCCGAGCGCTACTACTACCTCGAAGAGAAGTACCCGGCCTTCGGCAACCTCGTTCCGCGCGACGTGGCGTCGCGTAACGCGAAAACGGTCGTCGACAACGGCCTCGGCGTCGGCCCACTCAAGAACGGCGTCTACCTCGACTTTGCCGAAGCGATCAGTCGAGACGGCCAGCCAGCCGTCGAAGCCCGCTACGGCAACCTGTTCGAGATGTATGAGCGCATTACGGGCGAAGACCCCTACACCACCCCGATGCGCATCTACCCCGCCACTCACTACACGATGGGCGGGTTGTGGGTCGACTACAACCTGATGACCAACTTGCCGGGCGTCTACGCAGCAGGTGAGGCAAACTTCAGCGATCACGGCGCTAACCGTCTCGGTGCTTCGGCCCTCATGCAGGGGCTCGCCGACGGCTATTTCGTCCTGCCCTACGTCATCGGCGACTACCTTGCCGCCAAGCTCGGCTCAGACCCCGTCCCCACCAGCGACGAGGTATTTGTCGAAGCCGAACGTGACGTGCAAGATCGACTCAACCGGTTCCTTTCGATCGGCGGCACCAAGTCGCCTGAGCACTTCCACCGTGAACTCGGCAAGATCATCTGGGAGCACATCGGCATGGCGCGAAACGCTGCCGGTCTGACCCTCGCCATCGAACAGATCCGGGCGCTGCGAGATGAATTCTGGACCGACCTCCGGGTGCTGGGTTCGGGCGCCACGCTCAACTCGTCGCTCGAAAAGGCCGGCCGCGTCGCAGACTTCTTCGAACTGGGCGAACTGATGGCGCGCGATGCGCTCGATCGGGCCGAGTCGTGCGGCGGCCACTTCCGTGAAGAATCGGCGACCGAAGACGGCGAAGCCGCCCGAATCGACGAGGAATACTCACACGTCTCGGCCTGGGAGTGGAACGGGCCAGACACCCCACAGACATTGCACAAGGAAGCGCTCACGTTTGAATACGTCGAGCCGAGCCAACGTTCCTACAAGTAGTCGGAGAACATCATGAGACAGACATTGAATCTCACCCTTCAGGTCTGGCGCCAAGATGGGCCAACTGCAGACGGACGCTTCGAGACCTACGCCGCCAACGGGATCCCCGACGACGCGTCGTTCCTCGAGATGCTCGACATCGTCAACGAAGGCCTGATCACCAAGGGTCAAGTGCCAATCGAGTTCCCTCACGACTGCCGTGTAGTTTTTTGCGGCACGTGCGGTGTGGTCATCAACGGTCGGGCGCATGGCCACGAGCGAGCAACGGCGACCTGCCAGCTGCATATGCGTAAGTTCAACGATGGCGACACGATCGCAATCGAGCCATGGCGAGCAGCGGCGTTTCCTGTTGTGCGCGACCTCGTCGTCGATCGCTCGGCGCTCGACGCTGTCGTCCAGGCCGGTGGCTACATCTCGGCTCCAACGGGCACAGCACCTGACGCCAACGAAATCCCGATTCCGAAGGAAGTAGCGGAGTCGGCAATGGATGCCGCGGCATGCATCGGTTGCGGCGCCTGTGTTGCGGCGTGCCCCAACTCCGCAGGCCAGCTATTCACGTCGGCGAAGATCTGGCACCTCAACTCACTGCCCCAGGGCCAGCCCGAGCGCTTCAAGCGCACCGAGGCCATGGTCGAGACCATGGAGCAGTTCTTTGGCTCGTGCACCAACCACGGCGAGTGCGCCGATGCGTGCCCGAAGGAAATCAGCCTCGACTTCATCGCCTACATGAACCGCGACTACATCAAGTCGAAGGTCTACAACCGACGCCTCGCCAGCCAGCGCTAGGCCCCGGGCGGCGGCTTGCGCTCGTTGGCGCGTCTGTCGGGCTTGCGTCAGGTGGCGAGAAGAACGAGTACGGCCACGATGGCCGTCATGATGAGCGGGAACGCCACCATCGTGATGAGGAACCGCTGCCAGCCCTCCGGCTCGCCGTAGGCGGCCTCATCGACGACATCGAAACCGGCGAGCCCGAACGAACCCTCATAGGTCAGCTCAGACTCCGGGATCGGTGCTGGTTCGGGCCGCCGCCGCTCCACCATTGGCGGCCCATACGCGGTGTCGCTAAGCAGACGCTCGACGGTCGCACTCAAGTCGATCATGGCGTCGCGGTCGCCACCCAGATCGGGATGGCAGGCCTTCGCTCGCTGCCGGTAGGCCGATCGGATATCACCGGCCGTCGCGCCAGCATCAAGTTGGAGCGCAGCAAGATCGTTCTGGCGATTGAGCACGAGGTCACCGTACTGCTTCCAACGCCCAGTTTGAGTCACCCTCGTCGACGTCCTAGTCGGCGGAGAAATGCTGATAGTCCTTCGAGGATTCCCAGTTCCCACCCCAGGTCCAGCCCCGATCGGTGAAGGCGGCCACAACGGCCGACCCATCGTAGATCCCACCGGCGCGGGCAACGGTCCGATCGGCATACGGCGTTCCCTCGACCGGCGACACCGACCCGGCTCGCACCCACGGGTTGATCAACGGATTGATGTCGATGGCTCGACCGAACGCATGGTCAGACCACTTTTCGCTGCCGTCAACGAAGCGACAATTGAAGGCCGACGTGTTGTTGTCGACCATCGACGTCAGGTCGTCGCCGCCATAGTCATCAACGAGGCTCATCCGCTCGATGGGGAATCGCTCGGCGAAGAGCACTGCGAAGATCGACACGACCTCATCAGCTAGGTCGGCCGCCACGATGAGCTCGCCCACTTGGGCCTGACCCGAGAAATCGGTGAAGGACACCGTGAGGTACCGGAGGTCGGAAAGGGGCACGGGACAACCTTCTCGCCAACTCACACCGACCACCCGATCCGCGACCTCAGCATCGATGACGTCGATGCTCGAAACGAACGGACGGTCATCGGTCGCAGGCGCCGGTGGCAGGACCGTACCTCGCCGGGCGGTCGACGTCGTCGACTCGCCCAAAGGGGCCGCGACGCTCGTCGTTGGTTCGGCCGTGATTGGCTGATCGGCCCTGTCGCCGCCGCACCCCGTGCACAACGCGACCACAATCACCGCCGCGAAACTGCACCAACGAGAGCTACGAACCGGCACCAATGCTCGCTGCATTGTGGTCGCCCAAACGGTCAAGCAGGTTGCGAGTGATCTGCTCGATCTGCTCGTCTCGTTCGGCTAAGCCGTGCGCCCATTCTGTGCTGCCCGACGTCACGACGGTGCCACCGCCGGCCGAAACATACGTGCCAAAGACGGCGTGACCGTGTGAGATTTTGTCCACCGCCCACCGCTCCCGAGTGTTGAACAACCGCGAGGCAACAAACTCGTCCTCACCCGGCTGACCAGGTGCAGGCGGACGAGAGGCCGTGGTTCGGGTAAACGGGGCCGCCGGTGCGGTACCGAGGATCACGAAGTTGGCAGGCGTCCCGTCCTCGCCGGTCGGAACGGGCAAACCGTCGACGTAGGTGAACACACAGCCGTCGCACTCGTAGCCGACCACGCGAGCGGGGCCGCCCAAGACATCGCCGTAGTCGAGTCCGGTTCCGTCGAAGAGCCAATGGTCGGTACGGTGCATCGTGTAGCCACCTGCGCCATTGGTGACGCGCTTGCCAATGCGGTGATAGCCGCCACGACTGAAGCTCACGCCGGTCATGTGGTTTTCGGGGCGCTCGATCAGATAGTCAGACCAGATGGATGTCAACGACCTGACCTTGTCCGTCCCGAAGACGGGGTCATTCTTGAACTGGCCCTTGTAGCCAACCATCGTCTTCGCTGGCCCCTCCGGCGTCGGGTCCTCGTGACGGACCTGCCAGAACGCTGTGTTGCCAGAGAGAAACGCCGCGTTCCCACCAGCGGCGATGAAATCTTCGACCGGTCCCCATTGGACCCGACCAATATTCGTCGTGACCAACTGAAAGGTAGAGCGAGTAGGCGGGAATACCGTCGTCGACGAGCAGCGTCGAGTGGTCTTCAGGTCCGCATTGGTGCAATAGTCGAGCGCATACCCCTGCTGCTCAACCCACTGCACGAACGGCAGCTCCCAGTTTGGCCAGCCGGCCGAGCCGCCCCAGGGTGAGAGGTGATTCATCCGGAGATAGCCAACGTGGCTGGCCGATTGTCGGTCGTCGGGATAGAGCGACGTGACCCGTCGGCCGGCGCCGGGTGGTTTGTGGAGGTAGCCAGGCGCCATCGGACGTTGGAGCGATACCTGGGTGGCCCCGGTGTAGAGGTTGTCGCCACCGAAGTCGTTGTAGGCATGCCAGGTATTGGTGCCGAGGGCGATCAGCACCGAGGCGGTTTGCTGACCAGGCTTCGGTCGCACGACGAAGAAGGCGTAGCTACGCCGGGTCTTGCCATCGACATCGATCGAAAGGACAACCTCGTAGTAACCCGAGAGCCACGACGGATCGATCACAACGCGATGAGCGGCCGGCCAATCGCAGCCATCGGTTGCTGCGTTCGGTGGGGTCGGGTGATCCTCCACCGGCACGGCTGATGTTGAGTAGACGATCGCCCGTTCACCACCGACCCTGGCCACCTCGATGGTGGCTGGGCGTCCACCCGCGGACGAGAGATGGAGCGAAATGGCATCGCCGGCATGCCCTGATTGGGGCCAGCAATACCCAGTGATTGTCTCGAATGCCATGGCCGGAACGTACTGCATCACGTCAGCCAGGGAAAGGCGGGGTTGGGTCGGGTTCGATTGCCTACAAGCATCACGCCGCTCACTCACCGCGATGGCCTACCGTTGCAACGTGATTCCAGCCCCTCTCCTCCAATTCTTTCGCGGCTTTTGCATGGGAGCCGCCGACATCGTGCCTGGCGTTTCCGGCGGCACCGTTGCCCTCATCTTTGGGATCTACAAGGCCCTCATTGCCAACGTGCGTGACGGCGCGCATGTCCTGAAGCTCATGGTCTCGGGTGATGTGAGCGGCGCCGTCGAAGCATTCAAGGCGATCGACTGGCTGTTCCTCATCCCGCTCGGGGGTGGCGTCGCTGTCGCCTTCGGTCTCCTTCGTCACCCGATGCAAGATGCCCTGGTCAATCAATCAGCCTGGATTGCGTCCGTCTTCTGTGGCCTCGTGGCCGCTTCTTGCCTGCTCGTTTGGCTTGAGATCACTGACCGATCGCCCATCAATCTCAGTGTCCTCGTCGCCATGGCCGTGGCGTTCTTTGTCGGCCTCGGATTCCAGGCCGGGGCCGTGTCGAACCCCCCAATTTGGGCGTTCGCTCACGGGCGCAGTCGCTGTTTGCGCCATGATTCTCGCCCGGCATCTCCGGGTCATTCATCATGCTTATTCTCGGCATGTACGCCTCCGTCCTGGCTGGATCGATACCCGAACTCATTGTTTTCGCCATTGGGGCCGTCATCGGCCTCGCCTTGTTCTCCTCACTCCTCGGATGGCTGCTGGAAAACCACGAACAGCTCGTGCTGGTCGTGCTCCTCGGCATCATGCTGGGCTCGTTCCGAGTGCTGTGGCCGTGGCCCAATGGCGTCGGCTACGAGTATCCAGAGGGAACGACCGTTCGCGGAACAGGTCTTGCGCTGCCCGACGCCAGCGGTGACATGCTTATCGGCTTTGCGCTCGCGGCCATAGCGTTTGGGATCACCCTCGCCATCGTGCGCTTCGCCAAGGCCGAAGAGTCCGCCTAGTCGTAGAAGTGGGTGGCTCGCTGCGACGCGAGGCCAATCTTGTGACCCCAGAATCCTCGAGGCGTCAGCAGCGCGTCGATGAGGTACTCCATCGCCGGCGACCAGACTGCTCGCAAATGCAGCGTCTCGGCTCGAGCCTCCTCAAAGGGGATCAGCTCGAAGCCGTGCGACTCCAGCCGCTGATAGAGCTCCAAGAAGAGCACCTGGTTCGTCGATGCCGACGCCTCTGCGTCAGCCACTTCGTAGGCCGTCAGGTCGACCCCGTTCGTTAGCTCCTGGAACAACACGGTCGCCCGGCGGAGAAACCAGTAACCATCACGATCCTTGGCCCCGACAATGATCTGTGCGTGAAGCGCTGCGTCACACATCACCCCAAGTGCGGTGATCCAGTTCTGGCCTTCATGGTGCGACCGGAACAGTCGCAACATGGGGTGCGTGGTGTGCGTTTCGAGTACACCCGTCACCCAGTTCTCCCACTCCCGGAAACGAGCATTGATGCGCTCTGGCTCCGCATCCGGGGCCCAGGCGCAGATCAGATTGGTTGGCGTCAGCCGCCCTTCAGTCCCGTCGTCGAGCGTCATGAGAAGACGCTCGCGATCGGAGTATGCGCTGTAGAGCGCAGGCAGATAGCCGATCACGAGTGCGGTCGTCAGCACCCCGGTGAACGCCTCGGCGAGGGCACCAAATCGAGGAATCGTGCTAGCGGGGACGACCTCGCCGAACCCAACGGTGAAGAACACGACGCCCGAGTAGTAGATGTCGTCGACCAACGAGTCGACCCCCGAGATGCCACCAATCCCCCACCAAATAAGGGCAAACCCCACTATTTGTTGGAGCACCCAGGTCCCCAGCAGGACGAGAACCAGGGTTGGCGCATAGACGGACAACAGCGCCTCGCGCCGACGCCCCGGTGGCACGAGCAGCGCAATCGTTCGGGTCACTCGCCACGTTCCCCTGGTGACCACGCGCGAAAGCCACCACTTCCAGCTCGATGTGGTCGTCGTAACGAGCGTGTTGATCATGTCGGCCAGCACGCCGACGACAGTGAGAACACCAATGATGATCGCCAACGCGTGCATGTCACTCCGTCTCCGTCGGTGGACTATATGACGCTAACCCCTCCGGCGTCTTGGCCAACCGTGACCGCCTGCCAACCCGGGACCGCCACCCACCCAAGTGGCGGGTCTGGACGGTCGTTGAGCTGTAGTGGAGGTGCAGCGTCTGGCCCCCAGATGTGACCGCGGATCGCTCGCCCGGCCCACGGCGTTTCGCCGTCGTCGGTCAGGATGACGCCATGGAGTTCGCCTGTCTGGGTGTAGCCCGAACCCCACGGCTGGGGGCCTCGGGACGAGCTGGTCACCGTGTCCACCTCAAACTCGAGTTCCCAACCGAATGGCTCCCGATGGCCCATGCCGGTGTGGGCCAACTCCGTGGGCGAATCGAGCGCCAGAGCGAAGGCCTCGAGCCCGAAGCTCCAGTGCACGAGCGGCGTCTCACATACGGCTTCCACCCAGATTCCACTACCCCGAAACTCGAGCCCGGCCCTTGGGAGCGCAAGCTCGTCGGCGACGAGGACGAGCGGCTTGCCTTCTGGCCGCAACAGCACCGCCCGAAACTGGCCGACGGCCGCCTGCGGCCTCAGCGCAAAGTCGAACCAGATGCAGCCACCGGGACCGACGCCCAACATGGCGAACTGGTCGCACCAGCTGGCGTCATCGCTCACGGGGAGTCGGCGTCCTTCGTCGGCGGTGCTGACCACCTCGTGACCTTACTGGCCCGCATCGGCATTCTCAGGCAATAGATCCCAGGCTGTCCATCCGACCCCAGTCGGCCGTCTAGTCTGATGCGACGATGACTGATCTGGCACCAACGGTCGATGCGCTGAGCGCACTCACCACCGCGCTCACCGCAACCCGGCTTACGTTGAACTTGGACGGCGTTGCTGCTTTCCGAGCCTCCACCGTCGAGCTACGAGACCAGATCACCGACTACCTCCTTCCGAGGCTCAGCAAGCTCGATGCCCCACTCGTTGCCGTGATCGGTGGCTCGACTGGGTCGGGCAAGTCGACCATCACCAACTCCCTGGTCGGCGCCGAGGTGTCGCCCGCGGGCGTCCTGCGTCCCACGACGCGGGCCCCGGTGCTCATCTGCAATCCCATTGACGAAGCGTGGTTCGCTGGCCCTGAGGTGCTACCCGAACTCCGCGGTCACCGGATCGACCCAGGCTACGGGCGCGGTCCTTCGGATTCAGCCCACGGATACGTTCGAGGCCGGACTCGCGCTCCATCGACGCCCCAGACATCGATTCGATCGAAGAGGCCAACCGCGACCTCGCAACCCAGCTCCTGGCGGCGGCCGACCTGTGGCTCTTCACCACCACGGCGATCCGCTACGCCGATGCCGTCCCCTGGGACTTCCTCCGAAGCGAAAGACCGCGGCACCGCCCTCGCCATCATTATCAACCGGGTGCCAGCTGGCGCCGCAGGCGAGATCGTGCCTCATCTCGAATCGATGCTGATCAACGCTGGTTTGCCCGATATACCCCTGTTCGCGATCGAAGAATCCCCGCTGATCGACAAACGGCTGGCCCCCGACAAGGTGGCGGAGCTCAAGTCAATCCTGACCGATGTCGCCAACAACGCCGATCGGCGAGCCGAGATCGTTCGCCAGGACACTCGACGGGGCGCTCGGCAGGTGCCCGACCGCGCCCGACGCACCGCCGACGCTGCCACCCAGCAAGACCTCGCAGTTGAAGAGCTTCGCAGCACCCTTGAAGGCAACTACACGAGGGCTCGCGAGACACTCAGCCACAATCTTCAAGGCGGCGCCCTGCTGCGGACCGAGGTTCTTGATCGTTGGCAGGAACTCATTGGCACCGCCGAGCTCATGCGGGCCGTCCAGAGTCGAATCAGCCGGATTCGAGACCGTATCGGCTCATTCATTCGCGGTCGAGAAGCCGACACCACGACCGTCCAAGGTGAGATCACTTCGACCCTCGAACAGCTCCTCATCGATCAGGCCGACGCGGTGGCGCTCGACGTCGTGACAGCGTGGCGGCAACTGCCCGGCGGCAAGCAGGTGCTCGGCGATGACCGTTCGTTGGAGACGGCATCGGCCCAGTTACGTTCCACTATCGGCGCCGAAATCAGAGCCTGGCAGGACGACATCCTCGGTCTTGTCAGCGAACTCGGCGCGGGGAAACGCACGACCGCTCGCATCCTCGCCCTCGGCATTAACTCAATCGGCGTCGCCTTGATGATCGTCCTATTCTCCCAGACGGGTGGGATCACCGGAGGTGAGGTAGCGGTTGCGGGCGGCACGGCGGCGGTGTCCCAAGCGTTGCTCAACGCCGTATTTGGCGAGCAGGCCGTGCGCGACCTGGCGGCCCAGGCTCGAACCCTGCTGCTCGACCGTGTGGGTGGGCTGCTCGAGATCGACGCCAACCGCTTCCGGACCAAGCTTTGGTCGTCGGTCGATCCGGTGGGATCAACCGGCCAACTCCGGTTGGCGATTGCTCAGTTCGAAGCGGCCCAAGCGCACGAGGTGCGCTGATGGCGCGACAATCGAGGGCCGAGAAACAGGCCGAGAAGGCGCTCGCTGATCTCCCCGAAGCGGCTGGATGCCCTTGCGAGCGGTCAAGCTAGCGAGTCCACGAGTCATGACGATTCGGCAACGTTCGACTCGGTCCTGTTCGCCGAGCACGTCATCGACAAGGCAAACGGCCGCCTCAAACACGGCACCGCCCATACGCTCGTCGCACTTCTCGGCGCCACGGGTGCCGGCAAGTCGTCGGTCACGAATGCGCTGGTTGGGTCCGACATCGCCACAACCGGCGTCCGTCGTCCGACCACCTCGAGCACGCTCGCGAGCGTGTGGGGAAGCGACGATGCCAACGCACTGCTCGACTGGCTAGATGTGCCAAGCCGGCACGGTGTCACCGACCCAGGTTGACCTCGTCGCCTCATCCTCCTCGATGTCCCGACCACGATTCGGTGTGCGTCGCTCATCGACTCGAGATGGAACGCATCGCCGAGCACGCCGACATGCTGCTCTGGGTCACCGATCCCGAAACGATACGCCGACGCAGCGATCGCTACCTCAAGCAACTCGCTCAGCACGGCGCTATCACGGCAATGGTCCTCAACAAGAGCGATCGTCTGTCGCCCGAAGAGTTGTCTGCCGCGGTCCGACCTTGGTCGACTGCTTGTGTCCGATGGGCTGTCAAATCGACGATTATTGCCGTCACCGCCACCACCGGTACGGAATCCCCGAGCTACGCAGGTTCTCGCCAACGCGGTGCAGGCGAAACGAGTGGTCGCCGGGCAACTTGTCTGGCCGACGTCGCGGTCGCGGCAGCCGATCTACACGGTGCACTGGGCTCAAGGGCACAGCCGAGGTGTCGAAGTCGGCGGCGGCGTCACTGGCCGACGATCTCGTCGAAGCATCCGGCCTCGATGCCGTGACCGACGCGCGTGGCGCTGCGGGCTATCGGCGAGACGCCGGCCTCGCTGTCGGTTGGCCACTGACCCGATGGGTCTCTCGACTACGCCCCCACCCACTTCGACGTAAGCACCTCGGGCCAGGATCGGCTGGACGGTCCGACCTCCCCGGCATCGCTGGGGCCAGCAGAACCGCGCGGTAGCCGCAATTCGGCGAACCGCCACGTGCGGTGACCAAGGATCTCGCCGAACCATGGCCCACGCTCGTGCAGGCGGCGGCGACGCCCGCTCGGCCACACTCCGTGATGAGTTGACGAGAAACCGATTTCGGGCGCCGTCCTGGCAGGCGGCAAAATGCACGATGGTGGTCGGCGATCGGCACCGTCAGCTCATCCTGGCGCTGGCGATGGCGGGCCTGATCTGGCTTGGCGCCATTTTCTTCGTGGCCTGGTTCCAGTTGCCGACCTGCCGACGCCCGAATACGCAGCGTCCCGGTCCCAGCGGCGCTGGCGATCGGTGGCGGCCTCCTTGGGATCTTGGTTGGCTTCTTGGCCCGACTCGTTGCCCGTGTTGGGGCCAAACGGCGAGCGGAGGGTCCAACGGTCGGCGTCCGATGCCGTCCAGGTCGTGGCCGACGAACTCATCTTGTCGCCGATGCGGACCGAACTCGAACGACGCAACGAGCTGCAGCATCTGTTGTCGATTGCGTCTGGCTAGGTTGGTCTCGTGCGATATCAACGATGCCTGGATCGAAGCCCAACGGCGGAGGCGCTCACCTTGGCGCCGCTCTCTGGTACCTCGTTGACCGTCGGCTACGTGGTGGACAGGAGCCCGACGGCGAGCGCCGGTACTCGATGGTCTACGGCCCGAAGGATGCCACCTGCCGACCCGGAACGAGTGGAGCCGACGTCACGTTCCGTGTTCGACTGGAGTACCGCCGTGTCGATAGCCAGCGGGAATGGCGCGCAGCGAAGCCCCTTCTCGACAGGCACCTCCGACTCGATGGCGGCGCAGGTTGCGCTGCTTGATTCGCAGGGCACGATCGCGGCGTTCGACCTCTTTTGGCCAACGTCCGCGCCGCCACCACCTTCACCTAACCTCAACCATTCTGCGAACTGGACGGTGTAAACACCCCAGTAGTGGTGTTTACACCGTCCAATCACCCTTTCGTCGATGTGGGATGCTGATGCCAGGTGCGAGATTCAGGCCCATGCCGAGCGCATGGCCACGGCCCTTGTCGGCCAAAGCTGCACCAGTTCCGGCTCATAAACTTCCGTCGCTCAAACTCTACGCCAAAACCGTCGGACGCCGAAGGATCCACGCTCACGGGCATTGGTCGTCGGGGAAAGCATCTCCCTGCTCACGTTCGACAACGGCACGACGCACATCGTCCACCTGATGCAGGGTGGCCGCTTGAGGCCTGATGCCAAGCAGTCGGCAGAGCCTCGCGGCGGGTTGTGCCGGTGGGTCTTCGATTCTGACGAGGCCTGGCTCCTCACCGAGGCGGGGACAGAACGACGCGCCGGTGTGTGGGTTGTCGACGGTGACCCGCTCGTGCAGCCGCCGCTCGACTATCTCGGCCCCGAAGCCGACACGATCACGTTGACGCAGCTGCGCGCGATGTGCAGTGCCAACTCGCGTCGGTTGCATGGTTTGCTCCGTAGCCAGAAGGACATCGCCGGAATTGGACGGTTGCTCGCCAACGAAATCTGTTTTGCAGCCAAGATCTCGCCATTCGCCAATGCGGCAAAGCTGAGCGACCAACGGTCCAAGACGCTTCATGCGGCGACGAAAGCGGTGTTGAAGTCGGCGCTCACGCAAGAGCGGACGCTCGACGACATCGGGAAAAGCGCTGATCGGCCGTCGAATGTGCACAATCGGGTAGGTGAGTCCTGCCCGGTGTGCGATGACGTCGTGCGGACGGTCGAATACCGCAAGTACATCGTGTTCTATTGTGCGACGTGCCAGACGAACGGCAAGGTGCTCGCCGACAACACCACCTCGAAATTTCTGAGGTAATCACGTCGCGCTGAGCAGCTCCCACAGGTGGGACAAGGGAGTCGAGCGGAGCGAGCGCAGCGAATGACGGCGAGGCGACAGTCGAACGTCCGCACGGTGGACACCTGGTCGCCATGCTGATCTACGCCGGATCTCGTTGGACAAGGTCGGCGAAGCGGCGGGAGTCACCGTCAGATCGACTCATGCCTGCATCTGGCCGACCTGGAGGGGCTGGAGCGTCGACGAGGTGCTCATCGACAACGACCTGAGCGCCTACTCCGGCGTGCCCTGAGTACGAGCGCCTGCTCGCACTCGTGCGTCGGCGCGGATCGAGCGTGATCGTTGCATATCACCCCGATCGGCTCTTCTCGGCGGCTCGCCGACCTGGTCGGCTGACGAAGGTCGTTGCTGCCGCCGAGGTCGAAATCCGGACGGAGCAGCTGGCTGCCGGGCATGTCGACCTCAACACGGCGAGCGGCCGGTTCACCGCCCAGGTCCTCGGTGCGGCGGCCGAGCACGAGTCCGCTCGCATCGGTGAACGATGTGAGTGCCAAGCACCACCAGAATGCCGAAGCGCGGCAACGCCCACGGCGGAGGACGCTCCTACGGCTACCGGCAGGCGCAGCAGGGCCAGATCGAGGTCGTGCCAGAGGAGGCCGACGTGCTCCAGGGGCCGCCGCCTCGATGCTGGGTGGGCAGTCCTTTCGCGTCCATCGTCGTCGACTTCAACAGGCGCGGCATCCTTCGGCGCACGGCAAGAAGTGGCGGCCAGGCTCGCTGGGCATGATCCACGAGGTCGGGCCGGATCACCGGCCTACGGGAGTCGAAGGGCGCGGTGGTCGGTGAGGCGAACTGGGAACCGATCCTCGACCGGGCGACGTGGGAGCAAGGTGCGTTCCCGGCTCACTCCATGCGCCCATCGGTCGCCGGCCGAAGGTCAACCTCGCCGGGATGTGCCGATGCGCCGAGTACGGATCGGTGATGGCCGCCGTCGGCGAGCGCATGGACAAAGAGCTCAAGCCGGTCAGCGTCCGCCTCGTCGGACGCTCGCTGATAAAGGCGAACCGACACGGCTGCAGGGTTCCAACACGGTGAAGGCCGACTACGTCGAGCAGATCGTCGTCGACTACCGTGCTCGCAGCGCTCGAACGCACCGACATCGCAACCGCCCGCGCTCGCCGGGCCGGCGGCGACGCCCGTAGTTGGTGGCGTCGATCAGGGACCGACGAACAGTTCCTCGCCGACCTTGCAGCGGACTACGGGGCGCAGCGGATCAACCGGGCGCAGTTCCTCGCCGCGCAGGATCCGATCCACGCCCGCCTCCTGCTGCGGGCGCCGGCTCGATCAACTAACCGGCGACCCAGCCTCGACGGCACGGCTTTCGAGGGCGTGACAACCGATAGCTGGGATGGCCTCGACCTCGACCAACAGCGCGCCCTCGCTCGCGCTGTTCGTCGAGCACGTCGTCATCCGGAAAGGCAAGCGGGGTCTACTTCGAGCCCCAGCCGAGTCCAGCCGGTACCGGTCGAGGCCGGATGAAGGTTCCGACCTCAGAGTCACTTCACGGACTGCGTCGGCGTTGCCCACCAAGACCAAGCCCCCGCCGGGCGCCCGAGGTGGCGCAGACGATCTCACAGACCCGAGGGACGTGGCAGGAGCAAAATCAAGCGCGTGCGCCGACACGTCGAGCGACCTCATCGACGAAAGGCGAGCGGCCGTCGATGTCGTAGCCCCAGCGGTTGGTGAAGCGCGGCGAGTAGACAAGGTGGACCTCATGACGCGCCCGAGTAAGCCCGACGTAGAACAAGCGCCGATCCTCCGCAAGCGTCATTGGTGCAGATCTGTAGGCGCCGCTCTGCCAGCGAGCGAAGGGGAAGAGCGACTTCTGCAGCCCTGGAAGGATGACGACGTCGAACTGTCGTCCCTTCGACGCATGACACGTCGTGACGGCGACGCGACCCCGCACCTGCACGCCGTGGGCGAAGTCAAGCAGCGGGACCGGTTCCAAGGGCGCGGTTTGCAGCTGGTCGAGTGTGTCGATCTCCTCAGGGGCGGCGCCATCCGCCGCAAGCAGGACGCGAAGGGCGAGCTCGTCATCGACCGTCGTAACCCAGTCGTGGAGTGGCAGATCCGGCGAGACGCTCGAGACTGCGTTGAGCATTCGACATCGCGTGCTGAGTTCATCTTCGGGCCGCCCACCGCGTTGGAGCAGTTCGCGATACGTGCCCACCAGGTCACCGAGGCTGTCGGCTTCGAGCCCACCGAGCGCCTTGCTTGCGCATCGTTGTAGCCACCGGGTGAGCGGAGTCGACGGGAAGCGTGCGTCGCGCTCCAGCAGATAGGAGTTTGGTGCGTCCGCAATCTCAGCGACGAGAGCGTCGAGCAACTCACCCTTGCCCTTGTAGAGGATCGCGATCTCATGGGGCTCGGTGCCAGCGCTGACGACTTGCGGCACCAGAGTGTGCACGACCCATTCCGCCTGACCTTCGAGTCCGCCGTTGATCTGGTCGAAGTAGATCTCGCCCTCGTCCGCTCGGTCGGGGTCTGCCCGATAGTTCCGTGGGCTCCCGAGCGATGCCTCGGCGGCTGTGATCAGCTTGGCACCGCTCCGATAGTTGAACCGAAGCTGAATGGCCTCGAACGATGGACGTCCGGCAAGGTCATCCAGGTACCGAGGGTCGGCGCCGGTGAACCCAAAGATGCACTGATCTGGATCACCCACGGCGAAGATGCGGCTGCCAGCCTGCGCGAGAGCAAGCACAATCCGGTGGAGCGGTCCCCCGAGATCCTGGTACTCGTCGATGGCGATCCATGGGTAGCGGGCGACGATCAACTCCGCGACATCCGGGGCAGTCTCGATGATCCGAAGCGCTGTCAGAGTCATGGACTCGAAGTCGACGTAACCGCTGGCGTTCAAGGCCGTGTTGTATGTGCGTGCGACCTCGACATGCCGCTCGTCGAACGGTTCGAGCGACTCACCCAGTGCCAGGGCTCGACGAATCTTGGTCAGCGTGCCGTCGAAGTACTGAACGTTGTCACTGACACCGACGGCGTCGAGGGCAGATTGCATCGCGTCCCGCTGGGCTGCCGGCGACAGCACCAAAGGCATGGCAAGGCTTGGTTCACCGGCAAGTGCTGCGTATGGCCGCAGGACTCGGTTGAGACAGAAGCCGTGAACGGTTCCGAGGAAGAGCCTTCGGTCAGGCCGAACGCCGAGGTTGCGGAGTCGGATGGTGAATTCACGAACGGCGTCATTGCCATATGTAATGCACGCAACGCCACGCGGAGGCCGGACCTCGCGTTGCATGAGCGTGGCAACCTTCAAGACGATGGTGTCTGTCTTTCCGCTCCCTGGCCCGGCGAGTACGACCGTGTTCCCATTCGCCTCGACGGCTGCCTGCTG
>JAWKIN010000017.1:0-76221 GCA_041394345.1 Acidimicrobiales bacterium | reverse complement strand
CGAGGCCAACGACCTGGGCATGACCCGTATGGCCGTCAGCGTCAACGCCGCATCGGCGGCACGAGTCGGCGACTTCGAGCGCGCCATCCGCTGGGCCGAGCTGCACGGCGACCTGAGCGACGGCGTCCGCATCCTTGGAGAGAGCGAAGTCGTGGTTTCGTTGGCGCTGGCCCGACTCCAGCGCGGCAACGTGCGAGAGGCTGCACAGCTGCTTCGTTCCAGCGAGTATGAGGGCGTTGCCAATCGCTATGCCGCGTCCGTGCAAGCGCTTGTGTGCGCGATGATGCGCCAAAGCGATGAGGTCGAGCGCCTTGCCGCGATGGTGGCGGGCACCGGTACCTATCTCGATCAGATATTTGCGCTTTGGGCCCTGACGCTCGACCGGTCGAGGCGGGGCGACGATGGGGGCGCCGCCGAGGCGCTGGCCCAGGCGCACGAGGTCGTAAGTAAGACCGACGACCGCCTGACGCTTGGGTACCAACGAATACTTTTGGCACTCGTGACCGGTAGCGATCCCGAACCGGCCGCCAACGCGGTGCGAGCCTACGGGGTCAATCCCGCAGGCTGGCACCTGTTGTTCGAACGGGTTCTGGCTCGGGTCGCCCCGGCCGAAGCTGGCTAGCGAGCGCTGTTAGCCACCTACGACGGCTGCTTGGTAACCCGGAGATACGGCTTCTTCTCGTCCCATCCGCCGGGGAAGAGCTCCTTCGCCTCGTCGTTGGACAGTGACGGCACGATGATGACATCGTCGCCCTGCTTCCAGTTGACCGGCGTTGCGACCTTCGACTTATCGGTGAGCTGAAGCGAGTCGATGACCCGCAGGACTTCGTCGAAATTGCGGCCGGTGGATGCCGGGTAGGTCAGCGTGAGGCGGACCGTGTTGTTGGGGTCGATCACGAAAACCGAGCGAACCGTCAGCGTGTTGTTGGCGTTCGGGTGGATCATGTCGTAAAGGTCGGCAACGACCCGGTCGGGATCGGCGATCATTGGGAAGTTGACCGCAGTTCCCTGCGTCTCTTCGATGTCGCCAAGCCAGGCGTGGTGATCTTCGATCGGGTCGACACTGAGGCCGATTGCCTTCACGTTGCGGGCATCGAACTCACTCTTGAGCTTGGCGGTGTAGCCAAGCTCGGTTGTGCATACGGGGGTGAAGTCAGCGGGGTGGCTGAACAGGACCGCCCAACTGCCTGCTTTCCACGAGTGGAACGAGATCTCGCCCTGGGTGGTTACCGCAGTGAAATCAGGGGCGACATCGCCAAGTCGAATAGCCATGGGAACTTCCTCCTGGGTTGAGTTCCCCGAATGCTAACTCGAAATTCCCTAAACCCGATCAACTTTGTCGGAATTAGCGGACGGGTCGGCGCGCCGTGCGTTTAGTGCTGGCGCACCTGCAGTCGAAGTCGACGATCTGGTTGCCGATCGCAAGCGAGGCTGTCGCAGCGGGCGACGGCGCGTTGAGCACATTGACCACTCGGTCGGACTCTGACCAGACGAAGTCGTCGAGGAGGCGGCCGTCGCGGCTCACCGCTTGGGCGCGCACGCCGGCGGGCGATTGCACGAGATCATCGACTTCGATCTCGGGCACGATCTGCTGCAACGCTTTGACGAAGGCCTTCTTGGAAAGCGATCGGTAGTATTCGCCGATACCGGTGCGCCAATAGTTTTTGGCGAGACGCCACCAACCGGGGTTGACGAGGACTTCGTACAGATCCTTGAGATCGACGTCGCCCCACGTGTAACCCTCGCGGGCGAGCGCCAACACCGCGTTTGGTCCGGCGTGAATCGACCCATCGATCATGCGAGTGAGGTGGACGCCGAGGAACGGGAAGTCGGGGTCGGGGACGGGGTAGATCAGATTGTTAACGAGATGACGGCGATGGTCGGCCAACTCGAAATACTCGCCCCGGAACGGCATGATGCGCTCAGTCGTATCGGGCGCCGTCTGAATGGCTAGTCGGTCGCTTTGGAGGCCGCCACAGGTCACGACATGGCTGGCTTGAAACTCTCCCGCTCTCGAGCTGACCCTGACGTGCGTCTTCTCTTCGACGATCGAGGTGACCTCGGCGCCGAAATTGATGCTGCCTCCCGCCTCAACGATGAGTTCGGCCATCTTGGCGCAGACAGCCCGGTAGCTCGTGATCCCGGCTTCGGGCACGTGAAGGCCAGTGGAACCCGGCCGCATGGGGTTTGTTCGAGCTCTCGAAGTTCCTCTTGGTCGATCCGGCGGGCCATGACGCCGTTGGCAATCGCTCGTTCTTCCAGCGTGGCCAGTCGGGGAACGTCCTCATCCTTGGTCGCGATAATGATCTTGCCGCAGATTTCGTACTTGATGTCGTTCTCCTGGCAGAACTCCACCATGGACGATCGACCGACGGTGCAGGTCTTGGCCTTCTGGCTGCCCGGTTTGTAGTAGATCCCCGAGTGGAGCACGCCGGAGTTGTGGCCCGTCTGGTGGCCGGCGAGTTCGTTGCCTTTCTCCAGCAGTGCGAGGGAGGTGCCAGGGGAGCGTCGCAACAGCTGTAAGGCGGTTGCCAGCCCAACGATTCCGCCGCCAACGACGACGACATCAACCTTCTGCATAGCAATCCGCTCCGATCAAGACCTTGGGCGCCGGTTAGGCACCTGCGATCTCTCATAGTACCGATCCGACAGCTGCGGCGAACGGGCCGTGCGCGCCACTTTGACTAGGGAGAACGACCCTTTTTCGGCCGATTTGCCGCAGGTGTGGCTAGCCAGCGGTGGTTGTGGTGTCTTGGACCGTGACCGCGGCGTTGAGCACGGGGGGAATGCGGAGCTCTTGGCCTTCTTTAATCGAATTTGGATCGGAGATAGCGTTGAAGTCCGCCAACTCCCGGAGTGATACGCCAAAACGCTGCGCGACGACCGAGAGGCTGTCTCCTGGCTGGATGACGTAGGTGATTTCGGCGGGTGGAGCGGCCGTGACCGCCTCGGCAAGGACCGTTGGTGCCGGCGTTACGCTCACGCCAGGATCGAGCGTGCTCACCGTATTGTTGATAGCGGCGTCGCCGGCTCGACCACACGCGCTACCGATCACCATCAGTGCGGTGAGTAGTACTGGTGCCCCGTATCTGGCTTGCATTTCGGCTCCTGTGCTCAAGAATTGCTTGCATCGTAGTCTGCGTCAGGGCCGGGGCTGAGGTTACTCTCCTAGAACTTTCGTCGTCTTTTCGGCGATTTCGCGCTCTGTCGCTCTCTGGTCGCCGCCTTCTTGTCTCGAACCTCAATGTCGAGCTCCTGTTGCGCCAGCTCAGCGCGTAGGTCCATCCAGTGATCGAAGCGTTCTCGGGCGACAAGACCCTCGGCCAGGAGTGCCTGCACTCCACAGCCCGGCTCGTCCCCGTGGTCGCAGTCGGCGAATCGGCATTCCGCCTGACTCAGCTGGGGAAAGACAGCAGCGAGACCGTCGTATGACTGCCACAGGCCGAACTCGCGGACGCCGGGCGTGTCGATCAGAATCCCACCGTCGGCCAGCACAATGAGGTCGCGGGTGACCGTCGTGTGCCGACCGCGTGAGTCCTTCTCGCGGACCTCGTTGACTCGCTGGACGTTGTCGCCGCAGAGGGCGTTGACAATGCTCGACTTGCCGATACCGGAAAGTCCGAGCAGGGCAAGGGTTCGGGTGCCACTCAGTCGATTTCGGAGTTGGTCGAGTCCGTTGGCGGTGCGCGCCGAGGTGGTGATGACGTCAACCGACGGTGCGAGCTCGCGAAACCAAACCGCCTGTTCTTCGGGGTCGTCGCACAGGTCAGCCTTCGTCAGCACGATCACCGGTACAGCGCCAGATTCGAACGCCAACACCAGCTGGCGTTCGATGCGACGAGCATTGAATTCGCGGTCGAGGCCATGAATGACGAGCACCTCGTCGGCGTTGGCGGCCAGGATCTGGGGGAGCGGAATTCGTCCAGGGGCCCGTCGCGTGAGCAGCGTGCGCCGTTCGGCAACCCGGTCGAGTAGTGGACCGTCATCCGGATCGTCGACGATTGTGACGAAGTCGCCCGTGGAGGGCTCCCTATCGAGCGTCGCTCGTACGGTGGCGGAGCTCGCCATCACCGTGTCGGTGCCGGTCGTGACGAAGCAGAATCCTCGGCTGGCTTGAGTAACCCGACCCTTCGCGGTGTGTGGCTCCTCGTTGGCCCATGCGTCGAGTTCGTCGGTCCAGCCGAGTTGGGCGAGGGTGGGATGCTGTTGTTCCATTAGCGGCCGTTCGATGGTGGGGGCTCGGCACGATCGGTGTTGGTGGTGTGGGGCGAAGCGCTCGGGCGAGGAAGTCGGCCTGAAGGCGCAGCAGGTTTTCGGCCACGACTTCTTGCAGAGTCATGTGTGTGACGCCCGTGAGCGGTAGCACCTCGTGGGGCAGGCCAGCCGCGAGAAGCGCAGACGAGAGCCGCAGGGTGTGGGCGGCGACGACGTTGTCGTCGGCCAGGCCGTGAATCAACATCAGCGGCGGGACGGTGTTTTCGTGATTCCACTGGGCTGGTAGACGGAGCAGATCGCTGGCTTCGTATGCCTCGGGATTGGTGGCGGGACGGCCGAGATAGCGTTCGGTGTAGTGGGTGTCGTACAGCTCCCAGGTGGTCACGGGTGCGCCGGCCAGTGCCGCATGGAAACGGTCTGGGCGACGGAGCACCGCCAGCGCAGCCAGGTAGCCACCGAAGGACCAGCCGCGGATCCCGACTCGGCCGAGGTCGAGGAACGGGAACTCGACGTTGGCTGCGTCGAGGGCGTCGATCTGGTCGTCGAGGACCGGGTCGGCGAGGTTGCCGAAGACGGTCCGCTCAAACTGTGGGCCCCGACCGGGCGTGCCGCGCCCATCGGCGACGAGTACGGCGTACCCGAGTTCGGCAAACCACTGTGACACCGCGTGGGCGTTGCTTGTCTGTAGGACGCGTTGGGCGTGGGGGCCGCCGTACGGATCACACAAGACGGGCAGCGGCTGGGCACCGTCGTGCCAGGAGGGCAGCAGGACAGCACTGTTGAGCTGGCGAGGCCCGAACTGGCGGAAGTGCGGCCGTGGGGTCACCACCGGGTCGGTGGCGAAGCTCGTGAGTCGGCCCGTTATCTTGCCCGCCCGACGCACTGTTGTGACCGTGCCCTTTGTTTCAGAGTCGGCCCGGCTGACGACGTGGATGTTGTCACGTACCGATCCGGTCGAGACGCCGCCAGGCTGGCTCAACATTGTGAGTGAGCCATCGATCAGGCTGACCGAGATCAGGTGGACTTCGGAGGGGCTTGTCCACGCCGTGATCAGCGCGTCGCTTTCGCTCGTCTGTACGAGGCTCCGTACCTGCAGATCGGGCGTGGCGAGGGGCGTACCGTCGACGCACAGGGTGCGGTACTCGCCTCGATCTTCGATGGTGATGAGGCGATTGCCGCCCGAGCCGGTGTGCCAGGGAAGATCTCGACCCAGATGTCGTCGGTGATGGTGTGAATCGTGCGGAGCTCGCCGGTGGCTAGGTCGACCGAGGAGATATCGATTTGGCGCTGATTTCGCGCTTGCCGCACCACGAGCGGCTCGTGACCGTCGTCCCAGACCACGTCGACGAGGTACTCAAACACGCCCTCGTCATCCCACCCCAAATGTCGCGTTCGGGGTCAGACCCCAGGCGCGGTTTTGATGTGGTGGAGCGTGACCTTCGCATTCGTCGTCCCAGCAGCGGGGTAACGGATCTCGTTTGGCGGTGTGTTGGGGTGGGCCGGGTCGCTGATCCACCAGCGGGCGACGGCCGAGTCATCCGTACGGGCGACGATAAGCGACCCAGAGTCGGGGGCCCACCAGTAGCCGTCGCTGCGCTGCATCTCCTCGGCGGCCACGAACTCGGCCCGACCCCAGCTGACGAGTGGGTCGTCATCGCTGCACAGCATGACGGCAGGTGTAGTGCCATCGGTCGCGACCAGATACAACGCTCGGCCCGACACGAACGCAATCCGATCGCCGTCGGGTGAGAACTTGGGATCGAAGACGCCGCCCGGCGTAGCGATGTGGCGAGTTGTTGGGGCGGCCAAGTCCGCGACGTAGAGCTCCCCGCCAAGGGCAAAACAGGCGATCGACCGGCTTGCGTCGAGCGCATAGGCCACGATGCCGCCGGCGCTCTCCCTGGCCCGTTCGCGGCGGGCCCGTTCGGCTGCGGGGAGTTCGGAGTCGTCGGCGCCTAACTCAGCAAGGTCGACGATGCGGTGTTCGGTGCCAGCGGCAGTGTCGAAGCCCCACAGGGTGAGGGTGGCCGAATCAGGACCAGCCGAGCGTAGGAACGTCACGAACGCACCATCGAGTGCGATCTTGATGTCACGTGGTGTCCCCGTCGTGAATCGTCGGGTGGCGGCGTATTGGCGAGGAAAGTCGTTCGTGGCTGTTTGCGGCACAACCTGACCGTAGCCAACAACGTTGCTCCGTGCGCAGTACTTTCTGTCCGCTCGACCGTGGTTTCGATGGCGTTCGGCCTGCTGAATTCGCCTGCGCCGAAGTGTCCGCTACACTGTTGGTCGTTGTGTGACGAGGAATTCCATTAGGATTCCTCCCGCTCAGTCATTTCGATCGTGGGCTTGCCGATAGGACAGCCCACTAACCGCGAGAAAGGTGTTGCTGTATGGTCAAAGTCTGGATCGACCAGGATCTTTGCACGGGTGATGGCCTGTGCGCCGAGATCGCTCCTGATGTGTTCTTCGGAATGGATGACGGGCTGTACTACGTCAAGGAAGACGCAGGCGCCTTCGGCACCGAGAAGAAGTTCGACGGTTCAGCCAACCCTGCTGGTGCCGAGGGCATGGCCCGCGTCACCGACGAGGCCCTTGAACGAGTGATTGAGTCCGCCGAGGAGTGCCCCGGCGAATGCATCTTCCTCGACGTCGACTAATTTCTAGCTAACGACAATCACTGGGCGACCGCCACCAAGCGGCCGTCACGAACCAACACAGAGGACCAGGCTTTCGGTCTGGTCCTCTGTTGTTTTCGTCGTAGGTCAGAAGGCTCATGTTTGGCGTCGTTTGGCCGACTGGACATCGATGCGTCCCCTAAAGATGGCCAGTCTGGCTCTGATGGTGTTCGCGCTCGCCTCGATGTGGAACCACCGCACATGGGTCGTCAGCGCCTATACCGATGACCCCGAGCCGATTGGTTTGGCGCGCGGTATCGATCTTTCCTTCGAGCCGGCGGCGATTGATGGGCCATCGCTCGAACTCGTCCAGGCGCCTAGCACCGCAAACGTCACCCTTCCCGTGTTTGGCTCGACAGCGCCTAGCGATGAGATCTACATCTGGGGTGGGGGATCGACCATGACGGGAACCGTTCACGGTCCCGATGGGCCCATCGCTGGCGCCACGGTCGTGATCGAACGATTCGTCGGCGCCAACAGCGCCGAGGTTCGGGTGCAGACCGACGAATTTGGGAGCTGGATTCTCAACGACGCATTCGGCGGTGCGTATCGGGTCCGTGCCTTCCTGCCCGACACCTATGTGTCGCCCCCGTCGAAGTCTTCTTCGTATCTGAAGGCTCCTCAACGGTGCTCTCTACTGTCTTGCAGGCGCATACCCCGTCGCCCACGCTCTCCATCGTTGGTGGATCCGAGACCTACATCGGCGCCGACCAGACCGTCGCCGTTGTTGCGTCCACCACGATCGTGGATGGTGAAGGCCGCATTGTTGTGGTGCCGATCGCTGCCACGCCCATCACCGCCACGGTGACCGGCGCGGGTTCGCTCATTTCGGCCGATGTCGTGACGACGGATGGCGGCGGCGCCGCCCGCTTCCGAGTGCGCTGCGATTCAGCTGGTTCGGTCTCGCTTCGAGGCACTGGCGAGAGTATTTCGGTGAGCGGTGTGCTTTCGGCCTGTGTTGCTGAGCCGCCTCCTGAGCCGGTTGTCGATGCAGCGGTCCCGGCCGAGGGGGAGACCCCATGAGTATCGGCCGCCGTCTTGGTGCGTTTGTTGGTTTGAGCTTCCGGCTCGTTCTTGCGCTTGTGGTCTCGCTTGTTGTGGTGCCGCCCGTCGCAGTGGCCGTTGGCGTTACCACGCTAATGAAGGCGCCGCTGCCCGGCGAGTTACCCGAACAGCAGGACGCGTTCGTCGCCGAGCCATCGATCGTGCTTGACGCCGCGGGCAACGAGATTGGCCTGTTTCGTGGGTTCGAGCGAACAGTTGAGATTCAGGCCAGCGATGTGCCAGACGTGATGAAGAGCACGATCGTCGCCATCGAAGATGCACGATTCTGGGAACACTCTGGCGTTGATTTCGAAGGCATTGCCCGAGCCGCCCGGACGAACCTTGAGGTTGGTGGCATTGCTCAGGGCGGCTCGACGATTACTCAACAGTACGTCAAGAACGCGTTCCTTAGCGGCGAGCAAACCCTCGAACGAAAGGCGCGCGAAGCCCAGTTCGCCGTGGAACTCGAGCAACGGCTGACCAAAGAAGAGATCCTCTTTGGGTACTTGGAGACCTCGTACTACGGCTCTGGTGCCTATGGCATCGGTGCTGCCGCCGAGCTCTATTTCGGGAAAGACGTTAGCGACCTCGACATCGGTGAGGCCGCAACGCTTGCCGGCGTCGTGCAAGCGCCCAGTCGACTATCGCCACGCGAAGATATTGAGGCTGCGGATGCGCGCCGCCGGCTCGTTCTCCAGGCCATGCTCGACCAGGGCTATATCTCCGTCGACGAGTTTGAACGAAACGTTGATCGAACGCTCTGGCTTGCCACCGACGGCAGTCGCCCGTCCGAGACCGTGACGGTCGTTGTGCCGCTTGCGCCGAAGGGGGCGAGTCAGTTCCCCTACTTTGTTGACTGGGTGGAAGCCGACCTCCTGGAGCGGCTCGGCCCCGACGTGTTGTACCGGGGTGGCCTCACCATCGAGACCACGATCAATCCTTGGTTGCAAGCCCTCGCCGAACAATCGGTCGCCGAGCAACTCGGATCAACCGAGTACCCGGTCGAGATGTCTCTGGTCTCAATCGACCCGCAAAACGGTCATGTCGTCGCGATGGTTGGCGGCCGCGACTACGCCGCAAGCCAAGTCAATCTGGCGACCGGTGGCACGACCGGCTTTCAGCCCGGTAGCTCGTTTAAGCCGATCGTGCTGGCTGAGGCCTTCTCGAAGGGCATCGGGCCCGACACGGTCTATCCCGCTCCGGCAACGTGGGCCGTTCCGGGCTGTAGCGGTTCGCAGTGCGTGATTAGCAACTACGACAACGCTGACCGAGGCAACATCAGCCTGACCGACGCGACGCGAGCATCAGTGAACACCGTGTTTGCCGAACTCATCACCGACGTATCGGTTGAGGACACCCTGACACTGGCCCGGCGCCTCGGTCTTGAGCGGCTCGATCCCGACGGGTACTACGGTGCGAGTCTCGCGCTTGGTGCCGGCGAATCGTCGACGCTGGAGATGGCCTCGGCGTATGGCACGTTCGCCAATTCAGGTGTCCGAGTTGCCCCAACGGGCATTGCGATGGTGCGTGACGCTGACGGCAACGTTCTGATTGACAATCGCGCTCGAGCCGGCGATCGCGTGCTCACCAGCAATGTGGCAGATAATGTGACAAAAGTTCTAGAGACGGTCGTAGTCGACGGCACGGGCCAACGAGCCGCGCTGGCCGGAGGCCGACCCGTTGCCGGCAAGACGGGCACGGCTCAGTCGTACACGGCGGCCTGGTTTGTTGGATACACCCCACAACTTGCGACTGCGGTTTGGATGGGTCACGCCGACGGCCTGGCTCCACTTCGAAACATCAACGGCATCGGCTCAGTAACCGGTGGGAGCTTCCCGGCAATCGCGTTCTCGTCGTACATGAATGGCGCTCTGGCGGGCACAGACATCGTTCCCTTCCCTGTCCCCGGGCCGATCGAGCAGGTCGAGAGCGCGGCCGACGTTGTACAGCGACGGCAAGAACAAACCATCGTTGGCTCGAAGGACACAAAGAACGCCATCGTGGCGAACTGCGGTGGCCCGTGCACCAACTCGGTCGTGCCGACGCCAGTCCTTACGCCGCCGCCGTTAGCGGCAAGTCCCACCACAACAATCCCAGCCCCGACCACGTCGACCGCGCCAAACGAGTCGACGACAACTACTAGCTCCGGAGATGGTCCATGAGCAGCAACCAGACGTCCGTCGACGAATCCAACGAGGAGATCGTCGACCGGTCAGATCTCGCTTCCGAGCAGGCCGTCAGCGAAACAAAGCGGTCCGTTGGCTCTAAGGCGACAACCAGAGGCAAAGCTGGCGGTGTCGCGCCCTACATTGGCGGCCCTGGTCTGTTGAGCCATTGGCGATCCAGCCGTCAACTGGCTCGGCGCGGCTACATTGCGCTCAGCCCGGGACGTCCGAAGCTTCGACATCGAATCCTGCCACGATCGGTCATCGGTATCTCCGCTATGTTGCTCAGCGCTGGCATAGGCGCAGCGTTCTCCGGAGCCGCGTTCTATGCCTACTACGACGATCGCTTGGCGCAGAACGAAGCCCAAGTAGCCACGTTTGTGGACGGATTCGAAGCCCAGTTCACCGACGCCTCTGGAGCGATTGACGAGATGAGGGTCGAATCGGTGGAGCAGATTCGACGGGAGCTCGGCCCGCTGTCTGGCTATGTCGAAGACGCCAATGGGATTGTCACGCTGCCCGCGACGGCTGGTCCGTCGGTCTGGTCGTTGTCGACGTTCTCACCGGCGGGTGAGCCTGCCGTTGGCGCCGCGTTTGCGGTCGTCGGCTACAACGGTGGCACGGCGCTCGTCACGAGCTACGAACTGATCAAGGCAGCAACCGTCAGCCCCGGCCCTGCAATCACACTGACCAAGGGCGACCAGACGCTTACCGCCGAGGTGTATTCGTGGGACGCCGAGCACGATCTTGCGCTTGTCGTCGTCGATGCCGACATCCCGAAACTCAAACTCGCCACCGGGCCGGCGCGTGATAACGCCATCGGTGGGCGCCTCTTTGCCATGAGCGGTGTTGGCGGCCAGGGTGCGACGGCATCGCCCGGCTTCCTCATCGACCAATCGACGGCAGGCATTCAGCACACGATTCCGACTGGCACCCTCTTCCAAGGAGGGCCGCTGGTCAACTCGAGCGGTGTGGTTATTGGCATCGCCTCGCTGTCCTACAACCCGCTTGGGATCAATGGCGGCGCGGTATCTGTGGCCGCTGATGTCAATATTCTGTGTGCCCAGCTGCTGCGTTGTGCGGATGAAGCCAACGATGTGACGGTCGATCTCGGCGGCGAAGAACCAGCGGCCGGCGACCAGGCCGATCAGCCCGTCGATCCCGACGGTGAAGGCGAGTAGCGGTAGCTGACAACGCCGTTGGCCGGGTCCTTAAAATCGTTTGGTCGGACCAAACGATTTTAAGGCCAGGCGCCGACGCTGGCGGGCCGACGAAGTGGTGGACCGGTGGTGGACCTGCGTCGCTTAACTTCGTTTGGTCCGACTACGCGAAGTTAAGGACGACGCGAAGTTGAGGGGGTGGGGCGCAGTGGTGGTTCGCGAACGGCCGCAGAAGCGAACGGCCCCAGACGCGAACGGCCGCAGACGCGAGAAGAGCCTGGCGCCGTTGCCAGGCTCTCCTCGTCTGAGTTGTGCTCAGGTTGTGTTACTGGCCGTTGTCGTGGCTCGCCGTGGCAATCCAGTTGACGGTTCCAATGCCGTTGGTGGCGTCGACGCCCGCAGCGATAACCACCGCACCCCGAACCTCGCCACCGGCAGGGATGGTCACGGTGCCGGTGCGGTTGTTCGGTGCGCTAATAGCAGCCGAGTTGGCGGTCACAATGATCGGCTGGTTGTCCCAGTCGGTCGACGATGGGTCACCGGGCAATGAGCCGGGTGCGCCAACGGTCGAGATGTAGATCTGCGCCGAACGGTCGTCCCAGTCGCCGGTAGCCGTCGTGCCGTCCGCAATCAGACTGACCTTGAGCGGAACGTCACAGGTGTTCTGGTAGCGAACGACGTCGGTGTACATCACGCGGTCGCCGCGCATGCCCCGGATCGTCAACTTCTCCTCGAGAAGGTTGGCCCCAGAGACCTGCACCGTGTTGTTCGTGTCGTTGAAGCCTGCGAGCGGATTGTCCGCGTCGGACCCCGTGTAGGTGATTGGATCTCGGCCGGGCGCCTTGCTGAAGCACGCGTCGGCCACAGAGACGTCGGCCTCCATGTAGTTCTGCACGATGAGCGAGGCCATGGCCGGAGTTGCGAACATCAGAGTCGCAACCATGACCAGCGAACCCCGCCGTGCCTGCTTCTTACGCTTCATCATTACTCCTGTTGCCGAGTGATCCGAGGGGACCATTCGACGGGTTTGGTGGGGAGACGGGCTCCTCTGACACCTCGTCCTCGGCCGTGGAAACGGCGTTGAGCGAGACTCTTCCACGGGGCTGAAGCCCAATGAAAAGAACGGTGGAGGCAGCAACGACCGCTGCGGCCTGGGCGAGAATCCAACCCTGGACTGCGGGTGGCCCAAGCCAACCTCGGAGAACCTGGAAGAGAACAAGCAGGCCGGCCATGAGAATGCCGGTTGCCCATCCGTAGACGACTGCGTGCTCGTCGCTGCGAGTGTGTTGCACCCAAAGGGCCATGAAGCAGGCGGCGATGACGGCAGCCAGCGTCGACCACGTCACCGTTGAGACGAAGGTCGCTTCGTCCGCCACGATGGCCAGGTAGGGAATCAGGCGCCACTTGGCCACGGTCAGGCGGGCGCCGCTGAGGTTGGCGACGACGAGCGACGCCACGATCTGGCTGGCGAAGATGGTCACGGATGCTTTGACGGCGGCGCCTACGAAGTGGTCGTAGGACGCCGTTCCCTGCACCGGCAATCGGCTGACGCGTCGCTCGACTGATCCCGCCACAGCGCCGGGATCGGTGTTCTGGTCGAGGCCAGAAGGTCGAGAAAAGACAGGTGAAGTCACAGGTATGCCATCGGCACAACGGGCCCAAAGTCTGAGGGCGCGTGGGTGGATTTCAGCTGTAATAGGCCGTTTGGCCTAGGTCACACGATCAACTCGGGTTAGTTGCCCTTGCCAAGGACGAAGATGGCGGCCACGCCAGCCGCCGCCTGAGCGAGGCTAAGCGTTGCGGTGTCTGGCTTGCCGGTTGTGTCGCCTCCGGTACGACCCGTACCGTGGCTGCCCTTGCGAGTTGGGTCGAGGTCTTCACCTTCGATGACTGCATTGACCTCGGCCCCGATGATCACGGCAATTGACGCGAGCTGCAGGAAAATCATGATGGAAGCGAAGACGCCGAGAATGGCGTAGGACGCGGGCATGCTGCCGGCCACTCGGCCGTACATGCTCAACGCAAACGCGAAGAGTAAGAACAACACGGTGCCGACCACGGCGCCGACGTTCTTCCACGGAGTTTTCGTTTCTCGGTCGGGTCCATAGCGATAGAGAATCGTGAGACCGGCGTAGAAGCCCAGAACGATGATGACGTAGCCGAGTATCTGCACTAGCACGCTGACCGCACCGCCACCGGGAATCTTGTCGGCCATGGCCGGAAGCACGCCGAGCGTGCCCACCAACAAGAGGAAGCCAAGGATGGCGCCGACGGTAAACAAGTAGGCCATGCCACGGACCTTGAGGCCTTTGCGGCTCTCGATGGTGGCGTAGGCGACCGAGACGGTGTTCATCAGTTTTTGCACCGCGCCCGAGGCCGAGAAGAGTGCCAACAGGATGCCGGCAACAACGCTGACGCCAAGTCCTTTCGACTCGGTCATCGTCTTCAGTTGGGTGACAACGAACGCCTTGGTCTCGGCTTCAAGCCCGTCGGCCCGCTCGACGGTCGAAACGATTTCGGTTGGGTCGGCGACGAGGCCGTAGATTCCCATCGTGGCGGCCATCGTTGGAATCAGGGCCAAGAAGCCAAAGAAGGCGATACCCGCAGCGATGACCATGACGTTGTGAGCCTTGAATCGGAGCAGTGTCGCTTTGGCCGCGGCAATGAAGCCGATCTTCTTGGTCTCTGTCTCGTCAACGGTTCTGGTCGTGCTCACGGTCGTTGTTACTCCTGTGGTGCTGGGTTGTCGCCTGATAGAGCAGGGAGGTTGGGGTCGGGCGTGAACTGGGTGATGTGCGCTCCGGTACGGTCACGTTGTTGGCCGTCTTGGTCAGGAGCAATCGTCTTTGGTCGGAACTTCTTTTGGGGAAAGTTGAGTCGATCAATAACGACGCCAATCAGCCCAATGAGCAGCGCGCCAGCAAAAAGCAGCATCAGGTTCTGTTGAGTCATATCTGGTGAAACTAGCTGATTTGTCGGCCGTTGGTCACGATGAGAAGGGGGAGGGACGAGGTGGTCGGCCCAGCGGGCCTTGTAGTCGATGCTCATGCCGAGGTCATACCAGCTCACCGTACCGAGTTGAGCCAAGGCGTGCAGCTCTCGCCATTGCAGGAGGTGTCCAATGCTTTGCTTTGCCTCGTCGTCGACATACGCAAGCTGAAGCCCCGATAAACCGGACCCTCACACCGCCGAGGATGAATCCGACGTCGTGGTCGTCACGGATGGCAACGGTGGCCCGAAGGGTGCCCTTGGACGCAAGGCGCTCGGTTAACGAGCGATACATGGTGGCCATGTCTGGCGCCGTGATGCCGCTACCTTCCTTGCCTTTCCAACTGCGTGCTTCAATGGCGAGGAGCCGATCGAACACATCGGGTCCGTTCCCGGCAGGCTCGTAGCGAACGCCGGCCAATTCGGCGGCGCGCTCTGCCCGGCGGAGATTGCGCCGAAATCGGGGCGATCGGCGAGCGAGCCACGCATCGACGCCGTCCGTGAGATCGATCATTTCTCGTTCAATGGCCGTGCCGACCCGCACGTCGCCGAGTGCCGACAGGGCTTCCGCAATTGCCGTCAAGACTGGTGCCGACAGGGGGAGGCCGGGTAGCACCAGGCTGTGCCACGTGTTGTCGTGGGCCAAGCCCGCAACCAGGAGGCGGGTAACTGCTACTGGATCGGCTCCGAGGATAGGTGACCCGAAGCCCCACATCGGCTCAAGGCCCGACAGCGTGACGCCATGGGCGTGCTCGTGCGCCGCCAGGAGTGCGACGCCAGTTGCCGGATCGCCTGCGACGTAGCGCGGCGAGTCTGGCGCGAAGGCAAGGTTTGTCGATAGCGCCCAGTCGGGGCTTGAGCACCATCGGTCGATCGAGGGGGTCTGGTCGACGAGGCGCTCAAGGCTAGGGGAGAGCCGTTCGAGCTCGTCAAGGCTGATTGGCTCAAGTGTGGGCATTGGCCTGTCGGCGGCGGAGTACCTTGCCGGGCCTGGCGCCCGTGTGCGCTTCACCATCGACGACAAGTTGTCCGCCAACCATCACGGTCTGGATGCCGGGTGGTGTTGGTGCGGGTCGTCGTAGGTAGCGGTGTCGATGATGGCGTTGGGGTCGAACACGGTGATATCGGCGTGGGCCCCAACGGCAATCCTGCCCCGGTCGACCAGGCCAAAGACTTCGGCCGGCTTCCCCGTCATGCGATGCACGGCCTCCTCCACTGGGAGGAGGCCAAGTTCGCGGCTGTAGTGGCCGAGCACTCGGGCGAACGTTGCGTACAGGCGGGGGTGGGGTTTGCCTTCCATTGTCGGCAGGCCATCTGAACCGATCATGATGCCGGGGGTGGCGAGGACGGTTTGGACGTCGGCCTCGGACATGCGATGCAGGATGCAGGTCGAGCGAGGGTCGGCGGCGCAGACAACGTCGGCGGCATCGGCTGGGTCGCAGCCGAGCAGTTCAGCGAGCTGTGCCATGTTTTGGCCAATCCACTCAGGGTTTGTTGCCGACGACGCCAGTACAACTGACTCAGGAGGGAGCAGGCCGAGGCCGCCCTTGTCTGAGCGGAACGCACCCTGGCTGACGAGCGCACCGAGCGAGGTGCTGCCCGCCGTGTAGGGGTATTGGTCGGCGTTTACCGTGAGGCCCTCGGCCCTGGCTGATTCGATGAGTTCGATGGCTTCGCTGACTCGCCCCCAGTTTTCCTCGCCGGTCGCCTTCAGATGACTGATAACCACCGGTAGCGACGCTCGGCGACCGACGTCAATTGCTTCGGCCACTGCTGTCAACAGACCATCACCCTCATTGCGGATATGGCTGGTGTAGATCCCCCCGGCGCGACCGACCACCTCAGACAATGCGACGAGCTCGTCAGTCTCTGCGAAGGTGCCCGGCACGTAGATGAGTCCGGTTGACAGCCCTATACAGCCCGCCGCTAAACCTTCTTCTACGGCCGCGGTCATCGCTTGGAGCTCGGCCTCGGAGCAGGGGCGTTTTGCTGCCCCCATGGCGCCGAGGCGGATGGTGCCGTGGCCCATGAGGGCGGCGACGTTGACCGACGGCTGGGCCGCTTCGACGGTGTCGAGGAAACCGGCGTACCCGTCCCAGCGGCTGAGTTCGGCGTTGGGATGAAATGATGCGGCCATGGTCGATGCTGGCTCGAAGGGCGCGGCACCAAGCCCGCAGTTACCGACGATGCAGGTGGTGACGCCGCCAAGGACTTTAAATCTCATCTCGGGATAGATGATGACGGCGAAGTCGTCGTGGGTATGCGTGTCGATGAAACCGGGGGCGACGATATGGCCGGTCGCATCGATGACTCGTCCGCTGCCCGCCACCATGGCGTCGCTGGCGATCACCTCGTCGCTCGGTTCGACGATGGCGAGGATAGTCCCGTCCTTCACGGCCACATCGGCCCGCCGGAGGGGCGAGCCGGTGCCGTCAGCGACCATTCCCCCGACAATTAGATAGTCATATTCGCTGGTCAACGTGGTAATCCTTCACAAGATGAGGCAATTTATGGGCGAATACTCACAAGCAGGACCGTAGTCCCGATGGAGAGTGGTCGGGGAGCACACGCTCCACACCATGGGCAATCGAGACCGTTGCGGCGAACGGACTCGGCGAAACTTCGGTTTCGCGGGGGCGGCATCGTGGATCGTGTGTCCGACATGTCCTGCTGGGCTTGCGTGTGGCATCACCAAGCCCGGCAGGAACCAATCACGTGGGGTCGATGGTGCTAGGCCAGCGCACCGATCTGGTCCTTCAGGAAGGCCCTGGTTCGCTCGGCGTCGGCTTGGTTGGAGACAAACTCGACTGCGGCGAACTCGGTGGCACCGGCTGCCTTGATGTTGGCCAGGCGTTCACCCACTTGTTCTTCGTTGCCGATAAGGGCGACGTCGCCGGGACCAGCAGCACCCTCTCGATCGAGCATTGCCCGATAGGACGGAAGCTCGCCATAGATCTTGAGGGCAGCGTTGGCGAAGTCCCGGACGGGCGCCGGCGTATCGGTGATTGTCACGGGGAGGCTGCACAGGATCCGTGGTGTTGGTCGGCCCGCGCTGTTGGCTGCCTCGTTGATGACGGGAGCGATGTGGCTCTCGATCGTCTTCTCGCCAACCATCCAAAGGATGGTGCCGTCGGTTCGTTTGCCTGCGATCTTCAACATTTGTGGCCCGAGCGCAGCGACCATGAGTGCGGGCGCATCGTCGGTCAGTTGGGCCATTGGTTCGCCCCGGCGGGTGAACACGTCGCCCGAGTAGTTGACGTCGCCGGTCTCGAGCAAGGGTTGGAGGATGTTGAGGTAGTCGAGCATGTGGCGGACCGGCTTATCGAACGACATTCCCCACTGGCCCGACCTGCGGCTTGTGCGAGAGACCAATGCCGAGCGTCAACCGTCCGCCGACGGCGGCCTGTGCCGTCGAGGCCTGCGACGCCAGCATCGTTGGGTGGCGCGGATAGGTGGGGATGACCGCAGTGCCGAACTCGATGTTTGGCGCATCGGCGGCGGCTGCAATGAAAACGCTCAGTGCATCGACCATGCCTGTTTGAGCCAGCCACCAGCCAGCGAAGCCGTCAGCTTCGGCTTGTCTGGCGTGAGCGCGCAGTGTGTCGAGACTTGGCTTGGCAAGGTTGGCTGAGGCGTTGAGAGAAAGTCGCATCTGCCGATCGTAGGTCTCGCGCCTGCGATTGCTCGAACTCGACGTGAAGGCGACGGGCGACCGGCCTGGATCGTTCTGGCTGCTTGCGGCGACTACCGTCGGGACCGTCGGTGTGATCACCGGTCGCTCCGTCGGTGATCGATTCTGGCGTGAGTCCTAGGCTTCGGCCTGGTCGACCCACTTCGACATCCAGATCGAGTCGTCGGCCGCGTATCCGTTATGGCGGTAGAAGCGCCGAGCGGCTTCGTTTGGTCGTTCTGTCTCCAGCGCCAGGCGTCTCGCCCCACGGTGCCGGCATGCCGTTTCGGCCCACGCCAGGAGGGAGCCTCCGACGCCGCGACCGGGCACCTCGGCATAGATCTCGTCGAGCAAACCTTCGACCCCGCCTCCTTCGAGCGAATAGCCCCACGTCACGATGGCGTAGCCGCACGGGCGCCCGCCATCTTCGGCAATAGCGATGGTCCCGTGGTCATCGTGGCTCAGAAGCTCAACAATCGATGGTGTCAAGAAGTCCTGGTCGAAGCGATGGCCGTCTACCCGATAGAACGCTTCCACCAAGCGAAGCACCTCGGCGAAGTCGTATGGCTCAGCGCGACGAACATCCACGGTCATCGGTCGATTGTATGTCCGCGACGGCGCTGTGGCCTCGACCTCCTCATCGCCCGACTGCGAGTTCTGACTTTCCCGACGCGGCCGAACGGTGTCACTATCTGACATGGCTATCGAGCTAGAACAATTCGTCGACGCCGACCACCTGGCGGTCCTCCGAGCGATCCCCGCGGGCACCGTGGTGCTCGACGACATTCCCCGGCGGCGAGCGGCGTTTGCGGCCGCAGCTGATGCCGCCCCAATGCCGATGCCCGACGACGTCACCATCAGCGAGGAGACGGCGCCCGGTGTACGCGGCGCGCCGGCGGTACGAGTCAAGGTGTATCGACGCAACGGTGTGACCAACGACGTCCCGGGCCTGTACTGGATTCATGGCGGCGGGATGGTGCTCGGCTCCGCCGATCGAGACGACCCCCGCTGTGCGTGGCTCGCGAGCAAGCTCGGCATTGTGGTGGCGTCGGTCGACTACCGTTTGGCACCAGAACACCCGTATCCGGCGCCCATGGACGACTGCTATTCGGGGCTGTCGTGGTTTGCCAGCAACGCCAGCGCGCTCGGTGTCGATTCGGCCAGGCTCGCCATTGGTGGAGCCAGCGCAGGCGCCGGCTTGGCTGCCGGGCTTGCGCTGCTCGCACGGGATCTGAAGGCACCGGCAATCTGCTTCCAGCTCTTGATCTACCCGATGATCGACGACACGAACACGACACCGAGCAGCTATGACATCATCGACGATCGAGTTTGGAACCGTGCCGCCAACATCGTCGGTTGGGAGTCGTATGTTGGTGGCCTTGACGACATACCGATCTATGCCGCCCCGGCCAGGGCCGACGACCTCAGCGGACTGCCACCCGCCTATGTCAGCGTTGGCACACTCGATATGTTCCTAGACGAAGACATCAGTTATGCCCGCAAACTATTGGCATCCGGTGTGCCAACAGAACTGCACGTCTATCCAGGGGCATTTCACGGCTCAAATGGCTTGGTACCAAAGGCTGCGTTGACGCGGCGTTGGATCGCTGACGAGCACGCCGCGCTCGTTCGCGCCCTTGGCCTGTAGCGGGGGTCAGACCCGCCATAGTCGGCGAATCACGAAGGACACATCGCCATGAGTGCTCAGATCCACGCAACTGAACTGTCGTTCTCCCACGGCGTCGAGCGGTTGTTGGTCAACGTGTCGCTTACCGTCGGGCCAGTGAGCGGGTCGGACTCGTCGGCCCAAATGGGTGCGGCAAGTCGACGTTGCTGGGGTTATTGGCTGGTCGATTCACCCCAGCGACTGGTTCGGTGAGTACCACGCCGATGAGCGCAACTGTCGGGCTCATGACGCAAGATCGATCGGCGCTTCCAAGCGAGACGGTCGGCGAGTTGATTTCGCGTCAAACCGGTGTGGCGGCGGCGAACCATGCACTCGAGCAAGCAACGTTGGCGCTGAGCACCGAGGCAACCGGATCCGCTGACCAGTACGACGACGCCTTCGACCGGTGGATGCGATTAGGGGCAGCCGACCTTGAGGCGCGAGCGGGTGGCCGGCACTGGCGGAGGTTGGATGGGATGGCGATGCGGTGATCGACCGCCAAGTGTCGACCCTTTCCGGCGGTGAGCGAGCGAAGGTGTGGCTCGCCATAGTTGGCCTCTCGCAGTTTGATGTGATGCTGCTCGACGAGCCAACCAATGACCTCGATCTCGATGGCATCGCTCATCTCGAGCGCCTCGTACTTGCCCAGCGGGGACCTGTCATTGTTGTGTCACATGATCGGCAATTTCTTGATCACGTTGTGACAGACGTCGTTGAGTTCGATGTGGATCCGCGCGAGAGCGCGAAGACGTCAGCTCATCGGTTTGGTGGTGGGTGGTCCGCCTTCTTGGAGGAGCGGAGATCCGTCGTCAACATGCGATCGAGCGGTTCGAGCAGTTCACGGGTGAGCGAGACCGACTGCAGTCACGGGCCAACACGACCGCGCGTGGTCGGCTAAGGGGTGAGTCGCGATCGACGGCCCCTGATGGCGACAAGGTTGCTCGGAGGCGCGGCTTGAAGCCAGCGAGAAACTGGCCTCGAAAGCACGCCAGGTGGAGCGAGCAATGGAACGCCTTGATCGGGTCGACCGACCTTGGCAGCCATGGCAGCTCGAATTCACGATTGGTGAGGTGGAGCGGTCGGGCGATCTCGTAGCGGAGCTCGCCAGTGCAGTGGTAACCCAGGGAGACTTCGTACTCGGTCCTGTCTCGATCGAGGTGCTGAGTGGCCAGAGAATTCTGCTCGAAGGAGCGAACGGTGCGGGCAAGTCGACCCTGCTTCGGGCCCTCATCGGCAAGGCGCCGCTCGCGGCCGGGACCCAACGGCTTGGCCGGTCGGTCGTGTTGGGTGAGCTCGACCAAGGCCGAGAACGACTCGAAACCTCGGGCAAGCTGCTCGACCGGTTTATCGAGGACACCGGACTCGACCTGGGTCCAGCTCGGTCGATTCTGGCGAAGTTCGGCCTTGGTACGGAGCATGTCAGTCGGCCGTCCTCTGCACTTTCACCAGGGGAACAGACCAGGGCGGTTTTGGCCGCTTTCCAGGCGTCGGGCGTCAACACCGTGATCCTCGACGAACCAACGAACCACCTCGACCTCGAAGCAATCGAGCAGCTGGAGGCAGCGCTCTCAAAGTTTGCGGGCACACTCATCGTCGTCTCGCACGACCGGGCGTTCGTTGATTCGCTTGCGCTGACCCACCGATTCTTCGTCGCTGACGGCACCTTGGGCTAGCTTGCTCTGATGACTTCGACGCCATCTCCCGCTCTCGCCCACCCGATCTCCTCGACGCCGATAACCCTTACCGGTCCCATCCGGGCGCCTCGCCAGATGTTGGCTGAGCAGACCTACAACGGTCAGCTGAGTGTTCACGACGGCGAAACCGCCGAGAAGCTTGGTCTGGCTGGTGCACCGATTGAGGGTCCGACTCATTTCAGCCAGTTCGACCCACTGCTGGCGTCGGTTTGGGGCGACCGATGGTTCACCAATGGCGTCATTTCGTCCCACTTCCTCAACATGGTGTTTGAGGGTGACGAGGTGCAGGCCACGGTCGTGCTCGATGGTCCCGGCGCCCTCACCGCCAAGATCTATTCGGCGAAGACCGATGGCACGCCAGTACTCGAAGGAACGGCATCGGTCGATGGCGACCTCTCGGCGACGGCCCTAGCGAGCCGCTTGGCCAAGGCACAAGAACGTGACCCAGGCCAGCTGCATATTCTCGACAAGTTGTCGGTCGGGCAGAAGGGGGCCGAGGAAGAGACCATCACCGTCAACGCAGACGACTTCCTCGGCAACCTCTATCCCTTCTCACTTGCGCAGAAGCTGTCAAAGATCACAGAGTCCGTGTCGTACTACGACGACAATTCGTCGACGCCAAACCCCTTCGGCGTAGCCATCATGCCGATCGAAATGATGTCGGTGATCAGCAACACAGGGTCGAAACGCGTGGGCTTCGACGTTCGCCAACCGTCGATCGGACTGTTCATCGATCTTGAGGTCCGCCTCCTCAACGGGCCGGTCCTCGTTGGTCGTGCCTACCGGCTCGACCGTGAAATCGTGGCACTCGGTCAAAGCCGCCGAACCGAGTCGTACTGGACGTTGACGACCTTGACCGACGACGAGACAAATGTGCCGACGGCGCAGGTGTTGTTGCACTCGGGCGTATTCAAAGACTCGTATCCCGAGCTATCCGTCCGAGTAGGCGACGTCCTCAGCGCTGCGTCGTGGCCGCTCGTTCCGCCAGGCCGTCGAGCTTCCATCCCAACCGATGGTGAGGCCCTCGACCGTGAACCCCGGACTGAGATGTTCGTGAACACCCTCGTCTGTTACACGGGATTGCAAGGTCGGTGTTCCCACGCCAGCGGCCTTCGCTGGGTCGTGGTCGGCCGCCGATGTCATCGCCCACGGCAGTCTGACAGAGTGAGCCGAACAACTCGGCGTCGGTGCCCCGGACGAGTTGGCGGGTAATTGCGGTCGCCATGAGTACGCCGGTGACGTAGTCGTTGAGCGCCGCAGGCACCTGCTGTGGGCGGCCCTTTGTCATGCCCTCGTGGTGAGCCATGCCGCTCACGGATTGGGCGAGTTGTTCCCATCCAGCTCGATTGGCCTACGGCCCGATCGGGCCATAGCAGTTGATGTTTGCGTAGACACCACGCCAGCCATCCGACCGGAGGCTCTCACGATCGAGGCCGAACCGTCCCACAATGCCGGGCCGGTACCCCTGCACGATGACGTCTGCTTGCGCCGAGTTCTCGGACCGCATGACGGTCGACTGCGTCGCGGAGATCGGCGGACAGAACCGTCTTGCCGACACCGGTCTCAAGCACGAAGCTTGGAACAACTGGCACATGCTCTGACCGAATATTGGTGACGTTGGCGCCAAGCGCGGCTAGGTACTTGCCGCACGTGGGACCGGCCAGAACTCGGGTGAGGTCAAGCACCTGGAGGCCCGCCAGAGGTCGCGTCTTGTCTGGCTGCCAGCGCAACGAGTCCTCGCCGTCGCCGACGAGCACTCGGGGCAGCGACTCGACGGCCGACCCTTGGGGATGGGCCAATCATTCGTCGTGTGAACGCACCATTGCCCCACACAGATTGCGCTCGGCGATGCCGTCCTCAAGGTCGAGCCGTTCCACGAACTTTACTGCCGCTTGCACCTGCGGGAAGGTGGCATCGGTGCCGATGCCGAGCAGGTCGGCGAGCCCTTGGCGAAGGCGGGGAAAGCCGCCGTGAAGGTACACCACACCGCTCATCCTCCGCCTCGTAACAGTGGACAAAGGGATTTGACTGATTTGTGCGTGGGACCGCGACACCATCCATTCGCTGCACGGCGAAGCCAATCGTGAGCCGCGCTCCCTCGACGACCGATGTCGAAACTGCTCCGGGGAGCCACCGGCTGATTCAGCCAGGTCGGCCGCAGCTGAGCCGAGTCCGGCGAGCGCGACGGCGGCAATTTGTCCGATCGGGAAACGGCTTGGGAGGATCGGGTCCGTGCCGTCGATCGTGGCCATTGGGCGAAGGTCGAGGTCGCCCTCGTCGGCCGCTTCGTGGATGCTGGAATGGTCCATTGCGAAAACCTAGTTGCTGTACCGCCCGGCGACGAGCGGCTGCCGTTTCCCCGTTGTGGCACCAACAACTCGACGGGGCGTGTTGGAAGAAATAGGGTGCGCTATGGCAGAGATCCACGGAACGTCAAACCCTCAGTTCGCCCGCGTCGGCGAGGTGCTTGCTGGCCAACTCGAGTCGGGTGCCGACCTGGGTGCTTCGGTCGCCGTCGCCATCGATGGTGAGTTGGTTGTCGACCAATGGGGCGGCTGGTCCGATCCAGAGAAGACCACGCCCTGGGGCAAAGACACGATCACAAACGTCTGGTCGAGTACGAAAACGATGACCAACCTGTCGGCCCTCGTCCTCGTCGACCGAGGCGAGCTCGATGTCTACCGACCCGTCGCCGACTATTGGCCTGAGTTCGCCGCCAACGGCAAAGCCGACATCGAAGTTCGCCATCTGCTTTCCCACACCTCGGGCGTGTCCGCTTGGGCGCAGCCCGTGACCGTCGAAGACCTCTACGACTGGGACAAGTCGACATCGATGCTTGCCGCCCAGGCGCCGTGGTGGGAACCAGGATCGATGTCGGGGTATCACGCACTCAACCAGGGTCACCTGGTGGGCGAAGTCGTCCGGCGGGTATCCGGTCGTTCGCTCGGAACGTTCTTCGCCGAAGAGATCGCCGGGCCGCTCGGCGCCGACTTCCACATTGGCCTCGACCCATCAGAGTTTCATCGGGTCTCTAATGTGGTTGCCCCGCCCGAGATGGACCTGGGGCTGGATCTGACCGACCCGGCCGTGCTCGAAAGCGTCGCCTTCAAGACCTTCACCGGCCCGGCACCAGCGCCAGAAGAATCGTGGACCGACGCGTGGCGTCAGGCCGAGATCGGTGCGGCCAACGGACACGGCAATGCTCGGTCGGTGGCCAAGATCCAATCGGTCGTCACCAACGGAGGCGAGGTAGACGGCGTCCGACTGTTATCACCGAAGACCATCGATCTCATCTTCGATGTCCAGTCGGACGGCCTTGACCTCGTGCTTGGACTTCCCCTCAAGTTTGGCGTTGGCTATGGCCTACCGACCCCTGACCTGGCGCCGATGCTTGGCGGAACGAACCTCGGCCGTGTTTGTTTCTGGGGTGGCTGGGGTGGCTCGCTCGTCGTCAACGATGTTGATCGGGGTGTCACCATCGCCTACATGATGAACAAGATGGCCGCCACGATGATTGGCAACCCAACCGGCGGCGCTCTCTGCGCCGCGGTCTACGACGCCCTCGACTCTTAGTCGGCGGCGAGACTACCTGGACGGCTCAGGCGCCGGGATCGCTCGCAAACTCGGCCTCGCCGGGCCGGGGCCGGCGATCGGCCCGGAACGTGCCTGGCGGAATCGGCGCACCGCATCGTTCCAGCGAAATTTTCCAGGCTGGCGACGCGCCCAGGGCCCATCGAAGTCCCCTTGTGGCGTTGGTTCCAATGTCGGCCGAACACCGGGGTGCCCGCACGCCGAGCTGTTTGGTAAGCGACGCGGGGATGGTGGTAACGGCTGCGTTGTAGAGCAATCGATAGGCCACCCGAATATGAGGTGCGAGTGGTGGATTACTGAGAAACTCGATCGCGTTTTGCTGGCCCTTGGTGCGCTCGATGTCTGGGTGGGTCACGATCCACTCCCGAAGGTCGGCGGCAGTTTGAGGCAGCGGATCGGCGCCGAGAAGTTCCCCGACTCGGGATTGTTCGGCCACGTAGTGATCGGCGTCGGCCGTGCTCAGCGGCTCGGGCCCAAATGCTTGGTAGGCGGCCAGGAACGAGTCGGTCAAGACGTTGTGGACCCAAGCCGCCATGTCGGGCCGACCAGCGCTGTAGGGACGACCTCGCTCAGATGTGCCGACCACCGGTCGGTGGGCCACCCGCACACCTGCTACGGCGGCTTCGACTTCGGGCATTGCCCCGTAGGTTGTTTCGGTGACGTAGTACGCGGTGCGTGATAGCCGACCAAGCGGGTCGACTCGATAGGTGGAGTGGTCTTCGACGCCAGCGACCACCTCAGCGTGGGCCGATTGGACGACGAGTGCTCTAATGCCACCGATGAAGACCGCGGCATCGCCAACGACTCGCCATGAGACGGAGTCAGGGCCAAGCAGGCCGGGATCGCCGGGGTAGTCGAGTGTGTGTTCGAGTGGGGTTGGCCCGTGGGAGAACAGTCCGGTCAACGTTGAAACGACGGAATCTTGGACGCCACGTCGTAGGTCGTTGAGAGAGTTCATCCGCGCCACCCTACTCGTCGCTCTCGCCGTGAGCGGTACCGCGTCCGCTGTTGTCGACTGCTAGCGAACGGCGACGAGTACGCCAGCGTAGGACACTGCGGCGACGAGCACCCAGGCCAGCGATCCGAGGACGAGCGGTCGGAGGCCAAGCTTGCGAAGCTTCTCGAGTCGGACGCCGGAGCCGAGTCCGACAAGCGCCGCGGCCAGGAGCCAACCTTCGATGGTCTTCGCGTTCGAGACGACGATGGTTGGCAGGAGGCCGGTCGTCCGGAGCGCGATCATCGCCAAGAACCCACCGATGAACAGGGGAAGCAGTGGCGGGCGGGTATCGGCGTGGGCCTGCTCGGACCGCTCGCGACGGCGATGCAGATTTACGCCAGCGACAATGGGGGCGAGGAGGACCACGCGAGTCAACTTCACGACAATCGCAACCGCGACGATTGCTTGGCCACCGGACGAGGCCGTGGCAACCACCTGGGCCACGTCGTGCACGCTGGCTCCGACCCAGGTGCCGAATCCGGTATCGGTAAGGCCCAGCGGGCCGCGCAGCAACGGCAGGACAACAATCGCCAAACTGCCGAACAGGGTGACGAGCCCGATGGCGGCCGCCACTTCCTCTTCTTCGGCGTCGGTTGCGCTTTCTACGGCGGCGATGGCCGAGGCACCACAGATGCTGAAACCAGTCGCGACGAGCAACGATAAGTCTCGGAGAGGCCAAGGCGCCGGCCGAGCCATTGGGTGCCGAAGAACGTGGCTGTCACGGTCGCAACGACAACCGTCAACGACGGCAGTCCGAGATCACGAACGTCGGCGAGCGATAGCCGGAGCCCGAGGAGGACGACGCCAACGCGCAGCACACGCTTGGCTGCGAACTTGAGCCCTGGGGACGTGCGGTTTGTGGCGCCACCAAGATTGCCGATCAGCGCGCCGATGATGACAGCACAAACGAGGGTCGAGAGTGGGTCGATGAACGAGCTGAGCATCGCTGCGAGTGCCGTGCCCACAGCAACCAGGACCAGACCTGGGAGGAGTCGCTCGCTCGGGGCGGCAATGCTTGCGGTGCCGTAGGCGAGTCGCCGTCAGTTTCGGTCACGTCTACCGGGAGGGGCATCGCGCAAGTGTCGTCGCGTTAGCCGGTGGGCGGTACCCCGGATTGGTCTAGAACTCCATAGAACGAATCTATGGGTAGCTATAGATTGCATTGATACCATTGAGAGATGCCGCTTCCACCGACGACTCCTGACCTTGCGGCGCTCGACCTGTTTGTATCGGTTGTTGAGCTCGGCAGCCTGTCGAAGGCCGCGGCCGCGCATCACATCTCCCAGCCATCGGCCAGTAGTCGGGTCAAGTATCTCGAGCAGCAGCTTGGCCTTCCCTTGCTCGAGCGATCACCGACCGGTTCGGTGCCAACAGCGGCTGGCAGCTTGGTGGCTGGCTGGGCCGGCGTAGCCATTCGCTCGGCCCACGAACTCAACGCGGGCGTCAGCGCGCTGAAAGCGCGTCGTACGGGACGATTGCGAGTCGCTGCCAGCCTCACGATCGCTGAATACTTGTTGCCATCCTGGCTCGAGAAGTTCCTTCGGAATCGGCCATCGGACTCGGTGAAGCTCGACGTCACCAATAGTGCAAACGTTGTCCGACAAGTCGAGGCTCAGAAAGTTTGCCTGGGGTTCATCGAGTCGCCAATCGCCCTCCCGCGGATGAACGAGCAGGTTGTTGGCACGGATGAGTTGGTTGCCGCCGTTGGCCGCAACCATGCCTGGGCCCGCCGGTCCTCTGTATCGATTGATGAGCTCGCCAGCACACCATTGGTGCTGCGCGAGCGCGGCCCGGTACCCGTGGCGCGCTCGAAGCCGTCCTCGTCGACCAAGGGTATGACGCCCCGAGCTCGGCCCTGGTTCTGGGGTCGACTGCGGCGGTGCGGGCCGCCGTTGTCTCCGGCACGTCGCCAACGGTGATAAGCCAGCGTGCCATTGAGGCCGATCTGGCGGCGGGAAGCCTTGTCCAGGTGAGGGTCGACAAGCTGCAAATTCATCGCAGTCTTCGGGCTGTCTGGATCAAAGGCCGTCCCCTGCCGCCCGTCGCCGTCGACCTACTTGCGGCCTTGCCGTCGCTGCCCAACCTGCAATGATGAGCTAGTGCACTCGCTTCCGCTACCTGGCCTTCGCAAGATCATTGCGACGAGTCCCGCCGATCTGCGCAACGATGTTGTCGCCGGCATCGTTGTCACTGCGTTTCTGGTGCCCGTCGGTATGGGCTATAGCCAGGCGGCAGGGCTTCCACCGGTCTACGGGCTCTACGCAACGGTCCTACCGCTGCTTGCCTATGCCGTCTTCGGACCGTCGAGGGTGCTGGTCTTGGGTCCTGACTCGTCGCTTGCACCGCTTATTGCCGCCACGATCCTCCCGTTGGCGGCTGGTAGTCCCGATAGGGCCGTCGCCCTAGCGAGTGCCCTGGCGATTGGCTCTGGCCTCATCGCGGTTGGCGTCGGGTTGGGAAAGTTTGGCTTTGTCACCGAGCTGCTCTCCATGCCAGTTCGTGTCGGCTATCTCAACGGCATCGCCGTCGTCGTTATCCTGAGTCAGCTCCCCAAACTCGTCGGCGTCGACGTCGGCGCCGACCGTCCGTTGGGCAAGCTCATCGAACTGGTTCGAGCAGTCGGCACGCTCGACAAGACGACCACTATCGTCGGGGCCGCATCCATTGCGGCACTTATCCTTTTGCGTGCCGCGCTTCCTCGCGTGCCTCGATCACTCGTGGTCGTCGTCCTGGGTATCGCCGCCGTGTCGGTCTTCGATCTCGACCACGACCTCGCGCTCGTTGGCCGCCTGCCACCGGGGTTTCCGCCCCCGCGCTCCCGATCATCAGACTCGACGACCTCGGCGCGATTGCCGCAGGCTCCCTGACGATCGCACTCGTGTCCTTCGCTGATACCAGCGTTTTGTCGAAGGCCTACTCGAACGACTTGGTGAGCGTGTCGATCCAGACGCCGAACTCATCGGGCCCGGCGCGGCCAATCTGGCTGCTGGCTTCTTCCACGGGTTCCCAATTAGCGCGAGCTCGTCGCGAACGCCAGTGGCCGAAGCGGCAGGTTCGAAGTCGCAGTTCACCGGCGTCGTCGCCGCTGTCCTGATTGTTGGCCTCCTCGTTGGTATGCCAGGGCTGTTGGCCAACCTGCCTCTGGCCGTCCTCGCCGCGATCGTGATTGTCTCGGTCGTCGATCTCATCGACCTGACGGCTGTCGCCCAACTGGCTCGATGGCGGCGCAATGAGTTCCTGCTCATGCTGATCGCCTTTGTTGGCGTGGTCGTTGCCGGCGTCGTGTGGGGAATCGGCGTGGCCGTCGGCGTCTCGCTGCTTTCCTTCCTCAATCGGGCGTGGCGTCCTCACGCCACCGAGCTCGTCCGTATCGAAGGCGTGAGCGGGTACCACGACATCGACCGCCACCCGGAAGGCGACCAGATCGACGGACTTCTGCTCTTCCGTTTCGACGCCCCCTTGTTCTTTGCCAACGCCGACGGCTTTCGGACTGCGCTTCTCGATCGAACTGCCAACGAGGGGCCGATCCGGTGGGTGGTCGTGACCGCCGAGCCGATCACCGACATCGATGCCACCGCCGAACTCACGATTCGCCAACTCCACGCTGAGCTCGCCGAGCGGGGCACCCGCCTCGCCTTTGCCGAGTTGAAGGGTGTCGTGCGAGATCAGATTTCGCGTTCTGGAACCGTCGGGCTGATTGGCGCCGACTACTTCTTTCCCACTGTCGGTGTGGCGGTGGCGGCCTATGTGGCCGAATCAGGCATTGATTGGGTTGACTGGAAGGACCAGCCGGGACCCTAGGGGCCGACCCGATCACAGGCCGGGCAGCACGGGGTCGGGGAGCAAGGGAACACTGAGGCCGGGTGAGGTACCGACGAGTTTGGCCCGCCCAATCGACGACGACCCGAAGCGGTGTCGAACCGAATCGAGTGCGGCGTCGAGTTGAGGCGATGAGCGGTCGTCCAACGGCAGCACCTGCTGGATCGAGCTATCGCTCGACAAGTTGGCGATCGTGACACCAATCAGTGTGAGTTTGCGCCGTTCGATCTCAGCTCGGCGCGGTTCGAGAAGCGCACGGGCGGCATCGAGGAACACGGCCGTCGAGCCGGTCGGCTGGCGGAGCGTATGTGATCGTGTGTCGGCGACGAAATCGCCGAACCGGAACCGAAGCGTGACTGTTCGACCGACGCGATGACCATCCCGAAGGCGGCGCGATACCCGATCGACAAGGCCGAGCAGTACGGCCTCGATCTCGTCGTGGCTCCGAGCACGGCCAGCCAAGGCTTGCTGTGAGCCAATCGACGAACGCCGTTTGCCGGTGACAACCCGTCGAGCATCGATATTGTGCGCCAGCGCATGAATATGGCGACCAGCGCCTCGTCCTAGCAGTTCGGTTAGTTGACCTTCATCGAGGTTCGCGACTTGGCCGACGGTGTAGATCTCGACCGCATTGAGTTTGGCGGCCGTCTTGACGCCGACACCCCAGAGCCGCCCGACGGGCAGGGGGTGAAGGAACGCCAATTCTTCATCGGGCTCGACCACGAGTAGGCCGTTGGGTTTGCAGACGCCGCTAGCGACCTTGGCGAGAAACTTGGTTCGGGCGACGCCGACGGAAATCGCGAGCCCGACCTCGTTGGCCACTCGAGTGCGAAGCTGTGACGCAATAGCAACGGGCGGACCAACCAGTTTGAGGAGGCCGCCAACATCAAGGAACGCTTCGTCGATCGAGATTGGTTCGACAAGCGGTGTCGTGTCGTCGAAGATGCTGAAGACCTGCTTGCTGGCTTCGCTGTACGCCTCCATTCGTGGTGGCACCGAGATGATGGTCGGACAGAGGCGACGGGCCTCGCGCAGATTCATCGCCGTTCGGACGCCCATCGCTCGGGCCTCATAGCTGGCGGCGAGGACCACCCCGGCGCCGACACACATTGGTTTGCCCCGAAGGTGAGGGGCGTCTCGTTGTTCGACCGACGCATAGAACGCGTCGAGGTCGGCGTGCAGGATGGTGGCCTTGGGCGAACACATGTTCGTATCCTAGCCATTGTTTGTACACCGTGCTCCAGCGGTGTTTGTTACGCGTCCTCGAGCGCGGCCTGGGCCAGGTCGCGAAGCCTGGCTTTTTGAATCTTGCGGCCGTTGGGGCCATCGGTCGTTGGGAACTCCGACACTTCGATCACTCGAACGGGGCATTTGAACCGGGCCAGGACAGCGGCGCAGGTCGCAATGACGGCGTGCTCGTCGATCGAAGCGATGCCACTCGCCGGGTCGACGATGACAAAGGCGACGGGCCGAGCGCCCTGTGGCCCTGTCGCCGCCACGACTTGGACATCAGCTATGCCGGGATGAGACAGCACCGCCTCTTCGATCTCGGCCGGAGCCACTAGAAAGCCACCGAGTCGCAAGACATCACCCATGCGGGAGAGGAACGTAAAGGTTCGGTCGTCCTCGACGAAGCCGAGGTCGCCGGTGCCGAACCAACCATCGTGGGTTGCTCGGCTCGTGAGATCGTCGTCGATCGATGCACCGCCTTCGGCCAGATAGCCGGCGAAGAGAGAAGCTCCGCGTATCTGGAGTTCGCCCTCGACTCCGGGCTCGCATACTGCGCCAGTCGACGGATCGATGGCGCGAACCGCCGACGCGGCCGAGGACAACCGCCCGCCTGCTGCTTTGCGAGCGGTCACTGGCGCCGACGGGTCACGGAAGGCAAGCAGGGCCTGCACCTCGCTCATGCCGTAGAGGCCGCTCAAGGTGGCTCCCCGTACGGCGGCGCGATCGACGAGGTCGTCGAGGCTCGCATTGAAGGCGCCGTAGCCGCAGATGCGGAGACTAGTGAGGTTGGCATCGGTCGCCAGCATCCGATGGAACATGTCGTCCGTCCCGTTCATCGCCACAATTGACTCCGCTTCGACTAGCCCGGCCGCAGTTTGAGCATCAAAGCCGGCGCTGAGCCAGAGCGGCGAGTTGGCAACCACCGCAGCGGCAAAGCTATTGAGTCCAAAGACGCCGCAGAGGGGCAGCGCCACATACGCCGGGGTATCGGCGGAGAGCCGGAACGCTGTGGCGACGGCGAAGGAGTGCTGAACGATTGAGCGCTGCCGATGGAGCACCATCTTCGGCTTACTTGTCGTGCCGCTCGTAGTGAAAACGAGGAACGGGTCAGCGTCACTGACGGCGTATGTATCGGGTGGTGATGCGGTCATTGCCGTCAGTTGCAGCGGGGACACGGTTGGCACGTCAACGTTGAGCTCTTGCCCTCGAGCCGTGACCACCAAGGTGGCGCCAGAGCGACCGATGAGCGTTGCCGCTTCGACTGGGTTGTATCGGGTATTGACATTGACCAGGACAAATCCTCCAGCCGCGCAAGCGGCGAGGAGGTCCAGATACGCAAGTCCGTTGTCTAGCCACGCTGCGACTCGGTCGCCACGGTTCACTCCCGATGCCTGAAGCCCGGTGCTTATCCGACGGCCGCGATCGGCCAGCTCGGACGCCGACGTCGTTGCACCGTCCGGCAGCGTCACCGTCGAGGAGGAACCGGCCAACAGCTCGATGAATGTAGTGGTCATGGTGCGGTGGTCGTCGTGAGACGGGGAATGATCTCGGCGCCGACCCGCTCGATCACGTCGAAGCGTGGATCGAACGGAGGAAGAATCATCAACTGATCGAGACCAGCTTCGTCGAGCTGGTTGAGCCGTTCGACGATCTGATCTGCCGTTCCAACCAGACAGGTTGCTTCGATCAGCTCCTTCGTGATGAATTGCTTCTCCTCCTCGACAACCCAACAGTTGTGGCCCTCATGGATGCGCAGGTGCCGTTCCTCGGGCGAGATCTGATCGAGTAGGGCCGTGTACTCGGGCCAGAAGTCGAGGATCGGTCCCGAGGGGGCACGGCCAAACTGCGACCACTGTTCGTAGGCATAGTGCAGGGACGCCACGGCGAACGCGCCGCATTGTTCCTTGGCTCGCTCGGAGTCGATGGGTTCGCCGTCGTCGAGCACCACGATGGTGCTGAGTGTGCAGGTGGGGAACGTCGCTCGGGTAAGGGTTCGTCCCGCCGCCTCGCCGGCCCGTAGTAGACCGGCCCATACCCGCTCCATACGCTCGGCGAACGGAGGAATCGAGAGGACCGCTCCGTCGCCGTAAGTGGCTGCCAGTGCGATACTCCGTGGGCCGAAGCCACTGACGTAAAGCGGGATCTGGTCGGCGAAGTTTACGAAACCCTGAGTCGGCATGAGGTGCTGGACCGGGGACACGTCGTTTCGCCAATGGAGATCGGCGCGATGGCCTCGCAGCAGCGGCCCCAATGTCTGCAGGTACGTCTCGAACTCGGCAATTCGCATCGGCTTGTGGCCCATGATTCGCATCGCCGTGTTCCCCGTTCCGATGCCGCAGAACGTGCGGCCGGGGGCAAGTTGGTTGATGGTCGCCATTGCGGCGGCGACGACCGGGGCCGGACGAGTCGCTGCGACGGCGACCCCAGTACCGATCTTGATCGAGGTAGTGCGGTCGGCTGCCAACGCCATGGTGGCGAAGACGTCGCTCCAGATCATCTGGCTGTCGGCGAACCATGCATGGCTAAAGCCGAGTTGCTCGGCTCGCACGACGTAATCAAGGTCGTCGATCTTTGATGCGATACAGACGCCAAGTTCCATGGCGCATCTTGACTCAGGTAGGGCTAGTCATCAAAACCGATGAAGTTGACGACGTCGGCGTTCGGTCGGCGCGTCGAGACAACATCGTTGGCAACGAAGGACTCATCGGGATAACCCATAGCGACGCAGGTCATGATGACTTGGTCCTCGGGAATGTTGGCGTGTTCGCGAACAACCGACGACTGCATGATGCCCTGACCGTTGATGACGCAGCCGAGTCCCTTCGACGTTGCGGCGAGGACGAGACCGTAGGTAGCGGCGCCGACGTCGAAGTGAGCGACGGTGTCGGTCGCAAGGTCCTTGTCGATCGTGACCACGACGGACACCGGCGCGTCGAACTGCCGGAACCCGCGCATGACCCAATCTGTCCGCCGTGCCTTGTCGTCCCGCTCGATGCCCATTGCTTCGAAGAGTTGGACCGCGATGCCGATCTGGCGCTCACGGTGGACGCCTTGGTAACCGTGGTCGGCCGTCTTGATCTCTCGGTCGGCGGCCGCGCCAGCCATCATGCGTTCGGTGTTGCCCTCGCGAATGTGCTCGAGCGGGGCGCCGGTCACGGCGTGGAAATGCCACGGCTGCGTGTTCATCGACGAGGGGGCTCGTTTCGCGATTTCGATGATCTCCTCCATGACTTCCCTTGGCACACGGTCGGGCTTGTAGCCGCGAATGCTCCGCCGGGTATTGACGAGGGTCTCAAAATCCATTGGATGATTGTAGGCCCAGTGCGAGTCAGGCTCTCAAATCCTGTGAGCGACGCGATGCCGGTCTAGATTGCACCTATGAGCATCAAAGTAGAACTCGCCGACCTTGCCGATGCGGTTGCCGGGCTGGCCAGCACCTGCTTCTACCTCTCCACCAACGATGATTCGACACCTCACCCAGCAAATGTTCGGGTGAGTTACGACGGGGCGATATTCACGCTGTCGGCTGGTCGTCGCAGCTGCCGCAATAGCGCAGCGCGACCCAACGTCACCCTCCTCTGGCCGGCTACTGATGCGGAGGGAATGAACCTCATCGTCGACGGGGTAGCCACCGTCGTCTCGGCTGACGACGGGCACGTCACCCTGGCGCCGTCGTTCGCCATCTGGCACGTGCAGCCGAAGGCGTCCTAGGCTCCCTCCCTCATGACTTCACCACTGGCAGGGATCCGAGTAGTCGAGGCGACGAGCTGATGGCGGCGCCCAGCGCTGGCGTACTGCTGGCCGATATGGGGGCCGATGTCATCAAGGTCGAACCGCTCCGGGGTGACGCCGAGGGGCATGATTCGACCGCCTCGGGCGCCCGAGGGTGCACCCGATATCGACTATTCCTTCACGGTCGACAACCGGGTAAGCGATCGATCGCTGTTGCTATCGATAAGCCTGAGGGCGGTGACCTCGTTCGGTCGCTTGTCGCCAACGCCGACGTGTTCCTGTGCAATCTGCTTCCCCATCGACAAGCGCGTTATGGCCTCGATGCCCCAACCCTGCTTGGCGTCAATCCACGACTGGTGCATGCGACCCGACGGGGTACGGGCTTGGTGGCCCCGACGAGGAGCGTCCTGGCTTCGACGTCACAGCGTTCTTCGGTCGAGGCGCGGTCACCGACACCACGACCGATCCCGGCGAGATCGCCCCAAATGCCGCATCGGCGCAGGGCGACCACACCACGGGTCTGGCTCTCACGGTCTCGATCCTGGCCGCCCTCCGACTGGTCGATCAGACAGGCGAGGGCCAGGTGGTCGACGCATCGCTGCTTGGTACCGCTGCCTGGACAATGGCAACCGGACCTTGTCGGCGCCGCTCGTCGACGGACGACAACCGACCAAACGTGATCGCCATCATCGGATTGTTCCTTTGGCCAACCGGTTCCGAAGCAGCGACGATCGTTGGACGAGTTTCGCCAATATGCCCGAGGAACATTGGTGGCCTCGTTTCTGCGAAGCCGTCGGCCTCGGCCATCTGCTCGTCGATGATCGCTGGCACACTGAAGTCTCGATTCGACAACATGCCACTGCTCATCGACATCATCGATGAGCTCATGGCCAAGAAGACGATGGCGGAATGGAGCGCAACCCCGACGCCGCCGCCCTCATCTGGGGACCTGCCCGACCCTTGTCGAGCTCACCAATGATCCACAAGCCGCCGCCACCGGCTTGTTCCCCGAGATTTCCTATCCCGGTGGCTCGTTCCGCACGGTGGCGGTCCCAATCAACATTCATGGTGCCGACGTTCGGCCCCGTGGACTAGCCCCAGCCGTTGGCGCGCACTCTGTCGAGATTCTCTCCGAGGCCGGCCTCGCACGGGCCGAAATTGATGCGCTCGTCGAGCGTGGCATTGTCGGTGTGGGTGAACCGACTACACCTCGAGCTGGTACGTGATCGATCGCTGCACCGGACAAAGCCGAGGCTCCGGTAGAGCTCGGCCGCACCGGTCGGGTTGGCGCTGTCGACTCCGATCGATGCGTGCGTCATGCCAGCCTTGGCGAACGCCCGAAGGGAGTGAGCGATGAGCGCTGACGCGATGCCGCGTCCGCGGTACGCCGCAAGTGTGCCGAGGTTGTTGATCCAGCCGTCTCGCCGACCGAGGAGCTCATCGTCGGCCTCGTAACGACTGTTGAGGCAGTGGGCCACGACGTCGCCGTTGGCGTTGAGTGCAATGAACGACCAATCGGGCCGACCGCCGAATCCATGAACTTGTTGCTGCCAATTCGCTTCACTGCTCGGTGTACTGCCCCAGTGGTCGCGAAATGCGTTATTCTTGGCATGCCTGATTTCTTCGTCTCGATCAGCGGGCCACGGCACAATGCGGATGCCGTCGACGTTGGGTAGTGGAGGCAGATCGCTGAGCGGCCGAAGAAGCTCCTCGTTGTACCGAACTGGTACCAGATCGAGCTGTACAGCGCCCGGTTGGCGGCGATGTAGTCGTAGGTCTCGACCCGGACGTAGAGCGGAAGCTTGCGACCCGACGAGCGAAGTTGCTCCGTCGCTCGTTCGATGCCCCAACTCAGCAACGTTGTGCCGATGCCTTCTCGTCGGTGATCGGGATGCACCTGGCCAAACAGATAGCAGCGTTCCTCGCGTTCTTCGCTGGGGAGGTAGTAGGTATACACATAGCCAACGACCGCGCCGCCAACCGCAACGAGGCGGGTGTCCGATTCGAGCGTCACGTGTTCGAGTTCTTCCTCAGCTCCTCAAGCTCAACCACCTTCGGCACACCATCGTGGCGCTCCGACTCGATGTGGAGCGCGCAGATCGCGGGCAGATCACGTGGGCTGATCGGTCGGACGTCGAGCTCGGCCATGCGACAACGGTAGATCACGGGGTTGGCTCCCGCGTACCATTTTCCGCTTGTCCTCAAGTCTGCAAGACTGGCCCGCATGAGCGAGCATCCCCTTGAACTCTCGGCCCGAATGATCGACAGCGGGGTCGTCGACACACCGCCGAACCGGGTCACCCAGGAACTGTCCGAATTGGCTGATGGCGTGTCGATCGTCGAGTCATTCAGCCATGTTGTCACCGTCGACACTGGCGATGGCCTGGTGTCGTTTGATGCCAGCACGGCCCAGAACGGGCCACTTGTGCTCGACTCGTTGCGCGGCTGGTCGAAGGCACCCATCCATACGCTTGTCTATACCCATGGACACGTCGACCATGTCGGTGGCTCGCGGGCATTCGCGGCCGACGCAAAGGAACACGGTTTCCCCGTGCCGCGTGTGGTCGGTCACGAAAACGTTGCTACTCGCTTCGATCGCTACGAGTACACGAAGGGCTACAACCGGGCCATCAACATGCGCCAGTTTGGTGCCGCCGCAAAAGCGACGATGGGCGGTGACCGGCCGTTCCTGCCGACTGGCACACTTCGCCCCGACGTCGACTATGCCGTCTCGATGAGGGAGACGATCGGCGGCGTGGACTTCGAATACTTCCACTGCAAAGGCGAGACAGACGACCACACCTGGACGTGGGTCCCGCAACACAAGTTGATCAGTGCGGGCGATCAGTTCATCTGGAACTTTCCCAACTGCGGCAATCCGCAGAAGGTCCAGCGTTATCCGATCGAGTGGGCCGAGTCGCTGCGAGCTATGGCGGCGATGGACGCCGAACTTTTTGTTCCGGCACACGGTCTGCCAATAGCGGGGAAAGATCGAATTCGTGGAGTGCTGGAGATCGTGGCGGAGACGCTTGAGGTCTTGGTTGCTCAAGTCGTCGAAGCAATGAACACAGGAGCCACGCTCGACGACATCGTGCACTCGGTATCGGTTCCCGCCGAGACACTCAACCTTCCGTATCTTCGACCGCTCTACGACGAGCCAGAGTTCGTGATCCGCAATATCTGGCGACTGTTTGGGGGTTGGTACGACGGCAACCCGGCCCGGCTGAAGCCCGCCAGTGACGCCGCCATCGGCGCCGAGGTAGCAGCGCTCGCTGGTGGTGCGCAGGCGCTGGTCAATCGTGCGCTTGAACTATCGGCCGCGGGCGATCACCGGCTTGCGTGCCAGATCATCGAGTACGCGGTGGCCGCGGAGCCAGAGTCCCACGCCGTCCACGAGGCCCGGGCGGCCGTGTACGTCGCGCGCCGCTCAACCGAGACATCGCTTATGGCCAAGGGCATCTATGGCTCCGCAGCTGCCGACTCGACGACGGTTGTCACCGGCGAGGCGCCCGAGACCAAGATGATCCTGACGATCGGCGAGGCGTAGAGCCCGCCGCCCTGTCCCGCCGCCCTGTCGCCCGCCGCCCTGTTCCGCCGCCCGCCGCCCTGTCCAACTGGCAGACCGAGCTTGTCAGGAATGACTGGTTCGGTCTGCCAGTTGGGGGCTGCTCGGCTGTCGCTCCTAGGGCTGGCCGTCTGACGCTGACCGATCCTGCGGAGCGGCGAAGCTGACGTCGGCCGTTTCGACCGTTCCCGCCGCCCGTCAGGGGCTCGCTGGAACTGCCAGTACATGTTGGTGAAGTTGACGACGACATCGGCCGGAGGCAGACCCCACTCCGTCATGTCTTCGGTGGTGTGCGCGTCGCTCACGAGGTGCGTGTCGTAGCCGCGGGTGAGGGCGCCGTGGATGGTGGATCGGATGCAGGCCTCGGACTGGGCCCCTGTCACAATGAGCCGACCAACCCCATGCTCAGCCAAGGTCGCTTCCAGGTTGGTTGCTTCGAACGAGTCGCCGTAGGACTTGCCGATGAGCGGGTCGTCGGCGTGAACCTTGAGCTCAGGCACGAGCTGCCAGCCGTCGCTTCCCTCGGTCAGTTCGTCATCGGCGTGCTGGACCCAGATCACCGGCACGTGCTCGGATCGAGCCTTATCGACAAGGGTGTTGATGTTGGCAATGACGTCGTCGCGTCGGTAGGCGCTGCCAACGACATTGTTCTGGACATCTACCACCAGCAAGGCGGTGTTCGGTCGATTCTCAAGCGTGGTCACGAGTTCCTCTAGCGTTCGATTTCACCGAGCGTACTTGTCCACACGTTGCTTGGTCCCGCCTAGGAGGCAAGTTCCCAAACATGGCCATCGGGGTCTTGGAAACTGAGGGTGCGCGGCCCCCACGGCCGATCCATCGGGCCGTTGAGCAGGGCAATTCCTTTGCTGGCAAGATCGACCGCTCGGTCATCGACGCTCTCGACCTGGATGGTCATCACCGAGCGCGGGCCCGCGTCGTTTGACCCCAGGACCGCCGGCTCAATGAGCTCGGGAACCGCCGCGTGCTGGAGCAGGTTGACCATGATTCCACCGAAGCGAAACGTGGCGGAGACGTCGTCTTCGAAGATCGTCGACTGATCGAACGCTCGGCAGTAAAAGTCCCTGGCGGCTTCGAGGTCGTTCACGAAAAGGGTGATCGCATCCACGGATCCAACCCAGCTCATCGTTGCTTGCCTTCCAGGAACAGTGCGACGGCTTTGTCGATTCGCCGCTGACGGGTTTCGGCGGCTTTCGCGCCGGCAATGTTGTCGACGTGATAGCGCTGCACGCTGTTTGACAGGGAGGCAAAGAAGTCAGCCGTCGGTGGATTGGCAGCGAGGGCGTCGGCGAAGTCAGCTGGCATCTCGAACGACCTGGGGCCGGTGGCGAGGACGAGGGACACCTCGAGCGAATCGCCGGCAGCAAGGCCCGCGTCCTTGCGAATAGCGGCGCTCACCGGGATCATCGAGTTTCCTGCCATAACGCCGATGGTCGTCTGATACTTGTAGCCATTGACCGTCACCATGACCGCCGGCTTCTTGCCTCCCCCGAGCTGCTCAATGACTTCGGGTGGCACCACGATGCCCGTTGCGCTCTTGCCTGGTACCGCGTGGAGGTGGGTCGAAAAACTGACACCCGGTTGATCCGCCATACTCTGCTTGCCTCTCGGTGGTGGTTGCGTTGGCTTCGCCGTACAGCGTACTTCAGCAATGTTTTCCGGAGACCTTGTATCAGGCCGCGGCATGAGCAATTCTCTGGCGATGAGGGTCAACCAAGGGTGGGTGTTCTGGCCGGTGCTCGCCGCTGCGATGGCGGCGTGTTCCAGTTCGGCGGCACCAACGCTCACGACCGACTTACCGTCGACGTCGGTCGAGTCAACGGCGTCGGTCACCGAGCAGACGGTGTCGGATACCGAGCCGATAACGCTTCATCGCTCGGTCGATGCAGTTCGAGCGACAACTCCCGACGATTGGGTCGCCACCTTCACTATCGGATACGGCGACGATCCTGAGCAACTTGGTACGGCCCCTGGTGGCGAGAATCTCCAGATCGGACCGGAGTTTGGCTCGCCTGGCCCCGATGGCACGTGGTGGTTTCTGGATGGGGCCAAGGACCGAGTCGTCCACTACGACGCCGAAGGGACCTACCTTGGCGAGATAGTCGCGGGGCCGGACATCTTGGTTGCGGGCCAATTCTTCCCGTACCAAATGCCCCGAGTGCTCAATGACGGAACCCTAATAGCGACTCGCTTTAGTGAGTCATCGACACAGTTGCTTGAAGTCGCTAACGGTGGCACTCGGATCGTTGACGTTCAGGAGCTCGTTGTCGTGAGTGCCGATGACGGCACGCTTCTCTACGGCTTCGCCGAGGATCAGACCCTGAGCGTCATCGACCCCACAACTGGAGCCATCGAGCAAACGGACTGGTTCCGGTCGGCGAGCGGCATGCGTTATCGCATCGCCTTCAATGGGGATGGTCTTGTGATCGAGCAGCCGGATACAGCGCGTGTGACGACCGTGCGGTTGACGTCGAGTCTCGACGGTGGGGTGTTCCATGGTTCGCTCGAGGCCGCGGTCGGCGCCGATGACACAATCCATCTCTACCTGGTCGGAGTAAGCGACACCGACGAGGTGACCCAGTTGGGTGGCTACCTGACCGTTCGACCTGGGGGTGAGGTGTCCGACGTTACCCCCATCCAAACCCGTTCTCTGCGGCCGACCCGGGAAGCCCGGCCCATCTGCACATCGCACCTGGGTCATCGGTACCTTCGCTCGTGATCGTTGGCGACGACGGCGTCACCGTTTTTGCGCCGCGATAGCCGGCCTCAGTCGACGAGTTCATCCGACTGACTCAGAGTGACAAGTGACAGATGCGGCCCCGAACGACCTGGTTGCCGCCTGACCGACGATCGAGGGTGCGCGCGATTGGTGCCTCCTCCGACAATCGAATACGGGCGGAGGCGGCTGCGGCCTAGGAAAGGACTGCCACGACGGCCTGTTGACCTTGGCCCCAGCGAGCGATGAGGGCCGGCCGGTCGGTCATGAACTCGCGGAGATCGTGGCGGATGAGCACCTCGATCGACCCTGCGGTTACACGAGTCCCCTCGTCCGTTGTTGTCGCCGTTACCGATTCAATCAGAGGAACGGTGAGGTCAACTGCGCCAGTGCCATCGGCCGGCGCGGTGGCCGGCCGGGGAACCATCCCGTCAGCCGTTTCGACAAAGGCTTCGACGCTGGCATCGCCTTCGATGATCGTTCGAACGAGCTCGGCCACGTATACCGGGTCGCTGCATGCGTTGTAGATCCAGCGGTCGCCGAGCACGGAGTGCTCCATCGTCGAAGATGAGTGGGTCTTCAGCGCCCTCGAGAGGTGCCCCTCGGTAGGTGAGTGGAACGTGCAGGGTCCCGCCGTCGCCGTCGTCGATCAGATGGCACTCGATGCCGACGTCGCCGGCGGGATCATCGAAGCGAAACACGCCGATCAGGCTCACCTTGGTTGGGTCGATCGTGTCGTGCCCCGGCAGCGAGGAGAGGTGGTTTGCCAGAATCTCCAGCTTCGACGGTCTAAGCGTTGCCTGATGCAGAATAGCCATGGGCGGAATCTACTGCAGTTCGTGGGGCTACTGGAGTAGAGGGATGAGCAAGGGATGGTCGTGGTACGTGGCCCAGCCAACGGCGTCACTGTTGGTCATGCCGTCGCGAACCGAAGGATCTGCGCCAATCGACCGCAACCACTCGACGAGCGATGCGTCATTGCGCCAAACAGCGGCGTGCAGCGCGGTACCTTTCCAGTGGAAACCGGGCGGAGGGGCGTTTACCCGCGCTCCCTTCGACACCAGGAACTCGCCGACCTCGCGACAGCCGTTGTTGATCGCCATGACGAACGCGTGGTCGACGATTGCGAGGGGATCGGACGCCGATCCGCCGATGGTCTCGGGAAAGGGTGAACCGATCGGGCCAGCGTTCGGACGTAGCCCGTCGGAGGCAAAGAACTGTTGGACCAAATCGACGCGTCCGAGGCCAGCTGCGGTGCTTAGAGCTCGGACTCGAGCGCCGTGTCGGATCAGCGTCGTTGCCATCTCCATGTTTGACCAATAGAGCGCCTCGTCGAGCGGGCTCCATGTGTCGCCGGTGTCGATGTCGGCGCCCTGCTCGAGGAGGAACTGAACGACGGTGTGGGAGTCGCAGCCCGCGGCCGAGATCAAGGGGCCATCGGTGTCGGCGCCAGCATCAACGAGCAGCGAGGCCGCTCCGATGGGATTCACGATCTTGGCAGCATCGCACGCCACAAAATGCAACAGCGTTGGATGGCTCGTGCTCGACGATTTCGTCGCCAGCGTTGGGTCGGCATCAAGGAGGTCGGCGAGCGCACCGAGATCGCCGGTGGCGATCGCCAGTGCCGCTGGCCAGAACACTTCGTCCATGGGTGGTACCTCCTGAGCTTGGTTCGCACGCTAGCACCGGCGCCCAGTGAGGCGCAGTGTGCCACGGTGGTGTTCTGTCGGGCTTTAGGCAGAACCTTCGCTCGGCCCGATCGGACGGGTCGGCCATGCTGTGCCTGATCCCCAAGCCGATGTGAGCGACGTCGTCAGGGAGCTTGTGAGCGACGTCTGAATTCTCATGCTCGGCTCCAGCACGAGCGCTACTATCTGAGGATGGCTTTTGCTCGATTTGCTCTGGTTGCCCTGGATTGTCCCGACCCGCGAACGCTGGCAGAGTTTTATCAAAGCGTGGCAGGCGGCGTGATCAACGAGTCTGGCGCATCGGATGAGTGGGTCCGGTTGCAGACCGATGTCGGCGTCGATCTCGGGTTCCAGCGAGACCCGACCTACCAGGCTCCGTCGTGGCCCGATGGTCTGCCGCAGCAATCCCACCTCGACTTCGATGTGCCCGACCTCGACGAGGGCGAGCGAGCGGTGCTTGAGTGTGGCGCCGTGAAGGCTGAGGTGCAGCCGAGTCCGGATGAATGGCGCGTGTTTCTTGACCCTGCCGGTCACCCGTTCTGTCTCGTTAGGGCGTAACGCTCGGCACAGTTAGGCCCCGCACCTGGGGTCCGACGCCAGCGTACTTCGTAACCGTGCGGGGGTAACTGCTGGCAAACGGCGGTGTCGTCTCTAGGTGCTACGCAGCGTGCGAGCGAGCCCCGAAGTAGCGCGCCTGTTGGATTCAACGGCTTGTCCTTGCGGCGCGAGTACGAAGTACGGGCGTCCGGACCCCGGTACTAGTCAGGGGAGGCGGATGTCGTAGACGCACGTGTGCGCGCCAGCTGTCTTGTGGGCGATGCGATCGACCGTGGCATCGGGCAACAGGTCGCCAATGAAGGCGAGCTCAGCAGTACACGCCTGTCGGTAGCGGTTGGCAACCGGCCAGATGGCGCAGCTGTGGAGGTTGATGCGGTAGTGGCCATCGTCGACCTTCTCAACATCGGCCAGATAGCCCTGCTGGTCGAGAAGCTCGCTGACGGCGTCGATTCGCTCGTCGACGGGCTTGCCCGCTACGAGGTCGTGCGACGCATCGACCAACACCGCTCGACGCCGATCGAAGATGCGAGCAACCAGCGCCGGATCTTCGGCCTCGACGTGTTCAAGAATTTCTATGGTGAGTGCAGCGTCGTTTGTGGAGAAAAGCGGTTCGGACTGCTCGGTAGCGACATAACGGTCGGCGGGGCGTCCGGGTTGACCTCGCTCATGATGGGATTCGACGACCCCGGCCAGGCGGAGGGCGCTGAGGTGTTGACGGACGGCACTTGACGAGGTGTCGAGCCTGGTGGCCAGCTCGTCGGCCGTAGCCTCACCCAGGCGCTTGAGCGCGGTGAGCACCGTGCGCTGGGCGGGGGAGAGCTCGATGACTGGCGTGTCCATCGCCGTAGACTAACACCAAGTTACCAATAGGCGAAGTTTTGCAAGGTAGAACTTGTGAAACCCGATCCAACTTGGTAGACACGTGGGAGTAATGCTCGCCTTGCGCGAGAGATGCTACTCGGCACCAAGACCAGTCCCGATGAGGCCGACTGAAAAAGGAATTCTGATGAGCGAGACTCTCCGATCAATCGAAGAAATGACCGAGGCGAGCTATGAGTACGGCTTCAGCAGCGATCTCGATACCGACATCGCGCCGCCCGGCCTAGACGAAGACACTGTTCGGCTTATCTCCTCAAAGAAGGATGAGCCAGAATGGCTGCTTGAGTGGCGCCTCAAGGCCTACGAGGCCTGGAAGTCCATGGACGAGCCAGATTGGGCCAAGCTAGAAATCGCGCCGATCGACTATCAGGCGTTGAGCTATTGGGCCGCACCAAAGAAGAAGCCTGTGCTGGACAGCATGGACGACGTCGACCCCGACATCCGCGAGATGTTCGACAAGCTCGGCATTCCGCTCCACGAGCAAAAGATGATGAGCAACGTCGCCATCGACGCCATTGTCGATTCCGTGTCGGTCACGACCACGTTCAAGGCGACGCTCGCCGAAGCAGGAGTCATCTTCTGTTCGTTCTCCGAAGCGGTGAAGGATCACCCCGATCTCGTCCGTGAGCACCTTGGCTCGGTCGTACCCGTTCGCGACAACTACTTCGCCGCACTCAACTCGGCGGTGTTCTCCGATGGCTCGTTCTGCTACATCCCCGCCGGCGTGCGGTGCCCGATGGAGCTATCGACCTATTTCCGAATCAATTCGCAGAACACCGGCCAGTTCGAGCGCACGCTCATCATCGCCGAAGATGATTCGCATGTTTCCTACCTGGAGGGCTGCACCGCGCCGCAGCGCGACGAGAACCAGCTGCACGCCGCAGTCGTCGAGCTCGTGGCCAAGGACCGGGCAGAGATCAAGTATTCGACCGTCCAGAACTGGTATCCGGGCGACGAAAACGGCGTGGGCGGCATCTACAACTTCGTCACCAAGCGAGGGCGAGCCCACACTGACGCCAAGATCTCGTGGACCCAGGTCGAGACTGGCTCTGCTATCACGTGGAAGTACCCGAGCGTCATTCTCCAAGGCGACCGGTCGGTCGGCGAGTTCTACTCGGTCGCACTCTCGACCAAGCGTCAACAGGCCGACACCGGCACCAAAATGATTCATATCGGTGCCGACACGACCAGCTCGATCATCTCGAAGGGCATCTCGGCTGGCCGCGGCCAGAACACCTACCGTGGCTTGGTCAAAATGATGCGCTCAGCCGAAAAATCGCCCGCAACTACACCAATGTGATTCGCTGCTGATCGGCTCCGACTGTGGCGCCCACACCATCCCGTACATCGAGGTGAAGAACGCGAGCGCCCAGGTCGAACACGAGGCGTCGACGTCGACGGTTGGCGAAGACCAACTGTATTACTGCCGTCAGCGAGGCATGACCGAAGAAGATGCCATGTCGATGATTGTGAACGGCTTCTGCCGTGAGGTTTTCAATGAACTCCCGATGGAGTTTGCCGTAGAAGCTCAACGCCTGTTGAGCGTAAGTTTGGAAGGAAGTGTCGGCTGATGTTGCAGGTCGAAAATCTCACCGCCTCGATCGGCGGAACCCCGATCCTCAAGGGCCTCGACCTCAGTGTCGGCTCGGGCGAGGTCCACGCCATCATGGGCCCCAACGGTTCCGGCAAGAGCACCTTCGCGCACGCCCTCGCCGGCCGTGAGGGCTACGAGATCGGCGGCACCATCACCCTCGATGGCCAAGACTTGCTCGACATGGAGCCTGAGGCCCGTGCCGCCGCTGGGCTCTTCTTGGGCTTCCAGTATCCGGTCGAAATCCCCGGCGTTAACAACATGTACTTCCTGCGCACTGCGCTCAACTCGGTACGTAAGACCCGCGGTGAGGACGAGGTCGGCGCCCGCGACTTTCTGGCGATCGCCCATGAGGCTATGGCCCTCGTCGAGATGAAGGAAGACTTTCTCTACCGCGCCGTGAACGCTGGATTCAGTGGCGGCGAGAAGAAGCGCAACGAGATCCTGCAGATGGCGGTGATGCAGCCCCGTCTGGCCGTGCTCGATGAAACCGACTCCGGCCTCGACATCGACGCCCTTCGAGTGATCGCCTCGGGCGTCAACTCGCTTCGCGGGCCAGACCGTTCGATGATCGTCATTACGCACTATCAGCGGCTCCTCGACTACATCGAGCCCGACTTCGTGCACGTGCTGGTCAACGGCAAGATCGTCAAGTCAGGCGACCGCACGCTCGCGTTGCAGCTCGAAGCCGAAGGCTACGCCGACTTCGTTGGCGAGGAGCAAGGCGCAGCGAGCACTTCCTTGTCGGGAGCTGTTTCGTGAGCGCCGGCTCAAACGTCATTCCGCGCGCCCATCCAGCGTCGGTCGCCGTCCTCGATCAAATCGCGGAACTGACGCTGCCGACGAAGCGCCACGAGGCATGGCGCCATGCGCCTCATGCCCAGCTCGCCAAGCTCTCGTTCGGGCCAGCGTCTTCGCCGACGCCGTCGGTGCCAGCATCGGTCCTGGAGCGGATCCCTGCGCTCGACGGTCCGACTATCGTCCTCGTCAACGGCGTCTTCGACGCGGCCCGCTCGACGCTTACGAGCTGTCCAGAGGATTGAGCGTGGCGAGTCTGGCCGATGTGGTATCGACCGATCCCGGACGATTGGATGCGCACTACGAGGCCGAGTCAAGCGATGCGTTCTCGGCGTTCAATGTTGCGTTCGGGGTCGACGGCGCGGTGATTGCGATTGCCGAGGGTCAGCACATCGACGCCCCAATCCATGTCGTCAACATTTCACTTCCTTTCGAGACGCCAAACACGTCGTGCTCAGGCGTCGTCATCGATCTCGCCGCCTCGAGTTCAGCCGTTGTGGTCGAAACCCGGATCGGCGACAACGCGGGCGACACGACCGAGGGAAACGACCATCGGCGGGGTGAACATTCGAACCTCCATCACGCTGGCGGCCAACGCGTCAGTCGAGCACGTCGTGCTCCAAGATCTCCCCGCTGGGCAAATCCAGCTCGGCGCGGTCTCGGTTGTCCAGGCCGCGGGCAGCGAGTTCCGTGGCCGCTCGTTCAACCTCGGCGCAGCATTCGGTCGCCACTCCTATCACGTCGATCTGGCGGGCGACGGGGCTACGACGGATTTGTCTGGCTTGTTCTTCGGTCGCGGCCAGCAGGTGCTCGACCAGCAGATCGCGGTCATTCACGGCGCCGCAAACTGTGTGAGCCGCCAATCGTTTCGTGGCGTACTGGACGACGAAAGCGTCGGGGTGTTCAACGGCGGCATCGACGTGCGCCCGGGAGCCAACGGGACCGATGCCGAGCAGTCCAACGCCAACCTCCTGTTGTCGAACCGGGCCGAGATCAACACCCAGCCTCGGCTCGAGATTCTGGCCGACGACGTCGCCTGCAAGCATGGGGCAACGGTCGGTCAGCTCGACGAGACGGCGCTGTACTACCTGCGTTCGAGAGGCATTCCGGCTGAGGCGGCACGGCGATTGTTGATTAGCGGTTTCGCCGATCAGACAGTTGAAGAAGTCGGCAACGAGACGGTCCGGGCGTGGGTCATTCAGCGATTGGGGCACGCTGATGACTGATTCGGTCGTCAAGATCAACTCGTCGAAGGACTGGTTCACCCTGCCTCGGTCGAGCGAAGTCACCATCGTCCCTGCGGGGCACCGGATCATGTTGCCTGAGGGCGCAAAGGTCAAGGTGATCCAGGCCCTCGGCGGCACGGCGACGGTTACGACAGCTGACGGTGAAATGGCCCGTCTAACTCCAGCCGATTCGATCGAGTTTGGTCTGATTAAGGCGCCAGCCGCTAAGCCGGCAGCCGATGGCAACTCGGGCGGATTCGATGTTCAGCAGGTCTGGGATGCCGCAACTACGGTGTATGACCCAGAGATCCCTGTCGACATAGTCGAACTCGGACTGGTCTATCGCGTCGAGGCCGAGGAATTGCCGAGCGGCGGCCACAAGGTCGACATCGACATGTCGGTCACGGCACCGTTCTGCGGCATGGGTGACATCTTGCGCCAAGACCTCCACGATGCCGTCGCCTCGCTCCCTGGTGTCGAGAGCGTCGAAGTGACGCTGGTGTTCGACCCGCCGTGGGACGTCTCACGAATGTCGGACGTCGCTCGGCTCGAACTCGGAATGATGTGATTGAGCAGTGACCGCCAACTCCGCCGAGCCTGCAGCCGTCACACCGACTGACACCGCGCTTGAAACCCCACGGCCGTCCGTGTCGACTCCGGAGACCGAAGGGGTCGACGTCGATGAGGTGATGATCACGAACGCACTGCGTGGTGTGATCGACCCCGAACTTGGCGACAACATTGTCGATCTTGGCATGGTCAAACGCTATGCACGAGCCACCGATGGGGTCATGCATGTCACCATCGCACTCACGACTGCTGGCTGTCCGCTCCGCGCCCAGCTCATGCGCGATGTCAAAGCTCGGGTCGGTTCGCTTCCCGGCATCGACGAGGTCAAGGTTCACTTTGGCGAGATGACCGCAGACGAGCGAAGCAACGTGATGGCGCGAGCCCGTTGGAAAGCTCGCGACAATGCCCTCGCCACCGACATCCCAGCGACTTGTCGAATCTTGGCTATTGCTTCTGGCAAAGGCGGGGTCGGTAAATCGACCGTCACCGCGAACCTGGCCGTGCTACTCGCCGATCAGGGATACACCGTTGGTGTGCTCGATGCCGACGTCGGGGGCTTCTCGATGCCCCAACTGCTCGGCGTCGACGGCCAGATCGAGGGCCAGCGCATCGGCGAGGGCAAGTCGGTGATGCTGCCCGTCTCTCGAGACGTCGGTGATGGTGTCCTGAAGGTGGTCTCGATGGGGTCGATCGCTGGCTCCAACGAGAGTGAGGCGATCATGTGGCGCGGCCTGATGCTAAATCGAGCGGTCCAACATTTTCTTGAAGACGTCCAGTGGGGTGACCTCGACTACCTCCTGATCGATATGCCCCCGGGAACCTCCGACATCCAAATGGGACTTGCTCGGATGTTGCCTCGGACCGACGTCTTGATCGTCACCACGCCTTCCACCGCCGTCCAGCAGGTCGCGGCTCGAGCCGCCGACATGGCTCGGAAGGGCTTCCTGCGAGTTGCTGGCGTGATCGAGAACATGGGTCCGTCGGTCGGACCAGATGGAACGGTCACCGCAATGTTTGGCTCTGGTGGTGGCGACATGCTTGCGACCGCCATCGGTGTGCCGCTACTCGCTTCGATCCCGCTCGATGCCGGCGTCGCCGTGGGTGGCGACACCGGGTCGCCGGTGGCGTTGTCTCACCCCGAATCGGCCGCTGGCGTGGTCTACGCCAGTTTGGTCGAGGTCATCGTGACCGAGGTGGCGCCGCCGGTTGAGATGGCCGAATGCAGCCTACGGGGTGCGTTGGTGCGGGCGGGTGCCGACATCGAAGGCGCCCGTCGACGAGCCGAATCGCGCTAGCGGACGCCCGTTCTGCTGGACTTATTCTCAGGGCTGGGATTGCCTTGACACCGGGGGCACCAATACGTGCTCCGTTCGGTTACCTCGCCAGCTGCTGAGTAGAGCACCGAGTCTGAGCATCGGCGGCATGCTTGTCGGAAGCGGCCATACACATACATCCGCCCCGGAATCAGCACTGACGTCGTCTTCCTGGCGTTGCGTTCTCGGTTGTCGACGAGCTGCTGGTGCGCTATTACCCACAGTTGGTGCAAGGCGGCGTCGGTAAGACTCTCGACGGGACTGAACGGGTGCACACCGGCGAGAAAGGCCACCTCGCTCTTGAAGACATTGCCGATACCGGCGGCAACTCGCTGATCGAGCAGCGCTTCGGCTACGAGACCCGACCCTGCGAACTGTCGTGTTCGCGCAACGGCAACTTCGCTATTGAACCCGTCGTCGCTTACGTCGGGGCCGAGGTGGGCCAGTGGTGAAAAGGCCGCCGTGCGAACGAACGTCTCAATCGATGGAGCCGCGAAACAGAGTGCTGTACCGACGTCGGTCCTGATGAGGATGCGCAGTCGCGGGTCGCTCGGCGCGGGGATGTCGGGGCCAGACCTGCGCCACGAGCCGGTCATCCCGAGGTGGGTTCGTAGCGTTAGGTTCCGCTCGAAGTGGACCAGCAAGTTCTTGCCCACTGCTTCGACGTAGTCGATGCGATGCCCGGCCCTCGGGCGGTGGCCTCGTAGCTTGCGAAACCAGATCTCGGTGACCTCTCGCCCGTCGAGCACGGGCGAGAGCAGCGCCGCTGCCTGCCGTAGTGTGTCTCCCTCAGGCAATGGCTAACTCTTCCGGTTGGGTGGTGATCGGGGGCGGTCCCGATAGCGACGAACCCTGGAAGACTAGTGGACCTCGGCGCTGAGCAGGCGGCGGACGCCGACGGCGAGAGGGAGAACGATCCAGACCGCCGACGTCACGGCCAGCTGGAGCCAGAACTCGCTCGTCATGGTGTCACCGAAGAGCTGTGCTTGGACATAATTGAAGTCGACCCAGCCTCGGACATCCTCGAACCACGGCTGCAAGGCTGCGAGTACGTCGCCAAGCCCGGCCAAGACGAAGTAGCCGACGAAGTAGCTGACGATGGCCGCTGGTGAGTTGCGGAACAGGACCCCGCACATGAACCCGAACGCCATGCCCAGCACTTGGCCGAGCACGATCTGGCCGATGGACTGGAGCGACAAGTTCCACACTGGGTCAATGCCGCGGATCATGGCTCCCAGGACGTTGCCGCCGGCCGCGACGCTGACGGCCACGAGAATCGATGCAACCCCGACTGCGAGGACCACGCCGAACTTGACCAATGTCAAGCGGTGGCGGCTCGGTATGAGGGTGAATGTAGCCAGTGCGGTCCGCTGACTGAACTCGCTCGATACCGACATGATGGCCAGCACGGGCAGCAGCACACTCATGGGAATGCCGATTGCGGCCCCGAAAGTGTCGAACGTCAAGGCATCTTGGGGCGCAAAGGCAATGACGGCGACGGTGGCGACGACGGCGGTGGCCACGAGTGCCACCATCAACCACAAGCCTGAGCGGGTATCGAACATCTTTCTAAGCTCGACTCGAGCAAGTCTGCTTGAGGGGATCGGAGCGAATCGCTCGGCAGCGACAACGGGTCGGTGGCTGGTTGACTGGGGGCGGGCGGTGGCGATCATGCGGCTACTCCATTGATGTTGATGTTGTCTCGTGATGTGTCGGCGGTCAGTTCGAGGAACATGTCCTCGAGTCCTGCGCCATCGTTGGGGCGAAGTTCGCTGAGCGGGATGCCAGCGGAGAACGCGAGAGCACCGACCTGTTCGGGGCTGGCGTCGACGTGGAGGCCGGGGATCACGCCCCACGAGCCCGCTGCTTGGCTAGCTGGCTTGGTAACCAGATTCTCGGCAACGAGTGCGTCGTGGAGGGCGTCAATCTGGTGGGATCGAACAAGCGTGCCCGAGCTGGCGAGCAAGTCTTGTTTGGTTCCATTAGCCACGATTCGGCCGTGGCCGATCACCACGATGTCGTCGGCAATCACCTCAATCTCCGCCAGCAGATGGGAGGAGAGGAGCACGGTCATGCCGTCGTCAGCGTAACTTCTCAGCAGATCACGCATCCATCGGATTCCCGCTGGGTCGAGGCCATTCGCCGGCTCGTCGAGAATGAGGGTGCGCGGCTGGCCGATAATCGCGGCCGCTAGTCCGAGCCTTTGGCGCATGCCGAGCGAGTAGTGGCGAACCATTCGCCTTGACTCCTTCTCCGAGAGTCCGACGAGGTCGAGCGCCTCAGCTACCCGACGGCGCTCGAGTCCCATTGTCTGGCTGGCGAGCGTGAGGATCTCACGTCCCGTGCGGCCAACGTGTTGGGCTGACGCGTCGAGCAGAACCCCGACTTCTCGGCCAGGGTTGGGCATGTCCGCAAAGCGGCGCCCGTCGATCGTGGCGCGGCCGCTCGTCGGCTGGGTGAGCCCAACGATCATCCGAAGTGTGGTCGATTTGCCTGCCCCATTCGGGCCAAGGAAGCCGGTCACACGGCCCGGTTCGGCTCGGAACGAGACGTTGGCTACGGCATCGACATCGCCGTATCGCTTGGAAAGTTGTTCAGTGTGGATCATGAAATCCACTTTCCTTCATCGCTGCTTGCCGAACGATCGGTGGTTTCCCTGAGGTTTCCCTGAGATGACCCCGAGGGATCAGGGTGTCGAGTGCGGAGGCGTCGGACCCGCGTACTGGGTGTGAGGTGAGCCCTCCGTGGTGGTCCAGTCGTTGTGCGCCTCTTGATGCCCGTTGTTCGGGCAGGAAGAATCAGCAACGACATGACTTCGAACAAACGCCGGCGGCATACGCCGGATCAGATCATCCGCAAGCTGGCCGAGGGCAACAAGCTCCTCGCGTCCGGTCAACAACTCGATGAGGTGTGCCGGCATCTCGAGATCGCCGAGTCGACGTGGAACCGTTGGCTGGCCCAGTACGGCGGCATGAAGGCCAACGACGCGAAGCGTCTCAAGGAACTCGAGGGCGAGAACGCCCGCCTGAAGAGGCTTCTCGCGGATGCCGAGTTGGACAAGGACATGCTGCGGGAGATCGCGTCGGGAAACGTCTGACCCCGAACCGCAAGCGAGCAGCCGTCACGATGCTGCTCACCCGGTTCGGGGTCTCGGAACGACGGGCATGTCGCACCGTTGGCATCCATCGCTCCACCCGACGGCTCACACCGCCACCGGTCACCGCCGAGGAGGCGCTGCGCGCCTGGCTGCGCAAGTTCTCCACCGACCGGCCCCGCTGGGGATGGCGACGCGCCGCGAAGCTGGCCCGCCGGGCCGGCTGGAAGGTCAACAACAAGCGCATCCGCAGGCTGTGGCGCGACGAGGGACTACGCGTCCCGCAGCGCCGCCGCAAGAAGCGTCTCACCGGAATCGGCGTCCAGGTCGGGGCGATGTGCCCGATCCGACCGAACGTGATCTGGGCGATGGACTTTCAGTTCGACACCACCGCCGATGGCCGCACCCTCAAGATGTTGAACGTGATCGACGAGTTCACCCGCGAGGCCTTCGCGATCGACATCGACCGATCCATCGACGCCGACGGCGTCGTCGCTGTGCTCGATCGCCTCGCCGTCCAGCGGGGTGCGCCGGTCTACGTGCGCTTCGACAATGGTCCCGAGTTCATTGCTCACGCCGTCGCCGACTGGTGCCGATTCAACGGCACCGGCTCGCTGTTCATCGATCCCGGCAGCCCATGGCAGAACGCCTGGATCGAGTCGTTCAACGGACGGCTCCGTGACGAGCTGCTCAACTCGTGGCGCTTCGACAACCTCCTCGAGGCCCGCGTGATCGTCGAGGACTGGCGGCTTGACTACAACGCCAACCGACCCCACTCCGCCCACGGCGAGCTCACCCCCACCGAGTTCGCCCTACAGTGGACCACGATCCATCAACCCCAAGCCGCATAGCGGCTGGACCACCAAACGGGTCCCCCTCACCCTCACATCGCCGGTTACATGGGTGATCGCTCGCCGCCTTCCGACGGTGTCAGATCTAGGGTTGGCTTGTCGGTGGAGGGAGAGCGAGAAGTCGATGAGTCGTGACCTCTGGTCGAGACAGCTCCGAATCGCAGGCGCTGATACGGCGGCGGTCGACGCTGCGTTGTCCGGCAGTGTTCCTGTCGATGGTCTCAGCACGCTGGTAGTGCCATGCTGCGCGTCGAACGCTCGGATGTCCTCGCAGCGATCGCTGGTCTTGTTGTCGATGCGTTGGGCGAGCGAGGCTGGACCGGCGACGAGGAACTCGCAACCGAACTCGAGCACTACTTGAGCCGAACCACGTCGGATCTGATTCTGCTTCCGGTCGAACTCGACCAACTGGGCGATGCGCTCGACATGGCCGATGGGGCGGTCTGGCCGGGGGAGCTGTTCGACTTCGATCAGGGTCCTGACGACTTCGATGCCGACTCCGATCGCTGGTTACCGGTGGTTGGGCTTGGATCGAGGCCCGGCTACGGCGACATGCAGCGGTTCGTTGCGTTCATAGATCATCCGGACATCGCAGCGCGCCTCACTGACGCGCTTGTCGGGCGTGGTGCGTTTCGGCGGTTTCAACGTGAGCTGAGTCGGTACGAGAGCGAGTACACGCGTTGGCATCGGTTTCGTGAGGATGCTCGCCTGGGTCGAGCGCGAGCCTGGCTCGCCGACCGCGGCTACCGATCCGAGCGGTAACCCTTCAGTCGAGCCCTCCGCTCGTCGTGTTCGTGCTCGGCGGCTTCCGCTTTGCGAGGCGAGGTCCTTCGACCCGGACCCATTCGTGGCGATGCCCGTCCAGGCGGTTCGGAGTGTTTTCCCTGTTAGGAAGACATTTCCGCTGCGTGCCCCCGGCAAGAATCGAACTTGCGCTCACGGTTTAGGAAACCGATGCTCTATCCACTGAGCTACGGGGGCGGGGACGCCGAGCTGACAGACAGTGTCGGCTCGGAGGCGCCAACTGACAGAGCGACAGCGAGATTCTATACGGGTACGTCGCCCGGCACGCCCAGTGGCACCCCGAAGCGTCAGCCTCTACTGTGGCGTCGTGACGGAAAGCTTCGAGGGCAACATCGGGACAACAGTCAGCGATTCGACGCCATGGTGGACGCCACGACCAACTCCGCCCGAAGGTGCCCCGAACGTTGTGCTCATGGTCCTCGACGACACGGGCTTCGCTCACCTGGGTTGCTACGGCTCCGATATCGAGACACCCAACATCAACCGTCTCGCTAATGACGGCCTTCGATTCTCCAACTTCCACACCACGGCGCTGTGCTCGCCTAGCCGCGCCGCCTTGCTGTCCGGCCGAAACCACCATTCGGTCGGCATGCGTTTCTTGTCGAACACCGATACGGGCTTCTCCAACTGCCGTGGCGTCATCGCTCCCAGCGCTGGAATCATCCCCGAGGTGCTACGGGCCAACGGCTACGCGACCTTCGCCCTCGGCAAATGGCATTTGGCCAACATGGAAGACTGCAGTCCGAGTGGGCCTATGAGCCACTGGCCGCTCGGCCGGGGATTCGACCGGTTCTACGGATTCCTTGGCGGTGCAACCGACCAGTACTCGCCCGAGCTGGTCATCGACAACCGCATGGCGGCTCAGCCGTCTGATCCGGGCTATCACCTCTCGGAAGCTCTGGTTGATCAATCGGTCGCGATGATCACCTCGCACCGTTCAACGTCGCAGCGCCCTTCTTCGCGTATCTTGCGTTCGGCAACGCACAGTCCGCACCAGGCACCCGCCGCCTACATCCGAAATACTGCGGCCGCTACGACCGTGGCTGGGACATTCTCCGCTCCGATTGGTTTGAACAGCAGAAGGCGCTTGGCATTATCCCCGTTGATGCCGGGTTGTCGAGCACAGCCCGGGCGTGCGTGGAACGGTGGGTGCTGATGAGCGTCGCCCTGGCCGCTCGAATGCAGGAGGCTTTGCTGGCTTCCTCGATCACCGATGCTCAGATCCGGAACTCCTCGCCTTCTTGGAGAAGACGGGAACTTGATTCGACGCTCGTCATCCTGCTTTCCGACAACGGCGCCAGTTCCGAGGGTGGTAAGACCGGCGTTCTCAGCAGGCTTGCTCGACAAACAGGCATTCGAAGCGACGTCAAGGACATGCTGGCCGACATCGACCTGATCGGCGGGCCGCATTTCTACAACAACTATCCCAAAAGAATTGGGCTCCAGGTCGAAATTGCCCGTTGAGGCACTACAAGCAGAACACCTACGAAGGTGGCGTTCGAGATCCGTTCATCATTCACTGGCCCCAAGATTCCACTGGGTGGTGGTATCCGCACTCAGTACCACCACCTAATCGACGTTGCCCCAACGATTTTCCGAACTCGCTGGTGTTGCTACGCCGAGTGCGCTCGGCGGTGTCCCACAGATGCCGATTGAGGGGACGTCAATGGCCTACTGCTTCAGTGCCCCCGAGGTGTCGAGTCAACGTACGACCCAGTACTACGAGATGCTTGGGCACCGGGATCTACCATGACGGATGGAAAGCAGTGACACTGCATGTGCCAAAAAGTTCGTATGACGACGAACCGTGGATGCTTTACCACCTTGACACCGATTTCGCCGAGAACCACGACCTCGCGGCGAGCGTCCGGACAAACTCCACGAGCTGCAACAGATCTGGTGGGACGAGGCAAGAAAGTTCAACGTGCTGCCGCTTGATGATCGTGGGATGGAGCTTTTCACGCTGCGCCGCCCGGGGTCAGAACTGAATCGCAACGAGCTGCTGTTCCGCCTCGGCACCGATCGAAGGTGGACCGCTTCTATGCCGGACATTCGTAACCGGTCGTGGTGCATACGGGCCGAGTTCGACCTCGTGGACGAGAAACTACCCAACGGCGTGATGGTCGCCGGAGGCGTACAGGTGGTTACCTTCTACCTCGATGACGGCGCAGTGACCTTCGCCTGCAACAGGGCGGGACGGGTCACGTCACTCAGTGCACGCATGCCCTCGGCATCGGGGCGCAGGTCGGGTTTCCGCTCGCTTCACGAAGTCTGCTGATTTCACCGGGGTCATCGAACTGATCGCGGGCGACGTGGTACTTGCTTGCGGTGATTTGGAGACGCTGCCGTGGCGTCAGACACTCTCCGGCCTCGATATCGGGGCTAGTAACTCCCACCGTGACGGATGCGTATGTCGCACCGTTTGCCTTCACCGGCGTCGACCTGGCTGTGCGGTTCGAACTGCAGAACGACCGGAACGACCTCATCAAACGGCCAAGGTTGAGGCCCGAAACAGCCTGATGGACCAGTAGTTGACGGCGACGACGGCGAGGCTCTCACGGTGAGACATGCACACCTTGTGGTCAATCCAGCGGCACGCAAGGGCAAGGCCAGGGACATCGCCTCGAAGGTGCAAACGCTGATCGGGCCGCTGGCTGGGAGGTAGCGGTGGTCGTGCCTGAGTCGGCGCAGGGAATTCGTGACGCTATCGACCGGCAAGGGCTCCCCGTGACCCGACTCGTCGCGCTTGGTGGCGACGGCCTTGTCCACGCGATTGTCGGCGAAGCTGTTGCCCGTCGAGTACCGCTTGGGATCGTCGCCGCTGGTACTGGCAATGATTTCGGGCGGGCCTTCGGCCTGCCGACAAAGTTGGCTCCAGCCGTAGGCGCAGCGTTGAGCGAAGCGACTCCGGTCGACCTCATGAAGGCAGGCGAGGCCTACGTGGCAACGGTCGCCACTGCTGGATTTAGCGCCGACGTGAACGACCGAGCGAACAACTTGTCGTTCCCTCCTGGTCAATCGAAGTACTCGGTGGCGACGCTGCTCCAGCTGCGACATTTGCGCTCGTTTCCGGTGACGATTGTGGCGGACTGCCGAACGACAACCCGAGACGTGTCGATGATCGCCGTAGCGAACACGGCCTACTTCGGCGGTGGAATGAAGGTGCTGCCCGAGGCATCAGGCACCGACGGGCTGCTCCATTTGATGACGGTCGATCCGATCAAACGGCGGGAGATGCTGCGGTTCTTGCCGACGACGTTTTGGGGCGGTCACGTTCGCAACAAAGCCGTCTCCATCAGCAGCGTCAAAGAAGTGGCACTAACACTGCCAGAAAAGGTTCGTCTCTGGGGAGACGGCGAGCCGCTTAGCTACGGAGCGGTCAAGATCAGCATCGAGCCGGGCTGCCTACTGCTGGCTGGCGTCCGCTAATCGCGAGGCGCTGGAATCCACTTAGCGTCGGCCTTGCAATCTTCCACCTCGAGTCCAGCAGCCTCCCAGCCGCCGAAGCCAGGCTCAAGATGAGCAACATTGGGGTAGCCCATGTCCTTCATCGACTTGGCTGACAGGGCCGAGCGGCCACCTCCCGCGCAGTAGAGGATGTACCGGTTCTCGGGCTTGAAGATATCTCGGTAGTACTCGCTGGCAGGATCGACCCAGAACTCAAGCATGCCGCGCGGTGCGTTGAACGAGCCCGGGATCTTGCCCTTGAGATAGAGCTCCCGATTATCTCGAATGTCGACGACGATTGCGGTCCCTGCTTCGAGCTCAGCGGCGACCTCCTCAGGAGAGAGGTTCTCGATTTCGGCCTTGGCCTCGTCGACCATGTCCCATGCTTTCTTCACTGATCCCATCGCATGAGTATCGTCGAGCGCCGTCCCGGTCGCTAGTCGAAACGCTCCCGGCGTAGCGCTTTCTGCGAGGAGCGCTGTTTCTTCTCTTTGAGGCGACGCTCAACGGCCCCTCGGCGGGGCCGTGTCTTCCGTCGCTCCGGCTGCACGACGAGCGCTTCGCGAACTCGATCAATGAGACGGTCGACGGCCGTGGCGCAGTTGCGAGCCTGGGATCTGCTTTCGTCGACAACCACCCTGCGCGGGGTCCCAAACGCTCTTCCGAGGAGCGCCCTATCCGCGCTTTTGGCTGCTGATGTGTCGAAATCTCCCACTGGAGCTCGACACGCGTGTTTGAGGTGTTGGCATGTTGCCCACCTGGCCCGCCTGAAGGGCCATAACGCCAGGTCAACTCGTTCTCAGGGATGGTGAGACGGGGCGATATTCGAATGTTTCTCCGCTCGGCCATGGTCATGGACAGTAGTGACAAGGCCACGGCCTGTATAGGTTTTTTCACCTCCTTCATTCACTTCGATTCCCTAATCAGCTACAACATGGGGTGTTCGGAGTAGCGGTGTTCGACCGATTGCGTGAAACAACTGGCTGGCGATGGGTGGGCTGGCTCATTGTGCTTCTCGCCGTCAATGGTGTCGTTTTCGGCGTGACGCGTCTGCCGGGGAACAACGAGCCGGTTGGTACTCGGGTAAATGCAGAAGACAGAGTCACTGAGCACGTCGACAACCGGCGAGCCAACCTCAGTGCCAACATCAACGACCACCGAGGCACCAACGACGCTTACCGTCGAGATCGACACCACGCTTGTCGACGATGCCACGACGACTGTTGCTTCTACTACTGCGACCACCGCCCCGGCGATTACCGCTGCGCCTTCCACCACAAAGGCACCAGCTACCACCCGGCCGCCGACGACCGCAGCTCCGACCACTACCGTGGCGCCAACGACGACCGTGGCAACAACCCCGCCGCCAACGACGGTATTGACAGTGCCGGCACCCGTCGTGACGGCTCGAGTGCCCGGCGTGGAAAGTCTGTCCGTAAATCAGTTCGGCGAAGTTGTCAGCACAACGTCGTCAACCTACTGACTGTCTTGCACACCGCCAAAGGCTTCGTCGCTGACAATGCAGGTGACCTCATCGCCGCTCAGTCCCATCGAGACGTCGCCCATCTCGACTGGTAGCGGGTCGACGAAGATTGGCTCGCCGTCGATGCGAACAACGAGTGAATCAGGGTCTGCGCCCTGGGCAATGAACTGTTGGCGGTATGCCTCGATGAGCACGTCGTGTGTTACGTCGTAGGCCGCCTCCATGCATTGCGATGATCCAATGACGTTCTGTGCGTAGGCATAGGCGAGCGGCGTCAGACCGAGATCGTCAGAAACCCAAGGGAACACGTCGGTCAACTTGCCTAGCCTGCCCTTGTTGATCTCGACCGAATCGGCGCTGAGAACCGTGTTGACCCGAGGCCGCACGAACACGATCGACTCGCCGGGATTACGACCTCAGTACCACCATCACGCTGGTGCACGACTTGAGCCGATGTGCCATCGACACAGGTATCGACATCACCTATTGCCTGCATTGAGACGGTGTCCGGTTCGATAGACCTGCCGAGCAACTTGTGCTCGCAGTTCCTTCGAGTGGAACCTCGGCGTGGACACGTGCTCGGCAGTCGAGGGTTATGGGCTCAATCTCGACGATCCGTACTTCGTTGGGAATTGTTATGGCAACCTCGACGTCGGTGAAATCGGGGATGACCTTCCACGGCCAGCTGATCGAGATACTGCCGGACCAAACGGCAGAAACTGCGAGTCCGGTCATGCCGGCGATGATGCCTGCAAACACTTTTTTCATCGTGGGCTCCTTGAACACGCGTGCGAGTCCCGATTGTTGCTGACGCCAGAGGATGATGGTGATCGCGTGACGTTTTCTCTTTGTCATGAAGGTCACCAGAGCGGTTCCAAAACCGCTGAATCGGCAGGTGAGAGCAGCCAAATGTTTCGGACCGGTGACGATTCTGGACGCCTGACGACAACAGCCGATGACTCCTGCTTGCGGGCCGTGGACGAGGCCCAGCCCAACGACGGCCGCGGCGTCGTATTGGCGACCGGTGCGCGTTCACGGGAATGGTCACCTGTTGCCAATCCAGCGACACTGCAAGCGTGAATCCCCACTAGCCTCCTCGGGGCGCCAGCGTCTCAACGTAGCTGGCAGTGCCCGATGGAGGATACGAATAACAACATCAGTGAGCGCCCTGCTGACTCAACTGTCGATCGACGAGAAGGTTTCGCTCGTCTCGGGAGCCGACGTGTGGCGTACCACCGCCATTCCTCGTCTTGGGCTTGGCGCGGTCAAGGTGACCGATGGGCCAAATGGCGCTCGCGGTGACAGCGAGTCGGGCGCTCGAGCGGTGTGTCTGCCTGCTTCGATTGCCCTTGGCGCGTCGTTTGACCCCGCGCTGGTGACCGAGGTTGGGCGGCTACTCGGCCGAGAAACTGCCCGCAAAGGCTCACACGTGCTGCTCGCGCCGACGATAAACATCGCTCGGCACCCGCTGGGCGGTCGCAATTTCGAATCCATGGGCGAGGACCCGACGCTCACGTCGACGCTGGCCGTCGCCTACATCCAGGGCGTGCAGGACGAGGGCGTCGGCGCCTGCGCCAAACACCTGGTCGCAAACGACGTTGAATGGCATCGGCTCACCGTGTCCTCCGAGGTGACTGAGGCGGTACTGCGCGAGGTTTATCTGGTCCCATTTGAGGCCGCGGCGGACGCCGAGGTCTGGACGATGATGGCGGCGTATCCCAAGCTCAACGGGGTCCATTGCACGGAGCACGCCTGGCTCCTCACCGACGTCGTGCGACACGAGTGGGGCTACGACGGCCTCATCATGAGCGATTGGGGCGCAACACTCAGTGCCGCGGCACCGATTGGCGCCGGTCTCGACCTCGAGATGCCGGGGCCGGCCCATGCCTTAGGCGCCAACCTGAAGGCCGCGCTCGACGCCGGTGAGGTGAGTGAGTCAGACCTCGACCAACGGGTACTGCGCGTGCTCCAATTGGCGCAGCGGGCCGGTCGACTTGCCACTACCGACGAGGCGCCTGAGCAGAGCGTTGACCTCCCGGAGGAGCGAGCGCTCGCCCGTCGAGCGGCGACGTCTGGCATGGTGCTTTTGCGCAACAAGCCACTGGCCGACCGGCCAGCGACCCTCCCGTTTGCTGCCGGTGCGCTTCGCTCCGTCGCCGTCGTCGGTCCAAACTCGCATCCCGGTGTGATCCAGGGAGGCGGCTCGGCCCAGCTTCCGGCTCACTACATCGTGTCGCCAGTCGACGGCCTAGCCGCAGCCCTCCCGGGGGCAGAGGTCACGCACCACGATGGTGTTCTCGCTCACCGGTATCTGCCCCTGATTGGAAGCGACCAGTGGGTGGTCACCGACGGCAACCCCGTCACGATCGAACTCTTCGACAACTACACCCTGGAAGCTGAGCCAGTCTCGATCCGTCATGGACGAAACATCCACGTGTTCCTCCAAGGCGTGGTCGATGGCCCGACCGACAATATGGTCTGGTCGCAGCGCATTACCGGCACGATCAAGGTCGACACGACGGGGAGTACCAGTTCGGCGTGATGCAGACCGGCGGTGCAAAGGTCTTCGTCAACGACACGCTGGTCGTCGACAACTGGAACGACACCGTGAAGGGGTTCGGGTTCTTCGAGCACGCGAATGAGGAACGCATCGGTGCCATCCATCTCGAAGCTGGCACGGAGGCAACGATTCGGGTCGAATGGAATCGGGGCGACGATATCCAACTCGCCGGTGTCCGCTTGGGTTGGCTGCCGCCTGTCGACGAGGACGCACTGCTTGACGAGGCGGTCGCGGCTGCGGCGGCTGCCGGCGCGGCCGTCGTGGTTGTCGGCCTCGATGCCGACTGGGAAACCGAGAGCCATGACCGACCGATGTTCGGCTTACCGGGTCGACAAGATGAGCTCATCGCTCGGGTCTCGGCCGCCAATCCCAATACGGTCGTGGTGATCAACGCAGGCTCGGCAATCGACATGCCGTGGCTCGACGATGTCCCCGCCGCATTGCTTGTTTGGTATCCAGGGCAAGAGTTCGGCAACGCGCTGGCCGACGTACTACTCGGCCACGTCGACCCCGGCGGCCGTATGCCGGTTACCTTTCCCAAGGCGGTGGCCGATGGGCCGACGGCGGCATTGTCCCAGGTGGCGCTGATGAGAAGCTCTATTATTCGGAAGGCCTGCTTGTTGGTCATCGGTGGTATGACAAGCACGCGATCGAGCCGCTGGTGCCGTTCGGCTACGGGCTTTCCTACGCTGAATTCCGCTTCGGCGAGCCGGTCCTCGACGGCGCCACCGTGTCGGTCGACGTGACGAACACCTCCGACGTCGCGGGCACGTGTGTCGTGCAGGGCTATCTCGCGCCGCCAACCACAAGTGCAGATCGGCCCGATCGGGTGCTCGCTGGCTTCGCTAGTGCGTCGATCGCTGCCGGCTCGACCGCAACCCTGCGGTTCACTCTCGCCGACCGGAGCTTCCAACGCTGGACTGACGCCGGCTGGGTATCGACTGAGGGTGCGCACACGCTTCTCCTTGGCACATCGAGTCGGTCGTTCTTTGCCGAGTTGACGGTCAATCGCTGACATGGTTTCTCGCCGGGAGCGTTCGCGATGGCGAGCCGCAGATAGTCGCGGCTGGTATTGCTGGCCTGCTCCTCATGGCGATGGCAGCGACCGGATGGCTCGACCGATCCGAACGGACCCTGATGCCGTTGCCTGCTGTCGGGCGAGTGCTCATTGTGACGTCCGCCGGACCCATCGAGGTGGCATCGGGTGATACCAACACGCTGACCCGGAACGAAAGCTGGCTGTTTAGCCCACCGCAGGTTGAGTCGGCATCGGACGACGACGAGGTGGTGATCCGGGTCACCTGCGAGGGACGGATGCCGTGTCGCTCGGCACTGACCTTGACCGTGATGCCGGGAACCGAAGTGGTCGTCATTGCCACCGGCGGGACGGTGTTGGCAACCGGACTTGCCGGGGATGTGACCATCTACGACGGCTACGGCGACACCGTCCTGGGCGCGCTGAGTGGCTCCGTCAAGGTGGTTTCCGACCGAGGTCGGGTCGCCGGTTCTGGGCTCTCGGTCAGTGAGCTCGATGTGTCAACGGTGTCGTCCGAGGTCGCGTTGTCATTCACGGCGCTGCCCGAACGGGTCCTCGTAGTCACCGGCCGAGAGGCAACGAGAATCCGTCTCCCCGAGGGCGATGTTGTGCTCGCAATCACCTCACCGGAGGAGCTTCAGAACATCGAAGTCGAACCAACGGCTGGAGCCTCGTCCGCGCTCACGATCCGTTCCGACGGCCCAGTAAGCATCACGCCGCCGGTCGACGTCGCACCCAAGGACTAGCACGCGGTAGTGAAACCCCCACCAATCTGCTAGTTCTTGTGGTCTGTGAATGTCACCGAGCGCCGCGAACGACTGATCGAGATCCTGACGGTCCCCGACCCCACCGAGGGGCTCTGGGCCGTTTGTGACTCCGGCGAGGTCGATGAGATCGTGCCTGAGCTGTCGGCCTTGCGCCTTGAGCAGGACCCGATTCATCGGCACAAAGACGTGCTTGCGCACACCATTGCCGTCACAGCCAAGACCCGACCCGACCTGCAGATCCGTCTGGCTGCACTGTTTCACGACATCGGGAAGCCGGCAACCCGCTCCTTTGAACATGGCGGCGTGACGTTCCGGCATCACGAGGCCGTTGGGGCCAAGATCACGAAGGCTCGGCTCCGGGCCCTCGAGTTCGAGCAGCCATTGGTCAAGAACGTTGCTGAACTCGTTCGGCTGTCCGGCCGGTTCAAAGGGTTCGCCGACGGATGGTCTGACTCTGCGGTGCGGCGCTATGCCCGTGACGGTGGGCCGATTCTTGGCGACCTCAACGAGCTGGTCCGTTGTGACTGCACGACCCGCAACAAGCAGAAGGTTGCCCGCATCCAGCATCATGTCGACAAGCTGGAGGAGCGGATTATCGAGCTCGCTCGTCAGGATCGCATTGCGGCCGAACGGCCGCAGATGGATGGCAAGGCCGTCATGGACTATCTCGGCTTGCCGCCGGGGCCGATGGTCGGGAAAGCAACTGCCTTCTTGCTCGAGCTGAAGCGATCCGAGGGCGTCCTTGACGACGGCGAGGTCCTGCGCCGACTTGACGCATGGTGGGCGAAGGAAAGCGGCGAGTAGGCCAATGGCCGACCCTGAGCAGCGAGATGACTGGTCGGTGCTCACCGAGTTCGAGCGGGCAGTCGTCGTAGTTCTCTACTCACTCGGACCCGGTGACGTCGTCGCCTATGGCGAGGTCGCGGCCGAAGCCGGCTTCCCCGGCGCTGCCCGTGCTGTTGGATCAATCTTGCGTCGGCTCGACAATTTGCCCTGGTGGCGCGTGGTCAACTCGGTTGGGCGGCTCGTGCCGGGCCACGAAACAAGGCAGGCCAAACTCCTCGCCGCCGAAGGTGTGACGGTCCGCAACGGCAAGGTTGTCGCCACCACCCCCTATCCACGGCCTTAACTTCGTTTGGTCCGACTAAACGAAGTTAAGCGGGACGGAAGTTGGGCGGTGGTTGGCGGCGGTTAGCGCAGGGGATAGCGGTGGCGGAGGAGGCCGGGCGCAGTGATCGAGGTGACGACACGTCGCGACCTCTGGTCAAGCCCTTCGCGCCACTTGTCGTCGAGCGTGAGGGTCGTCTGCTCGCCACCGAAGCGCAGGGGGTTGCCGGCTACTGAATGCATCGGCGTCGAGAAGGTCGCCGTGTTGCCGTCGAGGAACGTGAAGTCCTCACGGGTTGCCTGGAGGTCGGCGAGCGCCGTCATTTTTGCCAATGACCCGGCTGGGTCCTGCAGAACATCTTCGTACCGCATGGTGAGCGTCGGGACGGTTCGGCCCAGTGCCTCAAAACCAGCGTTGTCGGTCATCCACCGGAATGCCGTGCGCGAGGGCCGGTAGGTAGGCATCTGCTCGCCCTCAGCTTCTGGCCTGGCCACCTGCTTCATCCACGAGTACGCAACGCCCCGAGGATCACGCACGATATGCAACACCCGAACATCGAGTGTCGGATCGAGGGCGTAGAGCGCAGCCGTCGAGAGGTGCTTCGACGAATCGAGCAGTACGGCGGCTCCGCCTGCGGCCTTTGCGGCCGCATGAAGCACGCCAGACACATAGCCGAGGTATTCGTTTTGGTCGTCGGTATTGGTCCCTGACCTGAGCGAGCGCAGCATCTGGGGAAGCCGCCGACTCCGGTCGACCGACCAGCGCAGATCAATCACCCGGTCGAGCGGCACATTCGACCAACCGCCAAACGCTAGCTCGCCGACGTTCGCCCATTGGCGGCAATCGACGAACGACTCGCCGCAACCGCAACGCTCGTTCGCCTGGACACCCCGTTCCCACAGGTGCACTGTTTCGCCTACCGAAAAGGTGCCGGGCACCTCGTTCAGGAGCTTCTCGATGATCGTTGTTCCAGAACGGCCGATGCCGCCGATGAACAACACCTTCTGCCGGGCTTTAGGTTCCATCAAGCGGTTACAACCAGCCCATCGGGCGGTTTAGCAGGGATTCGAGTTCGGCGATGTCGTCCTTGAGGAGTTCTCGGAGTTCGGCCATGACGCTGTCGTCGATCGGTTCCTTCGGCTTCTTGTTCCAGGCCGCGAAGCTTGCGGGGACGTGGTCACGAAGATCGAGGAAATCGAGGACTTGGCCGTAGGTTTTGTCTGGGTCGGCGTAGAGGTCTTCGGAGCGAAGGATGAGGACCTGCTCCGGCGGGTAGGCCTCGAGCCAACGGCGAAGCCCGCGGGCGTAGCGGCCCTGATCGACGTATGAGTAGTGCTGATGAGCAAAGCTGACATAGCTCGGGTCATCAAGCATGTGCTGTTCTTCGCCCGCCAGTCGGTCGGACTCAGCCTTCACGGCCTCGGCGAAGGACAGCGTCTCGACACCGTTGCGGGTTCGCTCGACCCAGTGGCTGTAGGCCCGTTCCATTGGATTACGAACGAGCGCGATGACCTTCACGTCAGGAAGGAGTCGCCTCGCCCGGACGGCGGCGTGCGGGTGGTGAAGGTAGTACGGCGTGGCTTCGCCGATGGTGATGTGGCGGCCCGCCCGCTTCTCGGCCAGGCGATGCCCGAACTCGGTCGGGAAATGGGAGAGGTACCACGCTTGGCCCTTCCCGTAGTTGACGTCGAAGTAGTAGGTGCCCTTGCGCGTCTCGCGCGACGGCCACAGTGAACCAACGTCGGGGTGTTCGAGGAGCCAGCGAGCGAGCGATGTCGTACCGCCTCGCTTGGTGCCGATAATCAGGTACTCCGGCTTGACGCGCCGGCGGGCGGTGAGTCGCCCAACAAGGCGGAATCCCCGAAGCGCAGCCACCCGAGCGGACGCGACAAGACCAGCGGGCGGCTCGTACTTTGCCCCGTACGGGGTCATCTCGGGGTAGTTGGCGTGTTGGGGTTGAGTCATTGCGAGTTGCTTCTGGGGTGAGGGAAACCGGTCACCGATCTGGGCCTATCCGTCTATCGGTTGGTTTCGCCGGAACTTGCGCATGGTGGGAGGGGTTGCTTAGCGGCCCATGCCGTACGAATTACTGGTGCAGGCGGCCTATTCTGACGCATCGTCGGCAATTGTGGTGGCTTTTGGGTAAGGCCACTCGGTTTGCTTCAACAAGGAGCGTTCTGGCTATCCGCAGGTCCGACCGACGATTGGTGTATTTTCGGCCGGGTGGGACTCCGCTGTGCACGACTCAGTTGCAACCGCTCGGCTGCTGCCAGTCTTCAGTTTGACTCATCCGGATCCAGGGTGTTGCTCGTTGACCTCGTTGAAGCAGTCGCGGGGATCCCCGTGTGCGCGGCCCACGCCTCAACCCGCACCGCGCCGATGGGCTGGACGCTCGAAGATCTCCGCACGGGCAGGCAACAACACGAGCACCGGGAGCCCACCCACGCCGAGCCGATCGACAACGGGCCCGTCAGAGCACCCGTTCGTCGACCCGGCGATGCCGGATATCCCTGGGGTGCGGCGGCGAGTCGCTCCCTCGAGCCAAACACCCCGTTGCTGGCCCGAGCGTTCCGGTCTGGGTAGCGACGCCGCTAAAGCTCCCCGTACGCATCAAGCGGCGGACACGAGCAACTGAGGTTTCGATCGCCGTACGCGTTGTCGACTCGCCCGACGGGTGGAAAGTACTTGTCTCGGTCCATACCTGGTAACGGGAATGCGGCGGTTGTGCGGCTATATGGACGATCCCAGGTCTCAGCCATCAAGGCCGCTGCCGTGTGGGGAGCATGACGTAGCGCACTGTCCTCAACGGCCACCTCACCGGCTTCGATCTGGGCGATCTCGTTTCGGATCATGACCATCGCGTCGATGAACCGGTCGAGCTCTTGAAGGCTCTCGGACTCGGTCGGCTCGATCATGAGCGTGCCGGGAACGGGAAACGACATCGTCGGAGCGTGGAAGCCGCAGTCGGCCAGTCGCTTGGCGATGTCATCGACCGTCACGTCGGTTGCGGCCGTAATTGGGCGGATGTCGACAATGCACTCATGGGCAACCAACCCGGCTGGCCCGGCGTACAGAATCGGGAAATGGTCACGCAGCTTATGTGCGAGGTAGTTGGCGGAAAGTACGGCCGCCGCGGTTGCGGCACGAAGTCCGTCCGGTCCCATCATCTGGATATACATCCAGGTGATCGGCAGGATGCCAGCCGATCCGAACGGCGCTCCCGACACAGGTCCGCTGCCGGCGCCCGGTAGGAATGGCGCGAGGTGCGAACGAACACCGATTGGCCCGACCCCCGGACCGCCTCCGCCATGGGGAATGCAGAACGTTTTGTGCAAGTTGAGGTGGCTCACGTCGGAGCCGAACTCGCCTGGCTTCGCGAACCCAACGATTGCGTTGAGGTTGGCGCCATCGGTGTAGACCTGGCCGCCCGCCTCGTGGACAAGATTGCAGATTCGTCGCACGTCCTGCTCATAGACGCCGTGCGTTGACGGGTAGGTGATCATGATGGCGGCTACCTGATCGCCATGCTGATCGAGCTTCGCCTGGAGGTCAACGAGGTCGACATCGCCGGAGTCGGTGCACGCAACCACGCTGACACGCATGCCAGCAAGGACGGCGGACGCCGCGTTGGTGCCGTGCGCCGACGCCGGTATCAGGCACACGTCACGCTGATCCTCGCCCCGACTCCGGTGGTAAGCAGCAATAGCCAGAAGTCCGGCGTACTCGCCTTGGCTTCCTGCGTTGGGTTGCAGCGATACCGCGTCGTATCCAGTGATTTCGCATAACGCGGCCTCGAGGTCAGCGATGAGCCGAAGGTATCCCGCGGCCTGATCCGCCGGGGCGAGCGGGTGCATCGACGCAAACTCGGGCCACGTGATCGGGTCCATCTCGGCGGCCGCGTTGAGTTTCATGGTGCAGGATCCGAGCGGAATCATGGTGCGGTCGAGCGCGAGATCCCGGTCGGCGAGGCGGCGGAGCCAGCGCATCATGTCGGTCTCGCTGCGGAAGCTGTGGAAGCGCCCGTCGGTGAGGAACTCGCTGCGGCGAGCGAGAGCCGAGGGAATGGAGCTGTTGGTGGCCGCGACGGTGGTGAGCCCAAACGATTCAAGCACGGCGTCGACGGTCGCCAGTGTGCTTACCTCATCGAAGCTGACCCCTACTCGGTCGGCGTCGACACGCCGGAGGTTGATGCCGCGGGTCACGGCGGCGGCGACGATTTCGTCGGACCGGCCGGGCACCGTCACGGTCACCGTGTCGAAGAACGAGTCGTTCACCGACAGACCGGCAGCCGTCGCCGAAGCGGCGAGCGTTGCTGCGTAACCGTTGATTCGGCCCGCTAGTGCGGTGAGTCCGTCTGGTCCGTGCCAGCAGGCGTAGGCCGCAGCGACGTTGGCCAGCAGGGCTTGGGCCGTGCAGATGTTTGATGTCGCCTTTTCGCGCCGGATGTGTTGCTCTCGCGTCTGTAGTGCGAGGCGCAACGCCGGGTCGCCGTTGGCGTCGACGGAAACGCCCACCAAACGGCCGGGCAGGGAGCGAGCGTGCGCGTTATGAGCCGCCATAAAGCCAGCGTGCGGTCCACCGAAGCCCATTGGGACGCCGAAGCGTTGAGCCGAGCCAACCACCACGTCTGCGCCGAGGTCGCCAGGAGGCGTGAGTAAGCAACACGCCAGCAGATCAGTCGTGACGCCGACCGCACAATTGGCGGCATGGCAGTCGTCGATGATCGATGCCAGGTCGAGCAGGCGACCCGTCGTGCCGGTCTGAGCAAGGAGCGCCCCATAGACCTCGGACGCCACCAAATCGGTGTTGGGGTCGCCGATGATGAGTTTGATGCCGAGCGGCTCAGCCCTCGTCGTCACGACGTCGATCGTGGATGGGTGGCACTCCGAGTCGACAAAGAAGGTGTCGAGCTTCGATTTCGTGACCCGTCGAAGCAGGGTCATCGCCTCCGCGGCGGCGGTCGCCTCGTCGAGCATCGACGCGTTGGCAAGCTCACAGCCGGTGAGGTCGGCGATCATGGTCTGGAACACCAGCAGCATCTCGAGTCGGCCTTGACTGATCTCGGGTTGGTACGGCGTGTAGGACGTGTACCACGCCGGGTTCTCGATCATGTTGCGCAGGATGACCGGTGGCGTGATCGTGTCGTTCCAGCCGGCGCCAATGAGCGATTCGAGCACCACGTTCTGGTCGGCCAACGACCGGATGCGAGCGGTGGCTTCCGCCTCGCTGAACGGTCCGGGAAGCGTCAGCCCACCGTCGAGTTGGATGCTCTCGGGAACGGCTTTGGCGAGCAGGGCGTCGGTCGATGGGTAGCCGAGCGTGTCGAGCATTCGGCTGGCCTCGGCGGCGGTGAGACCGATGTGGCGTTGGGAAAATGAGGTCATGATTGGCTCGCTTGACGGTGGTAGCGGTGGGGGGCAAACGGGAGATCACAGACGACGACAGAAACGTCGGCGCCGCGGACGTCGGCGACGAGTTCGGTGCCGACAGCCGAATGCTCGGTCGCGACGTAGGCCATGGCGATCGGGCGCTCAACAGTGGGCCCGTACCCTCCGGAGCACACGACGCCACTATGTTGGCCGCCAGGAGTGCGAAGTTCGGCGCCGTCGCGGACTGGACGCTTGCCCTCAGGGGCGATGCCGACCCGGATGCGTTCGGGGCCGTTTTCGTACTGGTCCATGATGATGTGGGCGCCGGGGAAGTCACGGGCCTCTCGTCGACGTTTGGGAATCGTCCACTTGAGGTCGGCCTCGACCGGCGAGGTGTTCTCGGTCAGCTCGTGACCGTAGAGGCAAAGCGAAGCTTCAAGGCGAAGCGTGTCGCGGGCACCGAGCCCCGCCGGCTTCACCTCGGGTTGTGCGAGTAGGAGGCGAGCGATCTGCTCGACGTCGCTGTTGGCGATCGTGAGCTCGAAGCCGTCTTCGCCGGTGTAACCCGAACGCGAGACACCAATAGCGACATCGTCGATCGTGATGGTCGTGGCTTCCAAGAAGTAGAGCTCGCTCACGGCGGGAGCAAGCCGGCTAAGCGCGTCGACGGCTTTGGGGCCCTGGAGGGCGAGGAGAGCGAGGTCGTCTCGTTCGACGACTCGAAGGTCGGGCAGCCATTGGCGGAGATGGGGAAGGTCAACGTCACGGCGAGCAGCATTGACCACGAGGCTCAGGTGGGTTCCGGCATTGGTGACCATGAGATCGTCGAGAACCCCACCATTGCCCAGGGTGAACAGGGCGTAGCGAATCTTGCCCGGTTCAAGCGTCGTGATTCCTGCTGGCGTGAGTCGCTCAAGGGCGACGGCGCGGTCGTCACCATGGAGCTCGACGACACCCATGTGCGACACGTCAAACAGGCCAGCGGATTCACGGCACCAGGTGTGCTCGGCGATGACGCCGTCGTACTGGATGGGGAGCTCCCAGCCGGCGAAGTCGACAAGACGACCGCCGAGTTCGCTGTGGAGCGCGTGTAGTGGGGTTCTGCGCAGTTCGGTCATGGGCACCTCGACTCGTCGATCACTGGTGCCCCTTCTGTACAGGTACCTGAGAGATTAGCCGTGTGGCGTTCCCCTTCGGTGGGTGAGCTGCTTCCGAGGAAACCTCACCGCTCTCCAGAACTGCTGATGTCATGCGGTACGGGTGCCTGAGAGATTCCGGGGCGGTTGCTCCTTCGGCGGACCAGCAAGCTGATCGACTCTCCCGCATGACTGACGGGCAGAACGGTCACGATAGCACGTGCCCCTCGACCAACCGCGCGCTTGGGGTCTGACCCCGAACGCGCGCGGTGGTTAGTCGATGGCGTCCTGCAGAGCGTCACGCGCTTCGTCGAAACCGAGTTCGTCGAAGAACGTGTCTTCCAGCGTCATATCGTCGACCGCCACCCACGCCAGGACGCCGAGGAGCGAACCGGCGAGTGGCAGCACGAGAACGCCCACACCGAGCTAAGCGCATCGGCCCGGACAAGCAGCGCAGTGGCCAATGCCTTGGCCGGGTTGCCACCGCCACCGTCGACTGACGCCGACAGAAGATGGGTAAGGGTGACCGCGGCGCCGATGGGCAGGGCACCCGCAATAGCGGTGCCCCACTGCTGCGTACGCCGAGGTAGGCAAGCACGAAAGCGCTAAGCAAGTTTCGGCCACGGCGACGGCGCCAAACTGGAGAACCCGAGGTCGTGGCCATACGCATTAGCACCGAAGTTGGTGAGTCGGCATCGAATCCGCCCTACGCGACCTCGGGCCACGGCGAGCACACCGAATACCGCAGCGACTGCCCCGAAGAACTGGCCACCCCAATAGACCGGGAGTGCGCCAAGGTCAATCCGCTTGGCCATCGCCAAACCGGCGCTGACCGCCGGGTTGAAATGGCCGCCGGAAATGCCACCGATCAAGGCATAGGCGGCGAACGCCCGGAGCCGGCGACAACAGCCACCCCAAGAAGGCCCAAGCGGGGTCGCAGGAAGGGGCAACGGCGCCAACTGCTGACGCAACGACGATGAACGTGCCAAGCGCCTCAGCGGCGAAGATGCGCGAACCGGTCATGAGTTGATGCCTCCATGGCAGTTGTCAGGCGCCCGCTGTTCGGAACGCCCTACGGAATCTAGCCGAACATCACCCCGAGGGTTACGAAAGCAGTCTGAGCTTCGTTGGCCAGCGATTCGACCTGGTTGCGGTACGAGTCGAGGTCGACGGCATCATCGCCCATGACTCCCTTTAGGTAGCGAGCGAGCACGCCCTCGACGATCGCCGCGAGGCGCAGGCCTGGAACGCCCGGTAGTAGTCAACGTTGCCAACCTCGAAGCCGGTCTTCTCGATGTAGCGCTCGACGATCTGGGATCGACCTAGCAATCCAGCGATGGCAGTCGGGTACGAGGTCTTTCCACATGCCAGCTCATCGCCCAGTTCGACCCAGTTGTTGAGCAGATAGCCAAGATCGGCAAGCACATCGCCGAGGGTGCAGAGCTCCCGGTCGAGCACAGCGCTAACCGAACCAGCCACGGGGTCGACAAGCATATTGCCGGGCGGTAGTCGCCGTGGACGATGCCGGTGTCGCTGCTCAGGTTTGGATGCCATCAGACCCGCATACGCCTCGTCCATCTGGGTCAGCTCTCGTGTCTTGGAGCCTTCCCATTGGGTGCTCCAGCGCTTGAGTTGACGATCGAGGAAGGCCTCTTTGCGCCCAAGGTCACCAAGGCCAATGTCATCGGTCGACGGCGTGCAGCGCCGCAAACATCGACGGCCAGGTGCTCGCCGGTCCCCGTGTGAGGCGATGTTGGGCATCTCGACGCTCGACACCTCGTCACTATGCATCACCACGCCGTCGACAAAGTCCATGACATAAAACAGGGCGTCGTTGACGGCACTTCGTCGGTGCATGGCCGAGGGCGGCTGGAACAGGGACCGACGTCTTGTTGCCGCGACGATGCGGTCTCTCGCTCCATGTCGTGGGCGGTCGCCAGGACCATGCCAAGCGGCGGCCGGCGCAACACGAGTGCCCGGCCGTTTGTGTCGACGACTCGATACGTGAGATTGGAGTGTCCACCAGTGATGAAATCGAACGGTATGGCCCCTTCGCACCGGCGATGTTGGCGTCGAGCCGCCTCACGGGCTCGGTGGCGATGCCAAGCGAACGGCGTCGGTTGGCTGGTCGGTCACGACGCCTCCTGGGTGGACGACAGTCGTTCCGCTCGAAGGGCAGAACGACGAACCTTGCCAGCATCGTCGCGAAGCGGCTCGTTCACAAATTCGAACGATCGCGGGAGCTTGTAGCCGACGAGGTGGTCGGCGAAGACGCTGAAGGTTCCGGCCTCGTCGATTGGTCCCGTTGCCTCAATGATGGCGTGAACTTGGTTGCCCTTATCTTCGTCGGGGAGCCCGATCACCGCCGACGAGCCAACACTCGTATGGGAATTGATCGCGGCTTCGACCTCGGCTGGATACACGTTGGCGCCACCGACGAGGATCATGTCGGTGCGGCGATCGGCGAGATACAGGTAGCCCTCATCGTCGAGTCGGCCGATATCGCCGAGGCACTCCCACCCGTCGCGAGACTCGGTCTCGGCGCCCAGGTAGTAGTAGGTGGGTGTGTCACGGCCCGTCGGGCGCATCCAGACCTCGCCGATCTCGCCTGCGGGCAGCACGTTGCCGTCCTCGTCGAGGATTTGTAGCTCGCCGCTGGTCGGCCGACCGACCGATCCCGGGTGGGTCAGCCACTCGTTGCCGTCAAGGACGGTTGCGCATTGCCCTTCGGTCCCGCCGTAGAGCTCCCAAATGACGTCGGGTCCAAGCCAGTCGATCCATGCATGCTTCAGCCAGCCCGGGCACGGCTCGGCCAGGTGCCACAAGCGAACGAGCGAGCTCAGGTCATAGCTGTCGCGCGTTTCGGGATCAAGCTTCCAGATGCGCTGCATCATGGTTGGCACCATGTAGACCGCCTGGGCCCGATGCTTCTCGATACTGGCCAGGGTCTCCTCGGGGTTGAACCTCCCGAGCACGACAATGTGGCACCCGATCAAGAGCGCCTGCAGTGCCCAGATAAACGGACCATTGTGATAGAGCGGTCCTGGCATCACCATGACGCCACCTGGGGTCGCGCCAAAGAGCGTCGCCCGCGCCGCGAGGGCGTCGTCGAAGATGCTGGGATCGCCTGAGACAATCAGCTTGGGTCGGCCGGTCGACCCGCCTGACGTGGGGGCTTTCCACGCAGGTGACACGACGTCAGGCAAGGGTGAATCGTCGATCGACTCGTCGGGCGTAAAGCCAAGGGGCAGACTCGGGCGGTCGCCAGACGAAACCCCAACAACCAACGCCGCATCGGCAAGGTCGACGATGGCATCGAGTTCGGCGGCCGGGAGTCGCGACGACACCGGCTGCGGGATTGCACCAATTTTCCAGCAGGCCGCAGTGCTTACGACGAACTGGATCGAATTCGGCGCCCCAATTGTGACAAAGTCGCCCTGGTTGACACCGAGTGCGGCCATGTGGCGACCGAGACGATTGGCCGCCGAGTCGAACTCGGCGTAGGTCAAGGTCTCGTCGCCATACGTAACGGCGGGATGGTCGCCCCGCTCATGACCAGTCGGTCGGGCGGGCCGAGAACGAGTCGAGCGGCGTGGTCAAGTCGGTCATGGACACTTCTAGTAGCTCGAAGGTGTTTGGGGGAAGTTGAGTGGCTGTTTCTCTCGGTATTCACGTGGTGCTTGTTCGGTTTGGGTGGCGTCGGGATTCCCCGGTTGGGGACTAACGTGTCACGATCGGACGCTCACTCGCCACACTTCTCTCGGTTATTTTTCTCGCTGGCGCCTGCTCGAGCGCAAACTCCGACGCGGCCGACGCCGACAGGCCGTTGGGCGACCCGACCACGCTCGAAGAGCAGCCGGGAGTCGAGGCGATTCCCTTCGATCCGCTCGCCGGGTTGCCAGGCCAGCTCGCGATCCTCGACGAGTCCGTTCTCATCGTGTCGAACCCAAACGGCAGCGGTGCCCGAATCGTCGATGGTGGCGGCGCTACTGGCGCGGCCCAGCCCGTTTGGGCCCCTGGTGGGCAGACGCTCGGCTGGGTGTCGTACACCGATGTCGACATCCTGATCACCCAACTCCAGATGGACGGCGACGCAAAATCGCAAACGTCCATCGGGTCGACGTTTCCCGTTTACATGCAGTGGAATGCTGCCGGCGACACGCTGGCGTATCTCCGACCCAATCCGTTTGGCGGGCCCGAACTCGAACTGGGCACGGTCGTCCCCGGCGAGCCGGCGAAGGCTATTGGCACGGCAGTGCCGTTCTATGTGTCGTTTGCGCCCGACGACAACTCGATCCTGGGCCACATCAATGACGGGCAGTTGGTCATCTGGAGTGATGGCCCCAATGTCGATCTTGGCCCTGCTTCTGGCTCGTTCACCGCACCAGCGTGGCTCGACCAAAACCGAGTGCTGGTTCACCTCGACGATGCGCTCACGGTGATTGATCTTCGCGATGGGTCCGAGAACGTGGTGGCTCCCATCGGCCGATCAACAGAGTTTGTCGTCAATCCCAACCACGAACTTGTTGCGTTCCAGGCGGGCCCTCCGGAACTGATGACCGTTCAGGATGGGGGCGGTCCGACGTCCACTCTCCGAGTAGCCGAGATCGACACGGGTCTCGAAGTCATCGTCACCGACAAAACGGTTGCGGCCTTCGAGTGGAGTCCTGACGGATCGATGCTGGCGTGGCTTGAAGTACCCGAAGGCCCCTCGGTTGGTGGGGCGCGCTGGCACTACTGGGCCGGTGGCGAGGTTGCCGTATCGCCCGAGTATTTCCCCTCGCAGATGGTGGTGGAGCAGTACCTGCCCTACTTCGCTCAGTTCGCGCAGAGCCACTCGGGCTGGTCGGCAAACGGCGAAGCGTTTGCGTTCGCTGGCCGTATCGGTGAGGACGAGGGCATCTGGGTGCAGGTGATGGACCCAACCGAGCCACCAATCCTTATCGGCTTCGGGTCGATGGTGATCTGGTCGCCCGACGGCGAGGTAACGGCGGGCGT